>JAFKLR010000004.1:0-346148 GCA_017304685.1 Sphingobacteriia bacterium | reverse complement strand
TATTCAATATAAATTAATTCTGATAATATCTTCTTTTATCCGAACAACGAGTTTGTAATTATTAAATGCGCTAATCTCTAATTAACACATTTAATATCAAATAAATATTTAATTCTATTTAAAGCTACAGCAAATACCGCTAATTCTTCTAATTTATGTTCGCGTTTAATTTGGCTAATAAATTCATGGTAACGTTGAATGCTAATTTCATTACTCATGAGCCAATTATTAAATTTATCTAAATCACTAAATTTTTGCTGTTGCTGATTAACACTAATACACATCGCCACTTGTAAATTATCAAGCTCTTCAATCAAATTTTTAAGGGCTGTACGTTGCCAATAAGAAGTAGTTGAAAGAGTAAGTACGGTTTCTTTTAACCATACAAATTCAATTGCTTCATCAATATTAAAGTAAATTTGAGTAGCTTCTGCTAAATTTAAGCCGCTAAGTTTAGCAAATTTAACAATGTTAAAGCTGATAGCAAGAATCTCTACTTCTGCAATTTTTGTTGCTAATTCTTTATCAATACCTAAATCTAAGAATTTTTGTAATTCTGATTTATATAATTCAAAAATATATGTGTTATGCCCTTCAATAAAGCTCTTCTTAAATTCATTAAATGCTACAGAATAATCTCTTACCATATCATCAATAGAATAATTTTTAGGTATGTTTTTAATTAACCATAAAATTGAATTTTGCATTAATTTTTGCATGGTTTTAAACATGGTATTTTTTTGTAGCAATAAATTATGATTAAATGGTAAGTTTTCAACCTCACTCCATAATTCATCAATACCGAATATTTGGCAACTTGCAACAAAAGCTTCTGCAAATTGCTTTGGTTCACATCCAGCTTCCTCAAGAGTAATATGAGTAAAACTTACTCCAACTCTATTGATAATTGTATTAATAATAACTGTTGAAATAATTTCTCTTCTTAATGGATGATTTACTAAATCACTTTTAAATTTCTCCTTCATTTGAATAGGGAAATAATCAAGTAAATATGAATCAAAATAATTATCATCCGGTAACTTTGATTTTAAAATTTTGTTATAAAAAGAAATTTTACTATATGAAAGAAGTATAGAAATTTCTGGCCTTGTTAAGCCTATTTTATTTGCGCCTCTAAGTTCAATTTCTTGGTGGCTTGGTAAAAATTCAATTGCTCTATCTAATAAACCTTCTTTTTCAAGTAAGTTAATTAATATTCCATGCTCATTGACTAAATTAGGTGCTTGGCTTTGTTCAATTGAAACCGCTAAACTTTGCGCTCGGTTATCGGCAAGTACTAATTTACTTACTTCATCAGTCATGCTTTCAAGCATTGTATTTCTTTGTTGTTCTGAAACTTTACCTGAACGCATAAGTAAATTAAAGGCTATTTTAATATTTACTTCATGATCAGAACAATCAACACCTGCTGAATTATCAATAGCGTCAGTATTTATTCTACCGCCATTTAATGCATATTCAATACGACCGCGCTGTGTAAACCCTAAATTGCCGCCTTCGCCGACAATTTTGCATTTTAATTCTTCACCATTAACCCTTACACTGTCGTTTGCTTTATCACCCACATGCTCAGGATGTTCTTCTTTAGCTTTTACGTAAGTACCAATACCACCGTTCCACAATAAATCTACTGGTGCAGTTAAAATGGCTTTAATTAAATTATCTGGTGAAATGACATCTTCTGTAATATTAAGAGCTTCTTGTATTTCAGGCGTTAACTTTAATTCTTTTGCTTTACGTTCAAAAATTCTTCCACCTTTTGATATAAGATCAGCATTATAATCTGCCCAAGTAGTACCTGGGGTTGTAAATAAGCGTTTTCTTTCATTATAGCTTTTCTTAGAATCAGGGTTAGGGTCAACAAATATATGCATATGATTAAATGCACCGATGAGTTTTATATTATCTGATAACAGCATAAAGTTACCAAAAACGTCCCCTGACATATCTCCAATACCTGTTACGGTAAATTCCTGCTTAAATACATCTATACCCATTTCTTGGAAATGACGGATAACACAAACCCATCCGCCACGTGCTGTAATACCCATTTTTTTATGATCGTAACCTTGGGAACCACCTGATGCAAAAGCATCTCCTAACCAGAAATTATATTCGGCAGAAATTGAATTTGCGATATCAGAAAATGTTGCAGTTCCTTTGTCAGCTGCAACTACTAAATATGGATCATCATTGTCATGCCTTACTACATCTTTAGGAGGGATTATTTTCCCATCTAAAATATTATCGGTAATATCAAGCATACCACTTAAAAAAGTTTTATAGCATTCTATAGCTTCTTGAACTTGCTGTTCTTTACTTGCACCTATTTTTTGTCTTTTAACAATGAATCCACCTTTAGAACCTACTGGCACAATAATTGAGTTTTTAGCCATTTGAGTTTTCATAAGGCCCAGTACTTCAGTTCTAAAATCCTCATGTCTATCTGAAAGCCTCAAACCACCTCTTGCAACTTCTCCACCTCTTAAGTGAATACCTTCAATACGTGTAGAGTACACTGATATTTCTGCAAATGGTCGCGGTAGAGGTAGTGTTGGTACATTAGCCGATTTAACTTTAAATGAAATATAATCTTTATATTCATCATTACTATCTTTTTGATAATAATTTGTTCTAAGCATAGCTTGAATAACATATATGCAATTTCTTAGCATTTTATCTTCAGCAGCGCCGCTAACTGTAGTTAAAAGCTGATTTATTTCCTGTAAAGTAGCTTCAAATTCTTTAAGGTCATTTTCTTCAGGAGAAAATTTATAATGAAATAATTTAATGATTTTAGAAACTATTTTACTATGAGAGGTAAAAATTGTAGCAACATAATTTAAAGGATAAACTACCCCTGCTTGCTTAACATATTTTGCAATTGATTTTAAAAGCAAAATTTCTCTAGGTGAAAGTTTGGCAGTTAAAACTAGAGCATTGAATTTATCACTTTTAATTCTGCCTTCCCAAATTAAGGCTAATATATTCTCAATATTATGCTTATAATGTTTAAAATCTTCCAAATCAATATGTTCAGCACTTACTCTAAAATAATGTAACCATAATGTATCTAAATGATCTTTACGAGTAATTGGAAACGTAAAGCTATCTACTGTATGAAAACCAATATTATCTAAAATAGGCATTAAGCTTGATAATGGTAATTGCTTATCAGGGCTATAAATTTTTAAATCAAAAATAAAGGTATTTTTATTTTGATGAAGTTCAAATTTTAATTGATTATCCTTTATAGTTTCTTCAAAAGTTTTGATATCATAAGCAAGTCTCGACACACCAAAAACTTCTTGGTAAGAATAAGGAAAAGCTGATTGATATAATGAATAATATTTTTCACCTTCCTCAAGCCCAAGTTTATTAATTAATTCTTTATGACTATCGTCATCCCAAAAACTTGTTAACGCAATTATTTTTTCTTCTAATTCTCCTTCTTCAAGTGCTTCTATTGCTGAAGGAATAGCAGTTAAAATCAAGTGGTATCTTGCAAGTCTTGATTCATTTAAGAATAAATAATCTCTGTCAATTTTACCGCCGAAGTAGCTTGCTAATAATTCTTGAATTTGCGCGCATAATTTATCACTAAATCTTTCGCGTGGAATGAAAATTATGCAACTTAAGAAGTTATTAGTTAAGCTTGGTTGAATATATAATTTTACTTTTGGTCGCTCATGCAAAGCAAGGATACTTAAAGCTGTTTCAAATAAAGCATGTTCATCAATTTGTAATAATTCATCTCTTGGAAAAGCTTCAATTATTGCTACTAATTCTTTATAATTATGGCTAGCTTTTTGAAAACCTGTTTTTTTAAGCACTGCATCAATTTTTTGTCTTACAATCGGGATAAGAGTAGCGCTTTGATAATATACAGCGGAAGTAAATAAGCCTATGAAGTTAAAAACTTTTTTACTGCCGTTTGGAATTATTGAAATCAAGTTTAAGTTAATATTTTTGTGTACAGGAGAAATATGATGAATTTTGGTTATCACTACTTCATGGCCTAAGTTTAGCACAATTTCATTTTGCTGAATTATTTCTTCAAGAAGAGTTTTATCTTCATTTTTAGCAATACCTAGCTTATTTTCAATTTTACCATTTTCTGTTTCTAAATACGCTAAAAAGGTAAAGCTATGATGTTTAATCCAATTAATAAATTCAACGCTTTCACTATTATTATCAAATTGTTGTTTTAAAGTTTCTGCTTTTTCAAGCATGTTATGCCAATCACTTACAGCAAGACTTACATTTGATAAAATATTTGATATATAGTTTATAATTTCACTATGGTTATTTTCTTCAATAACGCCATAAAAATGAATTTGCATGAAAGACTCAGCTGTAGAGCTTTTTGTAGTATCTGATTCATGGTATAATTCTTCAATTTCACCATTAGTTTTACGTTTAACATTTATTACAGGGTGAATTAATTGACTAATTCTATATCCTTCACGAATAAGTGCGCCGGAAACGGAGTCTACAAGAAACGGTATATCATCATGATGAACTTCAAGAACAGTATTTATACTTGTAAAGCCATTATCAATTATTGTTGGGTTATAGCATCTGATTCTACTAGTTTGATCTTTTTTTTGGAAAAAATTATAGGCATTAAGTGCTAAATGCAAATAATGTTCTGGGTCATGATCAAGTAAATCCTCGTAAGGGATGTGATCATAAAAATATTTAATAAATTTTTTCTGTAGCTCATTAAGAGAGGATTCTTTAGTTTTTATTACATTTTCAATAAGTTCAGAATTATCTCTATAAACTGCCATATTTATTTCTCATAAAATTCAAACTATAACTTTTATACAACTTCCTATATAATTGTAAACAATATGTAAATAATAAATTTTTAATTCTATTATTATGAGCGAATACAATTCAACTATTTATGCTTTAGCTACAACGTATAGTAAATCTGGAGTAGCAATTTTACGCATCTCTGGATCACATGCGTTAAAAACTTTAAGCTTGTTTAATATTAGTAAAACACTAAAACCGCGATATGTAAACTATCTTAAATTACAACATCCAAAAGAAATGTATATTATCGATAATGCGGTTGTAATTTATTTTGAAGGACCTAATAGTTTCACAGGCGAAGATGTAATTGAACTACAGGTTCATGGAAGTAAAGCAGTAATAAACACAATTATAAATATTCTAAATGAGCAAAACTTTTTACGATTAGCAGAACCTGGTGAATTTGCTAAACGTGCATTTTTGAATGGTAAAATGGATTTAACTCAAGCAGAGGGTTTAGCAGATTTAATTGATGCAGAAACTGAAATGCAGTTAAAACAAGCGGTTAAGCAAGTTAATGGTGCGCTTGCTGTAAAATATGAGGAATGGCGTAAAACTATTCTTCAAATACTCGCTTTAACCGAAGCTTTTATCGATTTCCCAGAAGAAGATATTCCTGAAGATATAATTAATGACGCTGAAAATTTATGCACAAATTTAAAAGCTGAGATTAACAACCATTTAAGTGACAATAATATAGGTGAAAAAATCCGCGACGGAATAAAGGTTGCAATTGTTGGAGAACCGAATGTTGGAAAATCAAGTTTAATTAATGCTCTAGCTAAAAGAGAAATAGCAATAGTTTCAGATATTCCAGGAACTACAAGAGATGCTATAGAAGTTCATTTAAATATCCAAGGGTATCAATTTATTTTAACTGATACGGCAGGAATTCGTGAAAGTTCAGACATTATTGAACAAATAGGAATTGATATTACAAAAAGAAAATATGAAGAAGCTGATCTTGTAATAGAAATATATGATTGTAATAATTATCAAAAACCAATTTCTATTTCCGATGATAAACCTAAAGTAAAAGTAATTAATAAAATTGATTTAGACTCTAGTTTTAAGCAAAATGATTTTCTTACCATTTCCGCAAAAAATAATATTAATATTGATCAAATAATAAAAGAGTTAGAAAAATTTGCCTCTCAGTTTGAAATAACCGAAGAAAGCGCCATTATCTCTCGTGCACGATATCGTGAACATTTAACTAACGCCCTTAATTTCCTTGAATATTTTACATTACACAAGCCTATTGAACTTGCAGGGGAAGATTTGAGATTAGCTGCAAGTGAAATTGGAAAAATTACAGGACGAATCTCAGTTGATGAAATTTTAGATATAATTTTCAGTAGCTTTTGTATAGGTAAATAATGAATTTTTTTTATGAAATACGCCCAGGAAAAATTATTTTATCATTAAAAATATCTACTAATGCAAGCGTTACTAAAATTGGTAACCTTGAACCATTAAGTGATAATAAATTTGCTTTAAAATTACAAATTAATGCTAAACCTAAAGATAATGAAGCTAATAATGAAATTATAAGTTTAATTAGTAAACTTACCAAAATACCTAAATCAAAAATTTCGTTTGTTTCAGGAGAGAAATCAAAAATAAAAAAACTTGCTATTGAGACTGAAGACTATACTCTTATTGATAAACTTATTAAATAATTTCATGCAAAATAATCTTCTAAAAAAATTAATTTGGCCAGTAATTTTACTTCTCTTTATTTTAGCCTCGCAACTTGAACCTGCAAAATTAAGTTTAAAGCAGAATGAGGTTGATCTCACCTCACATGAAAGTGGTGAATATGCAGGCCACACTTTAAAAAAACATGTAGATAAAAAGGAAGATTATTTAATTAACCGCCTTAAAAATGAACCAAATATTAAGGCTGCTTCCACTTTTTATGATAATAAAACAGCAGAAAGGGCGATTAAAGAAGTGTTAGATTATCACAAAGAAGGTATAAAATATTGGTTAGAATCTGCAAACTTGGCTAATGTAAAAAAATTTGAACTTGATATTGAAGAAAATGTTGGTTTTGGTATAAAGAGAGAAGATTTTGAAAACAATAACATGATGTTTAAACATAGCTCGCATGTCATTGTGGTGTTAAGGAAAGTATCAGATATTAATTATAAAATTCTAACTGCTTATGTGTTAGTTGATTAGTATATTTACTTCGATTATATATATTAGTTATTATTTTAAAATTATTTAAATTTTTTATTGTATTCATATGACAATTCAAAGGGTAATGCCCCACAACGTTGAAGCCGAACAAATTGTTATCGGTTACTTACTTTATGATAACGAATCAATTTACAAATTTGGTGATTTTTTAAGAACCGACCATTTCTATAGCCAATTACATCAACGTATTTATGAAGCTATTATTTCACATATTAACCGGGGCTTATTTGTATCACCTGTAGTATTAAAAAACTCCTTTGATAAAGATCCAGGATTTGAAGACGGAAACTGCCTAGATTATTTAAATAAAATAATGACTCTTGCAAGTCCTATAGTAAATGTTGCTGATTATGCTAAAATTATTTATGACTTAGCTTTAAGAAGAAGGTTAGTAAATATTGGTGAAGACATCATAAATTCAGCCTTTGATCTTGATTATAATTCTTCCGCAGAAACTCATATTGAAGCAGGCGAGCAAAAACTTTTTGGGCTTGCCACAGAAGGCTCGATTGATAAAGGATTTATTCATTTTAAATCAGCTTTAGCAGAATCAATAAGAAGAATTGAATCCGCTATTCAAAATAGAAACCATGTTACAGGTATTTCTACAAAATTTAATGGATTAGATCATTTTCTATCGGGTTTACAAAAATCAGATCTTTTAATTCTAGCAGGCCGCCCTTCTATGGGTAAAACTGCCTTTGCGATAAATTTAGCGGTAAATGCATGCCAATTTTTATATGAGAATCATTTAAAAAGTAATTCTACGGAAAAATCTCCTGCTGTTGGCTTTTTCTCGCTTGAGATGTCAGGCGAACAGCTTACAACAAGAATTTTATCAATGATGTCTGCAGTTAATGCAACTAAGCTTAGAAGCGGAAATATAAATGAAGATGATTTTAAAAAATTAGCTCAAGCTAATAGAGAACTTTCTAAATATCCTTTTTTCATTGACGATACGCCTGCTTTAAGTATTTCTGCTTTAAGAACTCGTGCAAGAAGATTAAAACGACAACATAATTTAGGGCTAATTATTGTCGATTACTTACAATTAGTTCGCCCATCAAGTTCTGAAGGGCAAAATAGGGTACAAGAGATTTCAGAAATCACTCAAGGTTTAAAAGCTATTGCAAAAGAATTAGATATTCCGGTTATAGCCTTATCACAGCTTTCTCGTGCTGTTGAACAAAGGGAAGATAAACGCCCATTACTTTCTGATCTTCGTGAGTCAGGAAGTATTGAGCAAGATGCCGATATCGTATTATTCATTTTCAGAGAATTTTATTATCTTCAAAGAAAAAAACAAACCGATAATATGGAATTTCAGCAAGAGCTTGACAAAATAAAGGATTTAACAGAAATCATTATTGCAAAACAACGTAATGGTCCGATTGGAACTGTTACCTTAAGCTTTAATGCTGATACAACAAAATTTGCTGATTATGTAAATAATACTCATTCTTCATATTAAAATTTATGTACCAATCAATTCCAAAATTAATTGTTAATTTAAATGCAGTTTTAAATAATTTTAAGTATTTAGGTAATCTTATAAATCCAAGTGAGCTTTGTGCGGTTGTGAAAGCTAATTCTTATGGAATTGGGATGAATGAAGTATCAAAAACTTTATATGAGTTTGGTAAGTGCCGTAAGTTTTTCGTAGCAAATATTGAAGAAGGAATTCAATTACGTAAAATTTTACCAGAAGCAATTATTTATGTTTTTCACGGTATGTTTAGTAATGAAGAAGAAGATTTTTTAAAAAATAATTTAATCCCTATTTTAAATGATTTTTATCAATTAGAAATTTGGCAAAACTTTGCTAAAAGTAAAAATTTACAACTTAAAGCTTGTCTTCATTTTGATACTGGCATGAATCGATTAGGATTTAATTCGATTGATGTAGAAAAAGTAAAAGCAAAATTAGACGATAGCTTAAAGATAGATTATGTATTAAGTCATTTAGCTTGGGGCGAAAATAAAAATAGTGACTTAAATAAATTTCAATTAGAAAAATTTAATACAATTTCTAAATATTTTCCTGAAGCAAAAAAAAGTTTAACTAATTCTCCGGGAATATTTTTAGGTAAAGAATATTATTTTGATATGATAAGGATTGGAAGAGGACTTTATGGCCAAAATCAATACGCCTCACTTCCTACTCAACTTGAAAATGTAGTAAGTATTTACGCTCCTATAATTCAAGTTCGAAATATTTATGAAGATTCACCTGTTGGTTATAGTGCGACTCATATTATGAAAAAAGGTTCAAAACTTGCAGTCCTTGCTATTGGTTATGCTGAAGGCTATATGCGATTATTCGGTAACATGGGGTGGGTAAATTTTGAAGGTTTTAAATTACCTGTGGTTGGAAAAATTTCTATGGATTTAATTACAGTTGATGTTACAGAAGTACCAGATGAGTATTTACAAATTGGCAAATTTGTTGAAATAATTGGAAAGAATATTGATTTTCACAACGTATTGGTGCAAGCTGGAACTTCAAGCTCTGAATTATTTTCAAGACTTGGACAAAGATTAATACGCGAATACATAGAAGTAAGGTAATTGTTATGCAAATAATGCAAAATGCTCAAAAGTTTTTTCAAAATACTGGTGCAATTTTTTTATTATTTTTTGAAAAAATAGGAAAGGTTTTCTTATTTGCTGCAAATGCTGTAAAAGCTTGGTTTAATTTTAAAAACTACTATCCAAAAAATATTTGGCGTGAAATGGTTGATATTGGTTTTTACTCTTTACCAGTGGTTGGTATTACAGCCATATTTACAGGTGCCGTACTTGCACTACAAAGCTACAGCAGTGCTTCTCGTTTTTCAGCGCAAAATTTTATCGCAACCGTAGTGGTATTATCTATTACCCGTGAACTTGGCCCAGTTCTTGCAGGCCTTATGGTTGCAGGTCGTGTTGGCGCATCTATTGCAGCAGAAATTGGCACTATGCGTGTTACTGAACAAATTGATGCACTTGAAACTCTTTCTACAAACCCAATTTACTATTTAGTTTCACCAAAATTAATGGCGGCGACTATAATGCTACCATTCTTAGTTTTAATAGCAGATATTATTGGTATTTTTGGTGGATATATAGTTAGTGTTGGAAGCCTTGGCTTTTCATCAGTTCCTTATTTAAAAAATACTTTTGAATATTTAGAAGCAATTGACGTAATTTCAGGACTTGTTAAAGCTTCTGCTTTTGGTTTTATAGTAGCATTAATGGGGTGTTACCATGGTTTTCATTCTGACAAAGGTGCTCAAGGCGTAGGTAAAGCAACAACAAACGCTGTAGTTAGTTCATCAATTTTAATTCTTTGTGCAAACTACTTTATTACTCAATTATTTTTTGCTAATTAGTTTAACATTGTTATAATGTAACATTGATATTAATTTTTTAAGTCTTAGTTATGTTATCTTCTAATTCTAATAGCAAATTACCTATATTACTAATTGGCGAAAGGCATGATGATATTGCTTTTTTAAGTTATTTTTCTCAATTAGTAACTTTACTAAAAAATTCTGGTTATAATAAAATATTATTTGAAGGTACCGGAGAAATAGAAACTCTTATTCCTGAAGTAGAAACCTATATAAAAAATCTTCCTAATGATAAAATACCTAGCCTAGAGAAATTAGATTTAGGAGAGGAATATATAGAAAAAGCTTATAAATTTAAAAACGATGTCACTTCTCAAACTGAGCAATATTTAAGAATAGAATACTTAATTAGTACCACTCGTAATAAATTACGAAAAATTATAAAAGAAAATGGTTTTGAAACTCCAATTAATATAGATGATTCGAGTTATGCCAATCTTATAAAAAAATATAAAATAGGTATAAGTACAATAAGAAACAATATCTTAAATTTTTTAAAAGAATCTATACGTAATCAAGAAGATTTAGATAAAATCATTGAAATATTTAATACTCCTTATACTGCAAAATCTCAGGAACAAATAGAAAAAATTGCTTCAATTAATTTAAATGAAAAAGATTTGGCCACTCTTACTCAAAGCCTTCAAATTTATAAAAATTGTATCATAAAACAAGCTGAATTGATCTCAAATGAATTTCGAATGGTTGATGAAAGGGATAATTCAATGCTTGAAAAAATTATAAAAGAAGCATCTCAGAATAACATTGTAATAAGAATAGGAATAGCACATATGTCTGGTATTTCAAAAAAATTACAAGAGTTAGGTTATAATGTAATCGAATATTTTCCTTATCATGAAACTTCCATAATACAGTCACAAATTGATTTATTTACAGAAGGAAAAACCTTGATTAACACAGGTAGCTCAAAAACTATTAAACTTACCAAAAAATTTACTAACCTTGAGGATTTAGATGCCACTACGGTAGAATTAAAAGATCAAATTGTTAGTTTATCAATCAAAGATAGGGAATTAAAACCTTTACCCTTGAAAGAAGCATCGGATAAATTTATGCAAGAATTTTCTCATAGGGATAAAGTAGATTTAGAAAATTTAGAAAAATTTATTGAAAAAATAACAATATTAACTTCACTACATAAAACTTCTATTAATAATATTAATACTATTTCAAATATTACTAATACTAAAGAAGAAAATGTTGGATTTTTCTCTCGATTAATTTCTAAAGCTAGTTTTTTTAAGAAAGAAGATAAGAATAAAAATACTAATTATAAATAATTTATAAAATTTTTATATTCATTACCTTATCAATTGACATTATCTTCAACTACGAGTAGTTTAGGGATGTTTTTAACTTTTCTTTAGGGTTCTTTTTAAAACGCATTTTAATAAATAATGTTTCAAATAGAATCCTTTTATCATTAAAATTATATAGGTATAAGCTGTATGTCAAACAAGCCAAGAGCTCTTATTACCGGTATTACCGGAATGGTAGGTTCACATCTTGCCGATTATTTATTACAAAATACTGATTGGGAAATTTATGGTATGTGCCGTTGGCGTAGCCCACTTGATAATATTTCCCATCTTCTTGATCGTGTAAATAAAAGGGACCGCGTGCATATTCTTTATGGTGACCTACGTGATACAATGTCGATGGAATATGTAGTTAAAGAATCTCAGCCAGATTACATATTTCATTTAGCGGCTCAAAGTTACCCTAAAACAAGTTTTACTGCACCACTTGATACATATGATACAAATATTCAAGGCACTTCAAGAGTTCTTGAAGCAGCAAAAAAACATGTTCCACATTCTATAATTCACGTTTGTGCTTCTTCTGAAGTTTTTGGGCGTGTTCCAAAAGAAAAACTTCCAATTGATGAGGAATGTACATTCCACCCTGCTTCACCTTATGCTATTTCAAAAGTAGGTACTGATCTTATTGGTAGATATTATGCCGAAGCTTATAATATGATTGTTATGACTACTCGTATGTTTACGCATACAGGCCCTAGAAGAGGTGATGTATTTGCTGAATCAACATTCGCAAAGCAAATTGCGATGATCGAAGCTGGTAAGATTGCTCCAATCGTAAAAGTTGGTAATCTTGATTCACTTAGAACATTTGCCGACGTTCGTGATGCTGTAAGAGCCTATTATATGCTTGTTACAATAAACCCGATTGCAGGTGAATATTATAACATTGGTGGCACTTATACTTGCACAATTCGTGAAACATTAGATTATTTAATTTCAATCTCAACTGCAAGAGATCAAATTCAGGTAGTAACTGACCCAGAACGTTTAAGACCAATTGATGCTGATTTACAAGTTCCAAATACTAAAAAATTTGAGAATCATACTGGCTGGAAACCTGTAATTACTTTTGAAGAAACTATGCAGGATCTTCTTGATTACTGGCGTGAAAAAGTAAAAGAAGCTCATTACTTAGATAGGTAAATTATTTGTGCTGAGATTTTTTGTCTTATTTACGATAATTATTTTATCCTCTTGCGTTTATAAACCTTTTAAACAGGTTAGATGGACTCATTTAGAATTAGGAGCAGGTAATTATGGGAAAGACGGGCATACAAAAAAATCTCAGCGCAGAACCGTATTAAAAGAATTTAAGTATGTATCAAAATCACCTAATTATATTGATGAATTACCAGAAGCTGATCTAAAATCTTATAATCCAAAATACCAATACGCCATTTTATTTTGGACTTTAGATGAACTTGTTAAAAGAAATGGTAAGACAGGTATTTTCCATGTAAATGATTTGATAGATGAATATGCAAAAGAAGCTACTCTTCAATTAAAACTTTATGCTAAAAATAAAAATTATACTCAAATTATTATTGAACCCATCGTAGGTGATTATACTAAAATTTCTCCTAAAGTCACTTTAGCTCCTTACAGAAAAAGCTTCTATGACAGCGTTCATTTAAAAAATCCTGAAGTTTCACTTTTTAATTATGGCATGGATGGAGATAAAATGCTTTCAAATCATGAAAGTAGAAAAATTGGAAGAGATAAGCTTCAGAAATTAGCAAATCTTTCATCTAACGGCCTTTACTTATTTATGATTAATATTAATGATAATTTTATTCCTAAACTTGAAAAAGAAGAGTTTATAGATAAAAATATTTTTTATTTTAAAACTGATAAGTGGGATAAACTACCTTACTATTTCCCTGAAGGAGTTATGGTAGAGAAAGCTTTAGGAAACGTATTTTTTATTAAAAGTAATTATTATAATGAAACAAATGAAGATTATTAATATCGTTCTTTTAACTTTTATTTTAAACATAAGTTTTGCTAATGCAGAAATAACTTATAAAATTTTTCAAAATGAGACTGCTTCAAGTTACTTTGATACAATTAAAACCCTCCGCCTTAAAATTCGTAAAGAATATCCTTATCTTTACATTGGCACAAATATAGAAAATGAAGATACTTCTTATTATTCTAGATCAAATGAAACAATTTTAGTTGTAGCATTTGAAGATGATAAAGCTGTAGGTTTAGTTATTGGGTTACCACTTAAAGATTTTAAATTTAAGAAGGATCATCTTCTGGTATCTAGAAAACTTCGCCAAAATTTAGGTGAAGACATTTTAAAGTATTATTATATTAGTGAGCTTTTGGTAGAAGAAAATTACAGAAACCAAAGCGTACCTGAAACTTTAATTAAAACAATTGAAGAAAAAGCTAAAGAACTTAAAAATTATTCTATTATATCATTTATGACAGTAGAAAGAGAAGATTCTCATCCATTAAATAGTGTAACTTATTTTTCAGAAAATGACCTTTTACGTTCGCTATCATATCTCCCAACTGGCCTACTATTACCTTTCGCTTGGCCGACTTTACAACCAAATGGTAAAGTTAAAAAAGATAAAAATTATATGCAATTATGGACAAAAAATTTAAGTTAAAAATTAATTCTTTGATTTATATATCTTTTTAAAGTGAATTTTATAACCTATTGATTTTCAAAGAATCATTTTTTGATCTACCCCCTTACTAAAAAATTTTAGTTTCTATATACATATTTAGTACACATTAAAAAGGTAACAAATATGACAAATATAAACCCTGACTACATTATTAATTTAACTGAGAAATTATTAAATAAATTTAGTGAGATTATAAATAATCCTAATAATGAAGATGAAGAAATTATTGAAAAAAAGCTTAAGAAGGTTAAGGATCTTACAAATATCTTAGGTAAAATTACAAATATTTATTTTAAAGCTCAAATAAACAAACCTAAAGTCGAAGTAAATGAAGAAAGCACTCAAATTTCTGATACTTTAGAAAATACCAGTGATGATAATATACCTTATTCTTTTGAAACTTATAAAAACCTAAGAACTACACTTAAAAATGTAAATTGTTTAGATGACTTATATAATATTAACGTCTCTAAAAATGGTTTAACTTCATGGCCAAAAGATAAAGCAAAAGAGATTTTTAGGCTATATCAAAGTAAAGCCCTTAGAATTCAAACAGACACTTTAAGGAATTTAACTTTACAAAACGCATATTAAAGAAGATGTGCTATAACTAAATTTATTTTAGTATATGGAAACCAGGTTTATTTAAATAAATACTTAAAAGGAAAAGTTAGAATTAGCTTAAAAACTTTTTTAAGCTCAAAATGTATCATGTTATAATAAACAAGACGGCGATGGCTTTTATATAAAAAGCGCTTCATAATTTTACGCTCGGTTTTATCAGGAAATTTATCAAAATATCTTTCTGCTATTCGCATATGCTGATTGTGGCATTTAATGATGTTATTTACATTATGAGCAAGTGTTGATGAATTAGCATGGACTAAATATGCGTAATAACAATTATCGCTAGTATTTGCATATTTAATTCTATTTGCTACACATCTAATTAAGAACTCTCTATCAGCACTCATTAAGTAATTTCCACTACTATCTTGTGCTTCAAATTTACCTAATATTTGAAATAATTCTTTTTTAAAAAAACGACAATTAGTTAGGCAAGGTCTCATCATTCTTTTTAAAGTAATATCTAAATCGCTACCCTTAAATTCTTTTAAAATTTTGTCGCTTACATCCACAAATTTTGTAGGGCAACTAATTATCATTGCTTCAGGGTTTTCTTCGTATGTTTTAGCAATTTCGAATAATACATTACCTTCATAATAATCATCAGCATTTAAGAAGGTAATAAATTCACCCGTTGCGATATCTATACCTAAATTATAAGCAAAATTTGCACCTTTATCTGGTTTAGAATGAAAATAAGCAAAATGCTCTTTGTATTTTTCCGCAATTTCTAATGTTCCATCGGTAGAACCTGCATCTAAAAATATATATTCAAGATTAGGATAATTTTGATCAAGTAAGCTTTTTATAGCTCTTTCTATAAATTCAGCACCATTTTTAACGGTTGTTACAACCGAAATTTTTGGTAAATTCATTTAGAACGGTCCTTTAAATGTAGAAATTTCTTTTGCGTCTTCTAAACTTAATTTGCTTACATCTAATTTATTGCCAGTCACCATTTGATAAGCTTGTTCAGCGATTGTAACAGCATTTGGGTAGAAGTAATCTTCTAATTCTCTTGTAGTAGGACATGGGGTATGAGCAAAACCCATTCTTTTCATATTTAATGGCTTACCATCAATACCTTCAGGTAACATTTCAATCATTTTAGCCATAACTTCACTACTTAATCCACAAGTAAGCCATGCATTATCAACAATAAGTAAACGTTTTGTTTTCTTAAATGATTCACTTACAGTTTCGTAATCCATAGGATAAAGAGTTACAGGGTCAATTATCTCAGCGCTAATTCCAACTTGTTCTAGTAATTTTTGCGTTCTTAAAGCTTCAATCACCATATGTGAAACTGCTAAAATAGTTACATCTTTTCCTTCAGTAAAGGTTCTTGCTTTTCCAATTTCTAATGAATAATAATCGCTGCTTACATAGTTTTTTGTATTATAAAGTAAGCGATGTTCAATAAATATAACTGGGTTTTCATCTCTAATTGCAGCAATAAGCATTCCTTTTGCATCATGCGGATTAGACGGTGCTATAACTTTAAGTCCCGGTATATGCATAAATAACGAATGTAAAGCTTGGGAATGTTGAGCACCTTGACCCCAAGAACGTCCTATCATTGTTCTTATTACAAGAGGAACTCTAACCTGACCTTCATACATGTAATGGGCTTTTGCAGCAATATTTACAAGCTGATTCATTGCAAGCAATACGAAATCCATTCTAATGTGGACATGAATAGGCCTTAAACCTGCCATAGCAGCACCAATTGCCACACCTGTCATTGCATCTTCTGAAAGAGGCGTACCGAACACTCTATCGCTACCAAGTTCTTTATTTAAACCTATTGTTGAACCTTGAATACCTAAATGATCATCAACATCAAGCCCGAATAAGAATACTCTTTCATCGCGTTTCATTTCTTGAAGAGTAGCTTCTCTTATAGCTTCAGCGTATGTTATTTCTCTTAAATTTGTTTTTTCTTCTTCAATTACATTTTCAGCTAGCATAGACATTACTATATAAATCATTAAATTTTGGGAATTCACTTTTTTCAGCAAATTGCTGAGCTTCATTTACTAAAGCTTGCACTTCATTCTTGATAGCAACTACATCTTCTTCTGGTAACATTTTTTCTAAACGGTCAACTTGGTCGTTTTGATACCATTTATTATATTCAGTTAAATCTCTATAAATTTCGTTTAAATCGTCAGCAGGGCCAACGTGTTGCTTATATCTATAAGTATCTATTTCAATAAACGCAGGTCCTTTACCACTTCTTACAAAATTCATTAATTTTTGGGTCCTATCCCTCATTTCAAATACATCACCGCTTTTAACTTGGTCAGTAATGATTCCGTAGGTTCCAACTCTTTCAACTATTCTATCAGTTGGCCATCTATTTTGAATTGGGTTGTGAATTGCAAGCCCATTATTTTCACAAACATACAAAATTGGTAAATTATGTAAAGCCGCAAAATTAATTGATTCACTAAAGCAACCTTCTTCTGTTGCGCCATCACCAAAAAAAGCAACTACAACTCTTTGTTTACCAGTTTTTTTAGCTTCTTGCTTCAAAGCAAAAGCATAACCAGTTGCAACAGGAATTGTTGTTCCAACTACAGCAGACGCACCAAGAACACCATTTTTAATATCAATTAAATGCATTGAGCCTGCTTTACCACCAGCGCAACCATCTTTTTTTCCATATAATTCTGCCATCATTTCATTTAAATTACCACCTTTGGCAATGTAAGTTGCATGGCATCTGTATGTGTTAGAAACTAAATCATCATGATTCATAACATCACAAACTGCACTTGCAACAGCTTCCTGGCCAATAGATAAATGAACTGGACTTTTAATTACATCGGTAAAATAAACTTTAACTATATATTCTTCAATTTCTCTAATAAGAAGCATTGAACGATATAGTCTTTTTGTAAGATCAATATTTTGCATAAAAATTAGACTTATTTTTAACTTTAAAAACGCTAAATAAATAGCACCTATATATTTCTGTGTCAATTGATTTACATTATTAACCTAAAGCGCTTTTAATTATGATTGCTAAGTTAAACAAATTAATTATTATAAAGCTCAATTTAATATATTTTGAGATTACATCATGGATAAAAATAGCAAAATTTTAATTACAGGAAGTAAAGGGTTAATCGGTAGTTCTTTATACGAAATGCTGATTACACAAGGCTATAACAATATAGTTGCACCAAGTTCAAAGGAGTTAAATTTACTCGATCAACTAGCTGTTAAAAAATTTTTTGAAGAACATAAACCTGAATATGTCTTTCATCTAGCAGCAATTGTAGGTGGGATTATTGCTAATAGTACCCTTGGTGGTAAATTCCTTTATGATAATACTCAAATGCAATTAAATGTAATTCATTACGCTTATTTAAATGGTGTAAAAAAATTACTTTTTCCAGGTTCAGCTTGTACTTATCCAAAATTTGCAGAACAGCCTGTCAAAGAAGAAAGCTTTATGACAGGAAGCGTTGAACCAACTAACATTGCCTATGCGACTGCTAAGATTAATGGCATAATTATGTGTCAGCAATATAGAAGTCAATATGGAACGAATTTTATTGTACCAATGCCTACTAATGCATATGGTGTTAATGATAGCTTTGACCCTACAAATTCTCACGTTATTCCTGCTCTCATTCAAAGAATTCATAAGGCAAAAACTGAAAATAGCAGTGAAATAATTGTTTGGGGAACTGGTAAACCTTTAAGAGAATTTATTTTTGCAGACGATGTTGCAGATGCTTTTATCTTTTTAATGCAAAATTATAATGATGCATCAATAATAAACGTTGGCACAATGGCAGAAATAAGTATTTTAGAATTAACTAAAACAATCGCTAAAGTTGTTGGCTTTAAAGGCGAAATAGTTCAAGACCTTTCTAAACCAGATGGTACACCAAGAAAGTTATTAGATTCTAATAAGCTATTCAATTTAGGCTGGAAACCAAAAGTAACCTTGGAAGAAGGAATTACAAAAGTTTATAAAGCATATTTAGCAAAAAATTTAGTCTCACAATAAATTAACTTTTTGTAATTGCACTTATTAATTCTTCTGTAAGTTTATAGATTGTAGAATTAATGTAATTTAATTTCATTTGAGGAAGTTTCTTATATAGAGCTTCCTCTAATTCTTCTTCTAGACTATTCGGAGAAAGATTTTTTTCATTAACTAAACCTTTTACATATTCTGTATAATCAAAAGTAGAATTTCCTAATATAACAATTGTAGCGTTCTTATCAGGAATGTATCTTGCACTTGAGCTCATTCCATCCATTCCGCCATTATGGTAATAAACTGTTTTACCATTCATTTTTACAATATTTATTCCTAATCCATAATCACATTCAATTGGCGTTAGCATAAGTTTTTTTGAATTACTCGTAAGTAAATTACCTTCTAAAAAACCGCTAAAAAATTTTGCAATTTGTGTAATATTACTTACTAAACCATAGGCTGGTCCTGCAAAATCCAGTGACCAATCTTTGCATTTAGTAAATTGATTATTATCATAAGTATAACCATAGGCATAAGATAAATTACCTGGAAGATTTAGAGGGTTATTTCGAGTAGAATTTTTTAAATAATAAATCTCTTTTAACCCTAAAGGTTCAAACACATGCTTTAATGCAAATTCATACCAATGAATTTTAAAAAGATGCTTAAATATAATTGAAACTAACCAAAAACCTGCATTACTGTAATGAAAACGCCCTTTATTTTCCTGCTTTAATTCACTTAGTAACTTTAACTGGTTTTTATAACTTAAATGTTCGTGATGATAAGACCAAAATTCTAGACCATCAGAAAGACATGGTAAGCCTGAAGTGTGAGATAAACATTGCTTAATTGTAATTTCATTAAACCATTTAGGAGGGGTTAATTTATATCCTACCCAAAAATCATTTCCTACAATTAAATTTAAAGGTTTATCAATTACACTTAAATTAAATTTATAAAAATCTAAAGCTTTTAAAAAGGTAACAGTAAAAATAGTTTTTGTAATGGAGGCTATTGGAAAGAAACTGTCTAGGGTGATTTGCTTATTTAATTCTCTGTCAGCTAAACCGTTTGTTCTTTCAATAATATTTTCCTCAAGTTTAATATAAATTGAACAAGAGAGATTATATTTTTGAATATATTCATCAATGATATGGTTTAGCTTATTAATCATCTACCACCAGTTATTGAAATAGTACTACCTGTTATGTAACTTGCATCATCTGTTGTAAGCCAATAAACTAGTTTTGCCACTTCTTCTGGCGTTCCTGCTCTTTTTAAAGGAATTGTTTTTATTACGTCACTTGGTGGCGGGTTGTGGTCATTTGCAATAACTGCAGGACTGACATTATTAATACGTATATTAAAATCTGCAAGTTCCCGTGCTAAGCTTATTACAAGAGTATTTAATGCACCTTTAGTAGTTGCATATACACTCATTTTAAAACCGCCAAACTTACCGGCTTCTGATGACAAATTAACTATATTTCCTTTACCGCTTTTTTTTAGTAACTCAGTCCCTAATTGACAAATTTTAATTACAGCACTTACATTAGTGTTTAAATATTCGTCTATTTCTTCCCAAGAAATATCAAGAAAAGCTTTTCTTTCGGTAGTAAAATAAGCTGCATTGTTTACTATAACGTCTAACTTACCAAATTGCTTTTCAATAAATGAGAATAAGTCTTTTATTGCTTTATTATCTTTTAAATCAACTTTTTTAGGAAAAACTTTGCTACCGGAAACTTCAAGTTCTTTAGCAAGAAGCCGTGCTTTTTCTTCATTATTATTATATGTAAAAACTATATCATAACCATTTAAAGCGAAGGCTTCGACAATAGCTGTGCCGATCATGCCCGCGCCACCTGTTATTAAAGCTACCTTTTTCATGCTTCAACTTTTTCTTTCGGTAAATGAGCTGCTTCTGTAAAAGCATTATATCTATTTTCTAATTGGCTTTTATGACTAATATACCAATCAATAGTTTTCTTAATACCTTCTTCAAGTGATGTTTTACATTCAAAACCATAAGATTTAGCACGTTCCATATCCATTAACCTTTTTGCATCACCTTTTGGTTTTGTAGGGTCAAATTGTAATTCAACTTCACCGCCTGGAACGTTTTTACAAACTATTTCTGCTACTTCACGAATTGTAGCCCCTGTTCCACTACCTAAATTAATTGGTTCACTAATACCTTGTTCAACAGCAAGCATCATTCCACGTGCAACATCATCTGCAAATATGAAATCTCTTACTGGCGTTCCATCACCCCAAACTACAAGTGGCCTTTCTCCTGACATTACTCTGTGAATTAATGAAGGAATTACCATTGCGTTATTTGGATCAAAGTTATCATATGGACCATAAACATTTGCAGGGCGAACTATTGAAATTTTATCCCAGCCATATTCAATTTTATATGCATCTGCTTGTAATTCACCCATTCTTTTTGCCCAGCCTGCGAAACGATCATTAGGTGAAGGAAAAGTTTTCCAAACATCATCTTCATAAAATACTTCTGCGGGAGAATATACACCTACCGAACTTGTAAATAAATAACGCTGAGCTCCCTGTCTACGAGCAGCTTCCATCATATTTATACTAAAGCTAATTGTTGGCACAAAAAAGCTTGCCGGTCTTTTTGCGGTCATTGCCGGAGAACCTTTTACACCTGCAAGATGAAAGACTATTTCTTTATCTTTACATACATCTAAACAATTAGAAAATTCTCTTAAATCCGCACGAACAAATTCAACTCCTTGTGGCGCACGTGAAGGATCATCAAGTGACACAACTGTTACTTTTGCACCTTGTTCTACTAACATTCTAACTAAAGGTTGGCCAATTAAACCTGTACCACCTGTAACTAATACTTCCTTATCTTTGTAAAAGGTCATATATCCCCCAAAGTAATTTTAAATTTATGCGTTTTCTTTAAGCGAAGTTTTTAATTGTAAACTTTCTGGGTCAATATTATTTGCCCACCATTCAATAGTTTCTTTAATACCTTCATCTAATTCAACTTTCGGCTCCCAACCAAGTTCATTTTTAGCTAAACTACAATCTAAGCATAGGCTTGTTTTAATTGTTGGCTGGCTTAAATCATGCTCAATTTGTAAATCCTTTTTAGATGCACTTACAATTTTATGTACAAGTTCTTTAATTGAAACTGCTTTGCCATAGCCACAATTATAAAGCCTGTATTTTGCTTCTTGATTTTTAATTGCAAGCTCTGTGAAAGAAATTAAGTCATTTATATGTAATAAATCTCTTTCTTCTTCGCCAGTTCCCCAAACAGTAATTTTATCTGTGGCACGCATCACTTTTGTAACTGTTGCTCCAAATACATGGCTTCTTTCTAAATCAAATTTATCATGTGGACCATAAATATTTGAATGACGTAGCACTGTAAATTTTGTTTCACCAATATTTGCAAAAAATTCTGACATTTTTTCAAGGTAAATTTTTGTATTACCTACGCCAAAATATCTTGGATGAAGTGGTTTATTTTGATCAAAATCACTTTCTTTTAAAGGTATATCACTTGAATGATACATTACTGTACAACTAAAGAAAATTACATGCTTAACTTTATGCTCAAAAGCTGCGCGGAATAGATATGAATTCATTACAGCATTATCAGTAACATGGATAAAAGGCTTTGTTACAATATCTTTTGACCCAGAAGTGGTTGCGGCCGCCTGAACAATTATTTCTACACCTTCAAGTAATTTATTTACAGAGATTGGGTCTCTTAAATCAACATTGTGCCATGTTACATTTGGGACATCATAACTTGGACGATTAAAATGTACACCATGAACATCATATTCTGGATTTTTGCTAAAATATTCCAACATGTTTCTACCGATAAAACCGGTAGCACCACAAACTAATAATTTTTTCTTTTCCATTACACAAATGCCTTCTGATTTGATTCTTGTGTGCTTTCATATTTTGTTTTGATAAAGTTTTTAATTTGCTCAATTACATATGCACAACCTTCATCATTAATTGCATGATGGCAACCAAATGCAAATCCTCTTTGCATAATTTTATCAGAATTTTCTAAAGTGCCTGCAATTCTATGATCAAACATTTTAAGCGCTGGGTGCTTGGTCATATTTCCTGCAATAATTGGACGAGTTTCAATTTTATTAGATTGTAGGTAAGCGTTTATTTCTTTTAAGTCGAATTTTACATTTTCTTTTAATACTAAACCATAACCAAACCATGTTGATTCGCTATCATGCATTTCTTCTTGGAAATGGAATAAATCGCTAAATTCTTCTAAGCCTTTACGGTATAATTCTGCATTACGACGTCGACGCGCTGCAATTGCATCAAATTTCTTTAATTGCTCTTTACCCATAGCAGCTTGAACTTCTGTTATTCTTACATTATAACCATGATTAATAAAAATAAATCTTGGATCAATTTCTGGATACATATCGATATATTTTTGTTTTTCATCTGCTTCTCTTGACCAACCATGAGCTCTTAATACTCTCATTGTTTCAGCGTAATCAAAATTATCGGTAGTACAAATTCCGCCTTCAAGAGTTGTTATGTGATGTGAGAAGAAAAAGCTAAAGGTTCCGATATCACCGAAGCTTCCTACATATTTACCTTTATATTTTGCACCCATTGATTCACAAGAATCTTCAATTACAAATAAATTATGTTTTTTTGCAATTTCAAGTAATGGATCCATATCACATGGATTGCCATAAACGTGGACTAATTTAATAGCTCTTGTTTTTGGAGTAATTGCTTTTTCTAATTTTTCTAAATCCAAGTTAAATGTTTTTAAATCACAATCAACAAACACAGGAACTAATCCGTGTTGTACAAGTGGCCAAACTGTAGTTGACCATGAAAGTGAAGGTACTATTACTTCATCACCTGGTTTTAAATGATTTGGAGTTGCAGGATTTGCAAGTGTTGCAACAGCAAGTAAATTTGCTGAAGAACCGGAGTTGTTTGTTACACCATATTTATGGCCGAATTTTTTAGCATATAATTCTTCAAATTCACGATTTTGCTTTCCCATAGTTACGAATGTTGAAAGCATTGTTGCAACTGCAACATTAATTTCTTCATGAGAAAATGTTGGTTCATGTAATCTAACAATTGGATTTGCTGGATTAAAATCAAATTTAAAATTATTATCGCAATATGCTTTTACGTTATCAAAAATACCTTGTAAATTTTTATCCATTTGAGAGACTCCTCTTAGTTATAACTCTTGCAGTTTTATATTAAGTTTTCTTTATTTTCAACCATTTATTTCTAATTGAATTTTGAGTTACTTTATATTTATAAAAATTAAAAAATCTCTATGAAAAATTTAGTTTTTATAAAAAGAAAAAGTAAGTATGACATAAAATTTATTGCATAAAAAAAGGCTTTAATTAGCGATGTAATTAAAGCCTTTTAATTTAATGTTTTAAGTAATTATTAGTTTAATGTGTAAGATTTTACATTTTTACTTACACTTGGAGAAATAAGCTGATTTTTATCTCTTACCATATTAAGTAAATTACTATTATTAGCGCATCCAAACGAATTATCCTTACACTTAACTAATTGAGTTATTTCACTAAACAACTCGATTTGTAAAAGATCAGATTTATGTTTTGATGTTGTAAACTTTATTTTTTTCTTATTTAAAAGTGAAGTAACTTTTTTATTTAATTGCTTACTAAAGCCTAAAGTTAAGTTAGCATGATATTTTGTATCATCAGTATTAAGCCAATTTTGAAGATCTAAAAATGATTCATCATCACTAACAATGAAGCTTACGCTTTCATCTGTTTTGTTATATAATTTAGTTGCTTTATATTGGCCAAAACTTGATGATGTGTCGCTTATTACACAACTGGATAAGATAAATATTGAAGTGATTAGAATAGCAAGTGATTTCATACAAATTACTTATTTAAAATTAGTTAGACAGATATATTAATCACCTATTATATATACTAATAAAAACCTTTGCTAGATTTTTTTAATCTAAAACAAAACTTGATTTATTAGAATCTTTTTCACCTAATTTTTTACTTAAAAGCTTATCTAATTCTGTTTCAGCTTCAAAATTATCAGTAGGTAATTTAATGTTATCTGAACTTGCAGGATTTACTAAATATGGAGTAATTGAAATTACCATTTCTTTTTGTTCATATGAGCTTTGAGGTGACATTACACCTGATAACATTGAAAACAATCCATTTCTTTTAGCTGATAAATCTGCATTATCTTTTATAATTCCAGCTATCATAAAACTTTCACCTGGAGCTAATTCTACAGTTGTGTATGCGTGACTTTTATTAAATGTAGGTAATTGACCACCTGCTGTAGATATGGAATTTGTTTTGATAATCTCAGAAACTTCATATTCAACATTTATTCTTACATTTTGTGCTGTAATAACTTTTGGTGTAAATGACATTCTTATTCCATATGGTTTATAAGAAACTGTTCTTAAACCATTTGCATCAGTTACAGGTAAAGGAATTTCACCACCAGATGAAAATTGAGCAGATTCACCTGAAATAGCTACTAAACTTGGTTCAGCATATAATTTAAATACGCCTTTTTTTGATAAACTGTCTAAACATGTTGTTAATGTTTTTGGTGAATGTCCACATGTAGCTTGTACATCTGATAATTGACTTCTACTTATTTCACCAAATTTTACTTTTAACATAACTTGTTGACCATATTTTACGGTCAACATGTTAATAACTTCTTTTTCTTCACTAACGTATTCAGAAGCAATTTCAATAGCTTTTCTAGCCACTTCTTGTGAAGAAACTTCACCATGAAGCGCTACGTTATTATTTACATATCTTACTCTAATTCTTTCATTAGGAAGTAATTTTTTTAATGATGATTCAACTGATGTGATCTGATTATCAGCAATAGATATACTAGAAATTGAAATAAGAGCTAAAAAAAATTGGAGAATTAACAATTTTTTTTTCATATTGATACCTTAAATTGATGAAACAAAAAAGCTTAGAAAAAACAAAGGTAGTGACGCCAAAATTTGTCTTTGAAAGGAGGTAATCCAGCCGCAGGTTCCCCTACGGCTACCTTGTTACGACTTCACCCCAGTCGCTGATTCTACTGTGGTCAGCTGCCTCCTTGCGGTTAGCTCACCGACTTCGAATAAAACCAACTCCCATGGCGTGACGGGCAGTGTGTACAAGACCCGAGAACGTATTCACCGCGGCATGCTGATCCGCGATTACTAGTGATTCCAACTTCATGCACTCGAGTTGCAGAGTGCAATCCGAACTGAGACGGCTTTTAAAGATTTGCTCCAGGTCGCCCTATTGCATCTCGTTGTCACCGCCATTGTAGCACGCGTGTAGCCCAGGCTGTAAGGGCCATGATGACTTGACATCATCCCCACCTTCCTCTCGCTTATCGCGAGCAGTACACTTAGAGTCCCCGGCATTATCCGCTGGTAACTAAGTGCGAGGGTTGCGCTCGTTGCGGGACTTAACCCAACATCTCACGACACGAGCTGACGACAGCCATGCAACACCTGTGTTCGATCCAGCCGAACTGAAGAAAGCAATTTCTTGCTCTCGCGATCGACATGTCAAAGCCTGGTAAGGTTTCTCGCGTAGCATCGAATTAAACCGCATGCTCCACCACTTGTGCGGGTCCCCGTCAATTCCTTTGAGTTTTAATCTTGCGATCGTACTCCTCAGGCGGAGTGCTTAACACGTTAGCTACGACACCAGAAAATATATTTCTAATATCTAGCACTCATCGTTTACAGCGTGGACTACCAGGGTATCTAATCCTGTTTGCTCCCCACGCTTTCGCGCCACAGCGTCAGATATAGCCCAGATGGCCGCCTTCGCCACCGGTGTTCCTCCTGATATCTACGAATTTCACCTCTACACCAGGAATTCCACCATCCTCTACTATTCTCTAGCCTATCAGTTTTGAAAGCAATTCCAGAGTTAAGCTCTGGGATTTCACTTCCAACTTAATAAGCCGCCTACGCGCTCTTTACGCCCAGTAATTCCGAGTAACGCTAGCACCCTTCGTATTACCGCGGCTGCTGGCACGAAGTTAGCCGGTGCTTTTTCTGTAGGTACCGTCATCATCTTCCCTACTAAAAGAGCTTTACAACCCTAGGGCCTTCTTCACTCACGCGGCATGGCTGGATCAGGCTTGCGCCCATTGTCCAATATTCCCCACTGCTGCCTCCCGTAGGAGTCTGGACCGTGTCTAAGTTCCAGTGTGGCTGTTCGTCCTCTCAGACCAGCTACAGATCGTTGGCTTGGTAGGCCATTACCCTACCAACTACCTAATCTGACGCGGGCCCATCCAATAGCGATAAATCTTTCCTCCGCAGAGAATATATGGTATTAGCAGTCGTTTCCAACTGTTATTCCAGACTATTGGGTAGGTTCCCACGTGTTACTCACCCGTTTGCCACTAACTTACTAGCAAGCTAGTAAGTCCGTTCGACTTGCATGTGTAAGGCCTGCCGCTAGCGTTCACTCTGAGCCAGGATCAAACTCTCAAGTTATAATCCTAAAAATTAACGTTCCTGAATAAATTCAGGAAAATCTCACAAGCGTCACTACCTATGTTTTTTCTAAACTTTTTAAACAGCTTTTTTGTATTCGAGTTCCCAACTTATACATTTAAGATTACTTACTGTCAACACTCTTTTTCATATTTTTTTCATTTTTTTTCGATTTTTTTTTATTTCTTTTCTTCAACTACGCCAAGTCCCGCAGTTTTGCTTGCAAATTTAAATTACGATAATTTATAGATTCTGCTATATGAAACTTATTTATTTCTGTTTCTGCGGATAAATCAGCTATTGTTCTCGCAACTCGCATAATTCTTGTATAGCCGCGCATAGTTAATTTTAATTTTTCCATCGCATTTTCTAACAGCTCTTTTGCATCTTTATTAAGTTTTACAAACTCTGTTAAATATTCGCCTTCTAAATCGCAATTAAAATTAATAGATAAATTTTTATATCTTTCTTTTTGAATCTCAAATGCGGCTTTTACCCTTGCTAATACCTCGCTACTATTTTCTTCCTTTTCTTCACTTGCTTCATTTATTTCTTTTAAAGATAAATTACGTAAGCTTACATATATGTCTATTCTATCCATTATTGGTCCTGAAATTTTATTAGTATAATCTTCAGAACAACGCGGTGCCTTACTACAAGCTCTTTCCACATCATTTAAATATCCACAATGACATGGGTTCATAGCAGCTATAAGTTGAAATTTTGCAGGAAAGGTTACATGTGTTTGCGCACGTGATACTAAAACTTCCCTAGATTCAATGGGCTGTCTTAGTGCATCTAATACTACTCGTGAAAATTCTGGCAATTCATCAAGAAATAACACTCCGTTATGTGCAAGTGAAACTTCCCCAGGCTTTACCTTATTACCAATTCCACCACCAACCATAGCAGCCATTGAACAAGAATGGTGTGGAGATCTAAATGGACGCTCACTTTGAAGTTTTCCATCAGCAATTAAACCTGAAATACTTGCAATTGTACTTGTTTCTAATATTTCTTCTGCTGTCATTTTAGGTAAGATACTAGGCAAACGCTTTGCAAGCATTGATTTGCCTGCGCCTGGTGGCCCTATCATTAACATGTTATGTCTGCCCGCTGCTACAATTTCAAGTGCGCGTTTTGCTAATTTCTGACCTTTAATATCTGCTAAATTATATTGCTTAGTAAATTCTTCTGTTACATCTTCATTAAGTTTAGGATGATTTAGTAATTCTTCTCCTTTAATATGTTTTAAAAGTAATATTAAATTAGAAGGAGAAAGTATTTTTAAATCTCCTGCCCAGGCCGCTTCCTTTCCATTTCCTTCAGGACATATTAATCCCATATGCTGACTAACCGCAAACATTGCCATGGGTAATACACCATTTACCGGGTTTATATTTCCATCAAGCGATAACTCACCTGCTATTACATATTCTTTAAGATATTCAGGAGGAACAATTCCCATACAAGTAAGCATAGCAATTGCGATTGGTAAATCGAAATGACTACCTTCTTTATAAAGATCTGCTGGTGCTAAATTAATTGTTATTCTTTTTGGAGGTAATGCAAGGCCAATTGATTGAAGAGCAGCTCTTACTCGCTCTCTTGACTCTGCAACCGCTTTATCAGGAAGCCCCACAATTATAAGAGCAGGAAGGCCGCTAGACATATGCACTTCTACATCTACACCAATCGCTTGCAAGCCTTTAAAGGTAACCGTTTTTGCTTTCGCTATCATAAATATTATACGCTTTTAAGTTATAAAAACGTATAATATTTATTTATAAAAACTTGTCTATTTATAATTTATTTATATTTAGAGTTCTTAACCTAGAATATGGAAATTAAGATGTTCTGGAGCTTTAACTTTAGTTTTCGCTCTTTCTTCTTGTATCATTCTTATTTCAAAAGGAGGATAATCTAAAACCATTGCACAAAGCGCAAAATCCATCGAACGTGTAGATTTAGAAGTATTTCTTTTATTATTTTCTATTTTATTTCTCATATAAAAAACTCCTTTTATGAAATTAAAACTTCCGCTTCAGAAAATAAAGGTTTAATAAACTTAAATCGTGGAATTTCCTTTCCCTCAATTTCAATTGTTTCATTAAAAACCTTTATTGGTCTAACCCAAACCTCATAGTTACCTTGCATAGCATGGTAAATTACTACTTCTTCTAAAGTTTCTTCTAACCTACCTACTGCCATAACTCTGTAAAAATTGCCTTTATAGTGCTGATATAAACCTAAATGCATATTTCTAGTACCATTTCTTCTTTATAATAATTGCATCAGAAATTCTTCTAAGTGCTTTTATTCCATTACCTTCGTCTTTATCACCTGTTGGGTTATTTACAATTTTTCCTTCATAATACATGCTAGACGATCCACCACCATCTAGATTAATAGCCCAGTCGCATTTGAGTGTTAAAAGATAATCCGTTAATTCTTTTAACGACATACCTTTTGAAGTTATTTTATTATCTTTAGTAATAACTTTTTGAATTTCGCTATATTGAGCTTTATAAATCCAGTCACGTGAATAACCTTTGGATTTTAATGTTTCATATACATCATTAATTGTCATTTTATAAAAGCTGTTACTATAATCATTATCAATTACAATTAAGTTAAAAGTATTATCAATTTTACAAATGGCTGTTCTTGCATGATGATGATTAACAAAGTTTTTTGGTAAATCTCCTACATATTTTGAAGCAACCGGTTTCCCTTCAGCAATAAGTAATGGCGCACCAGAAACGATATTATCAAATTTATCAATATTTAAATTAGTATTATATTTTAAATTAAACTCAGTTTTTATAATTTTATAATCGCCCCACATTTTTTTAATAAGATCTTTATTAGTTTTTGGAATCATTGCAACAAAACCATCACCTATTGGGATTTCTCCATCATTAGGCAATACTGGTTGTTTTTGAATATCTGTAACAATATGCGGATATTTAGGTAAAGATTCTAAAACATATTTACCATAAAAATCATTGAATAATGTTACTCCAACCATATCTTTTTTATTTATATGATCGATTTTTACACAATCATTTTGAAGTGAACAAAGTTTTAATTCAATGTTTAGAATATCAAATATAAAATTACCATCGTTCCACGCTATAATTGAATATTTACCTGGTTCATATCCTACCCATTTGCCATCAATTTTCAAAATATCAGCAGGAGCGCCGTCATTTTCATTATTCATTTCAAAGAAACTGGCATTAATAGCTGCATCTGCATAATTTCTTTTAGCTATAGAATCTAATTTTTCACGTCCATTCACTATATTATGAGCTTTAACAATTCTTATTTCATTATCGGAAGTATTAAAAGATAAGAGATGAATTCTGTGTCCATCAATTAGCATATTTTTATAAAAAATTGTTTTAGTCTCGTCATCATCAAGATCTATTTGTGATTCAGCAATCGCTGAATAAGAAAATAGGATTATTAAAAGGTAAGCTAAGTATTTATACATGTTTTATTGATAAAAATTTGGAATGGTAATTAATAATAGTCTAATATTATATACTTAATAAAAGCAACCTAATATTCAAGCGATTTTAAATTTTTTGCTTTATTTTTCTTTTGTTAAAATGTTTAAAATTCATTTATACTTTTTCTGCTAAATATTGCTTCACAACACCTCTTGCAATAGCATCAACCCTATTATTTAATTCGTGAATACTATGAGCTTGTACCCAATGCCAAGAAATTTCATGCTTTTTAGATATCTCATCTAATTCAAGCCATAAATCAACATTTTGTTTATCTTTAAAATTGGTACGCTTCCATTTTTCAATCCATTCCGTAATGCCTTGTTTAACATAACGGCTATCAGTATATAAATTTACTTCGCATTTTTCTTTTAAAGCTTTTAAAGCTTCAATCGCTGCCATAAGTTCCATACGATTATTTGTTGTGTCAGGCGCGAAACCACTAACAATTTTTTCGCTATTATTATAAATTAATATAGCTGCCCAAGCTCCAGGACCTGGATTTTTTGAACAAGCACCATCAGTATAAATTGTAACTTTCTTCATTAATCTCTTATATTTACTGTTTTTGGAATTAATACAAAATATCTACCCTTTGATTTCATAGAACTTGCGAGTAATTCAGCTTTTTTACCATGACCAAAAAATACATCTGCCCTAATTGCGCCTTTTATCGCCCCACCCGTATCTTGCGCCATTACCATTGAACCTACAGGTTTTTCCATAGTATAGGCAGTAGCTGGAATTACTGTTTCCATCCACATAGGAACACCGAGTGGTATAAATTTTTTATCTATAGCGATTGAGCGAAGTGATGTAAGCTCAACACCTTGTGAACCTATAGGCCCATCTACGGCATCAACTTCTCTGAAAAATATGTAAGATGGATTTTTATTCATAATGTAATCAGCTTTTTCAGGGTTATGTCTTAACCACCTTTTAATTGTTTCAGCCGATGAATCGTTATCTGGTACTGCTTTCATTTCTTTTAAAGCCCGGCCAATCGCAACATATGGATGACCATTTTGCCCTGCATATCCTATACGTACTGCTTTTTTATTAGGTAAATGTAATATTCCTGAACCTTGAATATGCATGAAAAATAATTCTACTTTATCATCTGTCCAGTAAAGTTCTAAATTTTTCTTTTTTAAAGCACCTTTTTCAATTTCTTCTCTTGTATAGTAAGGAATATTTTTAATTTTATCTGGTGGCATTACATATATCGGGTATTTATACTTTTTTGTTGGCTTAGGTGAAGCATTAAGATTAGCTTCGTAATAACCAGTAAATAAACCTGTATCTTTTTTTGAGCTTTTTACTTTGTAAACATCAAAATAATCTTCCAGTAATTTTCTATAGTCATGAGGTTGAGCTGAAACTACGTGCCTACAAACAAAATGCCAGTCTCTTAAACTACCAGCGTAATATTTGTTACCTATGTGTAATTTTTTTGTTTCAGGAAGCACTAATAATTTGTTACACGATTTAACAAAACTTGGCCAAAATTCATTTAAATTATCTTGATGCCAACCGCGCAGTTTTTCAAATTCTGTTTTTTCAATTATGACATCTTCTTTATGTTTAATTTTTGTTATACAGCCAGTAACTAAAATAACCACAAATAACGCTAAAAATCTTTTCATTTACTACTCATTTATAATATCAAGTAATATGTTGTTACTTCCTAAAAGAACTACATATTTTTTATTATTCATATTTATTATTGCTATCTTATTTTTATTATCTAAAAAATGATAGGAATATTTTAAATTCTCATTTCCAGTAATTAAAAACTTACTTAAAAAAGATTTTTTTATAATTACCCATAGTATTAAAATTAAAGAGATAACTATAATAAAACTTAAAATGAATTTGTAGTAACTAACGTTCATTTCTGTTCATTGCCATTATTTTGAGTTTGCTCATAAAGCTTAAAAGCTTTCATATTGGTTTGAGTATCTAATATTGTATCTTTATATTTATCACGCATTAATTGGAGTTGCAAAATATAGTCTTGTATTTGTGAAGAAATTTTATTTATTTCTTCTAAATATATTTCTCTTTCTATTTCAGGTAAAAGTTTTATTTCTTCTACCGTTTCAATTATTTTATTACGTATAAGAGTTATGTTATTTAATTGACCTTCTTCTAAATTATTTATATCAAGTCTTTGCAAAATAGATTTTATCTTATCAAGATTTTCAGTGATTTTATCCTTCATTATTTGATTCGTCCTTTTTCTTTTTATCATATATATAAGAAAGAATTTCTGCTACCGCCATGTAGGCTTCCATAGGTATTATTGAATCAAGTTCTAAAACTCCTAATATTTCTGCAAGTTCTTTATCTTGGTGGACTTCAATATTATATTTCTGAGCTAGCTCAATAATTTTGTCAGCTAATACCCCTTTACCTTTTGCCGTTACTTTTGGTGCAACATCACTGAGTTTGTCATATTCTAAAGCAATTGCAATTTTATCTTTTTTATTAGCCATAAAAATTATAAAGATTTCATCAATTTAAATAAATTTAATAGATCTTATTAAATTTTAAACTTAATTTTAATTATGTATACTATTTTATAAATTTTTCATTAAAAATTTGTGCGCCATTATCATTGGCAAGGCTTGCTTCATCTAATTTCTTAATTAAACTAAGCAAGTTATGTACGCTTTTCTTTAGGATTACATCATGGGAAAGAATTTTTTGATTATGCTCGAGAGTTAGCATATTTCTAGCAATTGATTTTAGCTCTATTAAAGTTCCATAAAATTCCTTACTACCTTTTTCATTTTTTACTAGTATATGGAATAACACCTCTATTTTATTCATAATTTCTAATACAGGATTAGAAATGGCTTCATCATTTTTCTCATAGGCTTTTAAACTATTTGAAATTTGACTTAAGAGTTCTTTTAACTGAATTTGATAATTATAAGATTTCGTAGGCTTTCTAATATTTATGTAATATCTGATTTTAAATAAAAATAACATAAATACAATTTTACTTAATAAAAGATACAAAACGATTGAAGCTAATAAAAACGAAAGGTTTTTAAGAAAGACAACTTTATAATTTTCTAAAGCTTCTGTTATACGAGATTGAAGGAAATTTTCTAAATATATTTTTAATTCAATAAATTTAAATAAAGCTTCTTGTGAAACATTTAAAAATTTTTCATAGTCAAAATTTTGGTCAAAGGCTGTATGATTGCTAAGCGCATGTTGTTTAAGTTTTAAAAATTTGTAGAAATACATTTTTTCAATATTCGCAAGCATTAAGGGAAAGTTTTCATCATTTGTACGAACAGATAAATTGTGAATATTATTCCAATATTTACTAATCTCAGTTTCTGTTGATTTAAGATCACGTTTTAAAGTAGAAGAATTACCACTTTGTAAAAATAAGTCTCCTGTTACTAATGCTCTTTCTAAATCGATAAGTAAAATTAGATGCCAAGTATCATTCAATATCTTTTCAGTAATTTTAAGCTCTGTAATATCTAAACTTTGTGAGAATAATGGTAGATTACTAATATTTTGAATTACATCTGTATATTGCTGTAACCAGAGATTTATTTTTTGAATATCAACTTCACGCGTTTTTATATAGTGATCTTTTTTCTTACTTAAAGCTTTAATTTTTTTAATATAATTATCTACTACCGTTTCATCTGTTTTTAATAAATAGAAACTTGCGAGTATATCTTCATATTTAAAATCAGTTTTTTCAAATAGTTTAATATTATATACGTCATCTGTTACTAAATTTATGTAACCTTCTGTACGTTCGAGAGAAAGATTAATAATTAAGGATTTTAAATAATCAATGTTTTGTGAAATTACTTTGCTTTTTAATAATGTGTTTTTGTTCTCATTTACTTCGTAAATGTTGCTGCATATTAGATATATAATAATTAATAAAGGTAGTATAAGCGTTATATATACAACCCTTTTAATAAATCTTGCTAGCATTTAGATAATATAAAAGCGTTAACCTATTAATATATTAACACTTTTATAAGATTAAGTGAAGGATATTTTAATATTTTAAGCTTCAGATTGCCCAGTATTTTTCTTTCTTCTTTTATTCTCTTCCATTTTTTCTTTAGAGGTAGCAGCCTTTGGGCTTTCAATTTCAGCGGCATTCTCAATCTTATCTATAGGTAATTTAGAAGCTTTTGCAGCTTTTTTCCCACCTTTATTAGTAACTTTAGAAGCCTTTTTCTCTGAATCATCAGTCAGTTTTTTATTTTTCTCTGAAGATTTTTTAGGAGTATCATCAAAAGATATATCTTCTAATATTGATAAATCTTTTAATTCTTCAGAAGTTTTATCATTATCTTTACTAAGTTCATCTAATTTCTCAAGGCTTTTTAAAAACTCTGCGAAATGATCAAATTCTGCAGTTTTCTCATCTTCTAATATAGGATTTTTCTCTTTATCATTTTTTAGGAACGGCATATCTAAATCTAACCCATCGTATAATTTTGATCTATCACGCTCTAAATCTTTACTTAATGAAGGCATAGCTAAATCTAAGGCATCAAATACTGGTTTTTTATGTTTACCTAGCTCCTCAAGTTTATGTGATTTTGAATGAACTAATCCAGAACCAGGTGTATTCATTCTTACAATGTCACGTGCATAAATTTTTGCATCAGTGTCTTGTGGCTGATAATTTTGATTATATTTTAAATTAGGATTACTAGCCAAAATAAGCTTCTCAGCTTGTTTTGCTGCCCATTCACCTGCGGCATCTTTCATCCTTTCAAAGAATCCTTTTGTTGGTCCTTTATTTTCAGCCATTGCAAAACCCCAAATTATTGAATTTTATGTATTTAACATAAATATTTATTTTTTAGTATACAATTTATTAACATTTGTGATATATTTTAACATATTTATAACAAATGTCAAGCCCCCAATTATAGCAATAAGTCCTCCAAGTCCCATGATTCCCATGGTGATTTTTAATTTAAAATCAATAACTTGGTTAGGATTTTTTCTTAAAGCACCATAACCCCCTGATATTGCGAGCCCCGTAATATGCATTAATTGACCAAAGGCATATAAACCTATTTGATAATAGGCAGATTTATTAAATTTTAAATCAAAAAGCTTTTCGAATAAAAAGTAATAAAAACCCATAAACATTATTGTAATTGCAACAATTGAACCATGATAATGCGCAGGAATTTTGACATTAGTTCCAACAATTTGCATACCTAAATAACCACCTACACTAAATAATAGAATAGAACCGAAAATACTTAAGGTATAAAGATTAAATAAAGGTTTTGGCTTATTTTGTATTAATTTAAATAAGCTATAGATCATGAAAATAGTAGGAACCATACCGCCATAATATTTCATATGATTAGTATAAACTACAACATAATCTTTAAGTAAGTCATTTTGAGCAATCTGAATTTTCAAAGGTAAAATGGTTACTAAACAATTTATCCATAAGAGAAGGTTTATTAAAAAGCCTTCACCCTTTCCTATTTGTTTATCTTTTAGGGTGATTAAAATCAAAGCTCCTATGAAACCTTGAGTAAAAGCAAATTGAAGGATATGTCCAAACCCCCAAAAAAGCATTTCATAAGCTTCGAATTTACTTATATTTGAAGAATCTGGTATTAATTTTAATTGATTATTTGCAGCAACTAAGCTGCATAAAGCTAATACTACAATTACGCTACTAGAAGCTGCTATATTAAAATTTATATCTTTAAAATTAAAACTAACAATGAAGTTTACTGCTACTTTTGTACTTATAATTAATATTCCACTTAAAAAAATTAATAACCCCATAAAGAAAAATGGGTTGTCTATTATCGGCACATAATTATTCATAAGAGCAGGTTTATCAAAATTGTAAAAGGGTGATAATGATATTATCAATGCTCCCAACCCTGATAAAATTGCTGAACCTAAATTAATTATTTTTGAGGAATTTAAATATATACTCCACCACATGGCAAGGCTTGCAAGCATCCATACTAAAACTGATAAATTTACGTGTACCGCTAAGCTATTAGAGAATAAATCTTTAGGTAAAAAATTTTGCAAATAAGGTGTTCTTAAAAACACTATTAAAATTGAAAACACACCTGCTACAGCAAGAGCAAAAATAGAAATATTTACCCAAGGTAAAATAAATTGTTTTTGTTCTTTAAATTTTACAAAGTTTAATGTAATGTTCTCATTATTCTGCATGGTACAACCTATAAATCCTAAATATATATGGATAATAGCTTACTTAATATAAATATAAAGTACAAATCACAAATTTTATCCTGGCTTATTTTATGTATTGTAATGATAATACTCATGATATTTATTGGTGGTGTAACAAGGCTTACTGATTCTGGTTTATCAATAGTTGAATGGAAACCAGTCACTGGAATTATTCCTCCTCTGTCAGAATATGATTGGCTTCAAGAATTTGATAAATACAAAACATCACCTGAATATAATAAAATTAATTTAGGCATGAGTTTAAAAGAATTTAAATTCATTTATTTTCTTGAATATTTTCACAGAGTTTTAGGTAGATTAACCGGTTTCATTTTTTTCATCCCCCTTATCTTTTTTGCTATAAAAAAAGCTTTTCCTAGAAATGTTATTAATTGTTTTATCGGAATAGGAATTTTAGGTGCCATTCAAGGTTTCATTGGCTGGTATATGGTTAAAAGTGGTTTAATTGATAATCCTCATGTAAGCCAATATAGACTTGCTCTTCATCTTGGAACAGCAATTATAATTCTTGGAATATTTTGCTGGATATATTTAATTATAAAATATTTACCTAAAAAGTTTGATTTTTTTAACAAATATAGTAAATTGTCTTTAATTCTAGTTACTTGGGTATTTTTACAAATTTTAACTGGTGCCTTTGTAGCAGGGCTTGATGCAGGGTTAATTTATAATACATTTCCGCTTATGAACGGAAAATTTATACCCGATGAAATTTTACATTTAAATCCTTGGTGGATTAACTTTTTAGAAAACCATGCATCTGTGCAGTTTTTACATAGAATAAGTTCTTACGGATTATTCATATTTAGCCTAGTTTTATATTTTAAAATTTTAAGGCTTAATAATAAAACGCTTTGTAAAACTTATTCAATTTTTGTAGTGCTTCTAGTAGCACAAATGATTTTAGGAATTATAACTCTTTTATATCAAGTGCCTGTAGCTTTTGGCTCTCTTCATCAGATTAATGGGGTTTTAGTGTTTATATTTGCAAATATAATATTTTTTAACTGTTTAACAGAAAAAAGTATATAAAATTCATCAGGTGTTATGTATGAAAAATATTAGACCAATTAATTACGATAATTACTTTAAAGAGGCTATAGAAAAAGTTAAACAAGAAGGCAGATACAGAAATTTTTTAAACATTTCTAGAATTAATGGACGCTTTCCTTTGGCAATTAATAAAAAAAATAATAAAGAAATTACTCTTTGGTGTAGTAACGATTATTTAGGTATGGGTCAACATAGTGATGTCATTAATGCAATGATGCATACAACTGAAGCTATGGGAACTGGAGCAGGAGGAACAAGAAATATTTCAGGTACTAATTCTCCTATTGTCGATTTAGAATATGAAATAGCATCGCTTCATAATAAACAATCAGCATTAGTATTTACCTCAGGCTATGTCTCTAATGACGCAACTATTTCAACTTTAAGTAAAATTATTCCAGATTTAGTTATCTTTTCCGATCAAGATAATCATGCTTCTATCATTGAAGGAATAAGAAGAAGTGGCGCTGAAAAATATGTTTTTAAACATAATAATGTTGAGCATTTAGAACAATTATTAAAATCTGTAGATATTGAAAAACCAAAGCTTATTATTTTTGAATCTTTATATTCAATGACCGGAGACATAGTACCTTTAGAAAAAATTTGTAACCTTGCTGATAAATATCGCGCTATGACTTATATGGATGAAGTACATGCAGTAGGTATGTATGGAAAACATGGTGGAGGCATTGGCGAACATTTAAATTTAATGAACAGAGTTACTATAATTCAAGGCACATTAGGAAAAGCTTTTGGAGTTATGGGAGGATATATTGCTGCAAATAGTAACATAATTGATGCAATTCGTAGTTATGCCTCAGGATTTATTTTTACTACCGCTTTACCACCTTCTTTAGCTGCAGCAGCTCTTGCAAGTATTCGTTACTTAAAAAATAGTAATAAAGAAAGGGAATTACTTCATTTAACTGTAAATAAAGTTAAATCTCTTCTTAAAAAACAAAACATTAATATTATAGAAAATGAAAGCCATATTATTCCTATAATGATTGGCAACCCAGTACTTTGTAAAGAAGCCTCTACGATTTTACTTGAAGAATTTAATATTTTTGTACAACATATTAATTATCCGACTGTACCAAAAGGTACTGAGAGGTTAAGAATTACGCCAACACCATTCCATACTGATCAAATGATTGAACAGCTTATGGAAGGTATTATAGAAGTGTTTACACGTTTACATATTGAAAAAGTAGCGTAAAACTTTTAACAACCTATAGACAATTTATTTTTTTCTTAGATAATAGTCGAGCTTATAAAAGTTTAAATTAGGTTTAACATGTCCTTGATTGCTGAAAGATTAAAATATATAAAACCCTCACCCACTTTAGCTGTAAGTAAAAAGGCTAATGAATTAAAAGCTTTAGGAATTGATATTATTTCTTTAAGTGTAGGTGAACCTGATTTTGATACCCCGGATCATATTAAAGAAGCAGCTATTGAAGCTATTAAAAGAGGGGAAACAAAATACACAAACGTTGATGGTACTCCTGAGCTAAAGAAAGCTATAAAAGAAAAATTTAAAAATGATAATAATTTGAATTATGAATTAAACCAAATTATTGTAGGCGCAGGTGGAAAACAAGTATTGTACAATGCAATAATGGCAAGCGTTAATCCAGGAGATGAAGTTATTATTACTTCACCTTATTGGGTTTCTTACCCTGATATCGTATCACTTGCACAAGGAATTCCTGTTTTTATTAATTGCACAGAAGAAAATAATTTTAAATTAAAAGCTGAAGATCTAGCAAAATTTATTACACCTAAAACTAAATGGATAATTTTAAACTCTCCAAGTAATCCTACAGGGGCTACTTATAGTTATGAGGAATTAAAAGCTATTAGTGAAGTTTTATTAAATTTCCCACATGTTCATATTCTTTCAGACGATATTTATGAATATATGATTTATGATAATTTAAAATTTCATACAATTGCAGAAGTTGAACCAAAGCTTTTTGATAGAACCTTAACATTAAATGGTGTTTCTAAATCATATTCAATGACAGGTTGGCGTATTGGTTATGCAGGGGGACCAAAAGAATTAATAAATGCTATGTCAATTATTCAATCTCAATCAACTTCAAATTCCGCTTCAATTTCTCAAGCGGCAGCTTTGGGCGCATTAAAAGGTCCTCAGGGTTTCTTATCAGAATGGAGAAACTCTTTTACAAAAAGAAGAAATTTAGTTGTAGAACTACTAAATGCTTCTAAATATATTTCCTGTATTAAATCGGAAGGAGCATTTTATTTATTTCCAAATTGTAAAGGAATGTTTGAAAAAATAACTCCTGCTGGAAATATAATTAAAAACTCAAATGATGTGGCTACTTACTTCTTAGAAGAAGCAAACGTAGCAGTTGTTCCAGGTATTGCATTTGGGATGGACGGCTATTTTAGAATTTCATATGCAACAAGTGAGGAAATTTTAAAAGAAGCTTGTAATCGAATTAATAATGCTTGTGAAAAATTGAAATAAATTTAATTAAGTTTAATTAAAATAATCTAAATAGCGCTGTAACGCTGTTTCTTTTGATGAAGATAATACCATTCCTTTTAATTGGTAGCCCTCTAATTTTAATTTAAATTTAAGTAGATCAGGTGCATATAAACCTAAAATTACTTTGAAACATATTATAAAAGCAAAATATAATTCTAAAGAAAATTTATGATATTTAATTAGAAAAATTGAAATAAAAAATAAAATTGATAAACCAAAAAATTTATTAAAGAGAAGCCAAATTTCACTGAAAATAAAAGCAAAAAAATTAAATTTTTCTTCTATAACTTCATAAACGTTACAAGAGTTGTTAAAAAAAATATAATAATTATGCATATCCTAATAATTTCAAAAAGTCTGTTTCAAGATTTTGTGTATTATATAACGAATTTAACTCACTTGGGCTAGAAGAAAATATTATTTTACCTTTATCCATAACTGCTATTTGGTCACAAATTTTTTCTAATCCCTGGATTAAATGTGAGGTAAAAAATATTGTACCACCTTTTGCTCTATGCTCAATCATTATATTTATTACTTCTTGGCGAGACAAAGCATCGAGCCCACTCATCGGTTCATCTAAAATCCATATAGGACATTCACTTAAAATAATAAATAATAAACCTAATTTTTGTGACATACCTTTTGAATATTTATTAACCGCAGAATTAAGTATATCCTCGGGTAAATTTAATAATCCTAAATATTTATCCGCTAATTTGATATTGTCTTCCTTTTTATAAAAAGATAGCGCTATTTTTAAAAACTCTTTTCCTTTAAGAAAAGAAGAAGGTGAAAATTTTTCAGGTAAAAACGCTACTTTGTTTCTAGAGGCTTCATCAGGCAAAGATTTATCAAATACTTTTATGTATCCATTTTCTAAATTTAACAAACCTAGTATGGATTTAATCAGAGTAGTTTTCCCTACTCCATTTAAACCTATTAATGCAGTAATCTTATTTGTAATTATATTTAAATTAATATTGTTTAAAATAACTTTTCCATCAATAGATTTTGTCAAATTTGATATCTCTATTGCAGTTTTAGTCATTAATATTCCCCATCAGTTATTTTCAAAGTTTTAGAATTGAACACCTGATTTAAATACAATCTAATAACTATATAATTATCATTATGACTATATTCTACCTCTTCTCCTGGTATATCTTTATAATCGTCTCTGTTTATTGGCAATTCGGTGTTTTCATCTATTCTAACATTTAAAGTTACGCTATTAGGTGACACGCTAACTATCTTAAAACCACCTGCAAGTGGCTTATCTTTATCTTTATAGTTAATTTTAAAATTATTAATCCATACCGTCCAATTTGTTTGAGAGAAATATAAAATAGTCTTAAGCGATAGTTTTATATTATGTTTAGAACGTTTTATTTTAGGTGCGTCTTTACCATCTTTAGAGCTAATAGCAGTAGGAGTATAACCATATAGAAAATCATTTAAAGCATTTTGTAATTGATTAATTTCTCCGTTATTAAACATTATTGAATTTTCCCAAAGTTTATCTGGGGTAACTATTACTAAATATTTGGCTCCATCATTTTTATTCTCAACTGAAGTTTTAGAGTCTTTTGTAACTGATGGAATAGTTGTTGAGGTAGTTGTAGAAGCATTATTAGGTATGTTTTGAGTTGGTTTCGGTTTCTGACCAGAAGGTTGCAACAACCCTTCAAATTGTAAATCTTTATTTTTTATTTTTTTATCCTCGGCCACATTATTTTGTTGAGGTTGTATAATTTGAGGGGTAGTCGAGATAACTGGAGTTTCTTTAACCTCAACTTTCTCTTTTATAACAGGACCTTCCTTATTTGTTGATAGATCAATAATTGGAAGAGAAATTTTACTATCTTCTATAGAATTATTTTCTTTTAAAATATTATTAATTATAGGTAATTCCTCTTTTTTCTCTTTGTCTTTTATTATTGGAGTTGACGAAGTTTGTGAGTCAGTTTTTATCTTAGGTAATTCTAGAATTGGTTCAATAGCTTTATCGTTTTTTGGTACAACTTTTTCACTCTCTTTTATTAATGGTAGTTTACTATCTTTAATTTCAGAGGATGGAAGTGATAACTCCTTATCAATTGTATTATTGGTAGGAGGCATAATAATAGGTTTAGGTTCCTTTTTTATAGTGGGCGCTGAAATATTATTAGGTGTCTCACTTGGTTTAGGTAAATTAATTGATGGAGAAATAAGAGTTTCTTCTTTTGATTTAACTACAGCAGTTTCAGTTTTAGGCGCAGGTGTTGCTAAAGAGCTTTCTTTCTTTGGAGCGTTTTCAGAAAACAATTCATCTATATCAATTTTTAAATCATTATTTACATCTGAATTGCTTGGTAAACTTACATTCGTGATATTATCAATTTCATTTGCGAAACATAATTTTATAAAAAACAACATAACAAAAAAGGATTTCATTTTTTTATATCCTTTAAATTTTGCCATGTGAATTGAGCACTACACTCAATAATTTCTGGATAAATCCCTCTCTTTAATGATTCTATTAATTGAGGATTTAATTCAGTAATTCGTCCAATTTTTAAATATTTAAAAGTAACAAAGCCTTCAAAATTTGACGTAATTTTCCCTAAAATACCAAATGATAAAATGTCACTCATATTTTTAAATTTAACGTCAACTTCTGCGCTTTCTATTCCAACTCGATAATTTGGGTCATTAAGATTAATAGATGGTGGCGCTATATTTATATCAATTGAGGAAGACAAAAATTTACTTTTGTTAACTCCATTAATTACAGTTCGAGCTAGATCAAAATCCAGACCATTTCTTTTAGAATTTTGTTCCTTTATTTTTTGCCATAACTTTTTACTTTCTTCAAATTCTTTAATATTTCTTTCTAAAACAGCTAAATCATTTTGAGCGGTACTTACTTGAATTAGTAAACTATTTGCACGACTTATTTTTTCATCCTTTAAATTTTTTAAGTAAGAATTTGTTGATAAAAAACTTATAAGTGCGACCAACGCAATAAATACATTAACCCCGAATTTTTTTTGTAAATCAGTATAAAGAATTTTTTTATCTTTTTGCTCAGTTTGAACATTTTCCTGATTTTTTTCCGGTGTCGGCGATTTCATTTATTTGGCCCTTTTATAGTGATACTGACAGGAATTTCTTGAGTTTGTTCTTGAAAAGTAATCTGTTGATTTATTCTTGTATATTCTACTATGTAATCACTAAATTCTTTCTCTAAATCTTTAATGTATTTTTCAAAGTTCGCAAATAATTCCTGATATGATGAACCCGTATTAGTGAATTTAATAGAAAAATTGCTAACGGATCTTACATTATTTGGCAGAAGAACTGGATTAGGATTAGGTTGATTACCTGTTAAATTATTTGCTGCATTTTCTAATTTCCATTCAAAACTTTTTACAATTACATTGTTTTTAGAAGCTTTATAAAATTTATTGAATGCTTGTAATGGTGATATATTTGTTGTAGTTAGAGATTTATATAATTTAGTAACTTCTTTAATAATTATTGAATCTTCTTCATTTATTCTGCTTTGTTTCTTTCTGGTTTCAATTTTATTTAAAAATTCAGCTAATTGAATCTGATTTATATCAATTTGCTGATTATAGGTTTGAGTAGTTATAAAATAATTGACTATAATTACAATAATTAAGCTAAAAACAAAAGCGCTAATAAGCTTACTATATTTTATCGCTTCATGGAAAAAATATAGTAACTTAGTTTTTTTAATATGCAGAGGTAGAATATTTGGCTCAAAAGCAACTAATGAAGCCATTACAACATCAACAAATCTATCACTTCCTAAGACATTACTATTTATATCTAAAAATTTTGCAATTTCATAAGGTGTAAAAGTTTTATAATTATTATTTTTTGCTAGAAATTTTTTAATATCTGTTGAACAAACAACTATAACTTCAATATTATCGTTTTCTTTATTACTATTTCGGTTAATGAATTGAATAGTATTTACTATTTCTTGCTCAAATTGTCCTGCTATCACATCTTCATATTCTTGCTCACCATTTGAAATCAAGCGGGTAAATATTATTTTACCATTTCTTATTACCACCTGCCTGATTCCTGAAACTTTTGTATGTAATACTAAGAGTTGAATTGTTGGTGGTTTAGAGGTTTTATCATAATTTTTTTGATTATATAATTTTATTAAATTTTGGGCTTCTACTGGTAAAAGCAAAATAGATTTTAATTCATTTGGAAGATTAACAATTAAATTAATCCAGTTAAGTATTGTGGGATTTAAAGGCGCCCCGATAAATAAATAATTCCAATCTTTTCTACCAGTAGTAGCTCGATCAATAAACATACTACCTTTCAATATATCTTCTGGAAATTCTCTTTCTAAACGCTTTTTTACTAAGCTATTTATACTAAAAGCATTAACCGCTGGAAGAGATTGAAGATTATAAGTTTGGTCAATGGTATCGAGAAGAATGTAAATAGGAGCTTTCTTATCTTGACCTATTAATTGTATAAATTGATCAATATATTCTTGTGAATAGTCTTGAAGATAAATTCTACTTTCTACTTTAAAATCCTTGAAATAAACTAGGATTGCTCCGCTGTCACCTATAATTAATACATATAGGTTTTTATTTCCAAGTTTTTTAAGACCAATTTTTTTTACTTCCTTCACTACTTTCATTCTACCATTTTGGTATTACATATATTGCCCGCCATTCACAGATAATACTGAGCCTGTAATAAACCCTGCATTATCCGAAGCTAAAAATAAAACTGTTCTAGCAATTTCATTTGGAGTTCCAAGCCTTCCTGCTGGAATCTGTTTTACTATATTTTGTAATACATCTTCTTTTATGGAAGCTAACATTTCTGTTCCAATGTATCCTGGAGCAATAGCATTTACAGTTATATTTTTTATAGCACTTTCCTTAGCCAGTGCTTTGGTAAATCCAATCATACCAGCTTTTGCGGCAGAATAATTAGTTTGACCAAGTTGACCTGTTAAACCATTAATAGAACTTATATTAATTATTCTTCCAAAATTATTTTCTCTCATTGCAGGAATTATTGCATGGCACATGTTAAAACATGAATATAAATTAGTTTTAATTACATCATCCCAATCTGCAAATGATGATTTATGAAGCATGTTATCTCTAGTTATACCTGCATTATTTACTAAAACTTCCGGATGCTTACCAAATTCTTCTTTAATTTTATTGATATTTTTTATACATTCATCAAAATTTGCTACATCCCATTTATAAGCTTTTATACCGGTTTGCTTTTGAAATTCTTCTGCAGCTTTCTCATTACTATTATAAGTTGCGATAACTGTATAACCTTCTGCTTTCAGCGCTGTGCTTATTTCTTTACCAATTCCTCTAGTTCCACCTGTAACAATTGCTATACGACTCATATTATTTGACTCTCCCCTTAATCAAGTTCAACACACATTGCAATCCCCATACCTCCGCCAATACAGAGAGTTGCCAAACCTTTTTTACTACTTGTCCTTTTCATTTCATGAAGTAAAGTTGTTAATACTCTTGCTCCTGATGCCCCAATTGGATGTCCTAAAGCTATAGCTCCACCATTAACGTTTACAATATCTTTAGGTAAATCTAATTCCTTAATAACTGACATTGCTTGCGCGGCAAAAGCCTCGTTTGCTTCTATAAGCTCTAAATCACTTACTTTCCAATTAGCTTTTTCTAATGCTTTTTTACTTGCATATATTGGACCTACTCCCATAATTTCAGGCTCTACACCTGCCTGCGCCCAAGATCTTACTGTAGCAATAATATTCATACCTCTACTTTCAGCGTGTTCTCTTGTGGTAAGTAAAATGGTTGCAGCACCATCATTTATTCCTGAAGCGTTACCCGCAGTTACTGTACCATCTTTTTCAAATGCAGGTCTTAATTTAGCAAGGCTTTCCATTGTTGTACCATGCCTTGGAAATTCATCTTTATCGATTATCACATCACCTTTTTTAGTAGAAATAATGTAAGGAATAATTTCATCTTTAAATTTATTTTCTTTTTGGGCTTTTTCAGCTTTTTGTTGAGAGTTTAATGAAAATTCATCTTGTGCTTCTCTTGAAAAATTCCATTTACGAGCTATGTTTTCTGCTGTAACACCCATTAAATAACGATTAAAAGCATCTGTAAGACCATCTTCTTGCATAGTATCAATCATTTTTGCATCACCCATTTTGATGCCATCTCTAAGTTTAATTGCATGAGGAGCCATGCTCATATTTTCTTGGCCACCGCATATCACAATTTTAGTATTTTCACATTTTATTGATTGATAGCCAAGCGCCACTGATTTTAAACCAGATCCACACACTTGATTTACAGTCCATGCCGGCGTTTGAAAATGTAACCCTGATTTTATAGTTGACTGACGTGCGGGATTTTGCCCTTGCCCTGCGGTTAATACATGACCTAAAATTACTTCATCAACTTCATTATCTTTAATTTTATTTCTTTTAAGTAATTCTTTTATTAAAAATGCTCCTAATTCATGGGCAGGAATATTCGCAAAAGAACCATTAAAGCTTGTAATCGCTGTTCTAATTGCATCAACTATAACTACATCATTTTTATTTTTCATAAATATAACCAATATGTTGAAATTTATTATTTTAAACTTTTGATTATTTTTATAATATAAACTATTGATTTAATTAGCAATAATATTGTAATAAAATATTGAAAAATTAACTTTTTAGGAAAAGTAGTATGAAAAAATTTAAATTTAACATATTGATAGGATTTTTAATTTTTCCTCTAATAAGTTTTGCGCAAGATAAAATTTCTATTAAAAATGAAATTAATAATGTTATTGAAAATATTGACCCAAAAATTAAAGAAGAGTTATTTAAATATCGCGAAGAGATAAATAAATTAAATGAAACAAAAAGAGAAATTTATCATAAGCTTTCGCCTGAAGCTAAAAAAACTCTTAAAATTGCTAATCGTAAAGCTAAACAAATTAAACAAAAAAATAAATATAGGAAACCTAAATTTCCTTTAGAACCTGAGAACAACTAATGTTTTTTCTTAAGAATAATGAATTACTTTCAATCATAAAACATGCAATATCTAATGCTGATAGAGGATTGTTTTTTGTAGCTGATTATGAAAAACAAGCATTAAATGTGTTAAAAGAATTAGATAAAGCCGGATTTAAAGTTGTACCAAAAAATCCTTCTGATAATATGGTTAACGCTGGACGGGAATGTATCTCATACGGTATAACAAACCCAAAAGAATTAGTTAAACAGATTTATGAGAAAATGACCGATGTTATATAATATTATTAAATACCTCCATATTTTATCAGCTTCTTTACTCATAGGTGGAAATGGGTTTATTTTTTTTCATTATAAAAATTTTACAAAAGAAGTTAATTTTTTCTTAAAACCTGTTCTTGTATTAGCATTAGTAACATTCTTTACTGGTTTTTATTTAATGCATATTGCCGGATTTGGATTAGATGAAGTTTGGATTAGCCAAGCTTTAATACTTGCTATAATTAATTTATTTATTGCAGGATATTCACTATATAAGCCTTCAAAACGTCTTTTTTTATTAAGCTTTTTTGGCTGGTGCGTTATATTATTTTTAATGGTTACAAAAATAGATTACTAAGAATTTGATGGTGCCGCCAGAAAGAATCGAACCTTCGACCTCTTCATTACCAATGAAGTGCTCTACCACTGAGCTATGGCGGCTAATTGGAGCTAGACTATAAAATTTTGGAAAAAAATCAAGATTTTTTTATATGAAAACTCTTTTATTTAAAATTCGGTATTGCTAAATTTATGTTTTTTAGTTAAAATTTTAATAAATGGCTGGTGATAATAAATGTCAGATATAAATAGGTCAATAGTTAACTCAATAGAATCACGTGAGTATTTTAAAGATGCTTACGAATGGTATAATTTTAAATATATTTATCCAGTTACTCAAAAACCTCTTATTACACTTTTCTTATTAATGTACGCTTTTTTAGCGATGATTGCCTATTCTATATTAACTAACGTTTCTTCAAAAGATGATACTTATATATTTGTATCGCGGATTAAAGACACTGTTAATCAAAATTCTAGGTTAATATCTCTTGATCACCCAATATCTTCACAACTCGCTGTCGCTGATTATTTGATTAAATTTTATATAAAAAAGTATGAATCATATGATTATGACCAATTAGATAATCAAATTTATTATATTAGAAACAGCTCTACTAGGTCTGTAGTTAATAATTTTTATAAAAATATACAAATAGCAAATTACAATAGCCCTATTAATTTATATCAAAAACATACAATATTGAAAGTCGACAAAATAAATATACAGTTTTTAGTCAACCAATTTAATAATGCTGAAGAAGCCATTGTAGATTTTGATGTATTGACTATTAAAAAGGGATTAGAGCAAATTAATAAGGTACATAAACAAATTTTAATCAGTTTTATGCTTACAGATATTGAAGAAGTTTTAAATAATCAAAAACCTTTGATTTTTCAGGTAAGAGAATATAAATTATATAACAACAATCAGAGTTAAACTATGATAAAGATTTTATTAGTATTTTTCTTAAGTATATTTATAGCATTTGAAGCGAGTGCACTTAGAGAACCGAAGCCTACATTAATTGATAGTAGACTTAGAGTAATCGTATATAACCCAGAAGATGTATTTAAATTAATGGGCTTTTATGGTTACCAAGCAAGTGTAGAGTTTGATGATTCAGAAACCATTGAAAGTATTTCTATGGGTGATTCGGTTGCTTGGCAAATTGTTCCAGCTGGTAAAAGGTTATTCCTTAAACCAATTGAACCTGAAGCTACAACTAACATGACATTAATTACTAATAAAAGAGTATATCATTTCGAGTTACATGCCAAAGAAGCTGAAGATATAAATGACCCGGAAATGGTGTTTAATGTTAAATTTATTTACCCTGATGAAGGCTTTACTAATAATCTTCAAAACTTTGCTAGCTCATCACAGGGGCCTGATCTTTCTCATCCAGAAAAACTTAACTTTAATTATACTATTAGTGGCGTTGATGGAATTTCTCCAATTAAAATTTTCGATGATGGTGAATTTACATATTTTGAATTTAGAGATAAAAACGCTGAAATTCCTGCAATTTTCTTAGTTGATTCACTTGGTAAAGAGGGGTTAGTTAATTACAGAGTTGCAGGTAAATATGTTGTAGTTGAACGTGTTGCAAGTCAATTTACTTTGAGAAATGGTAATGATATAGTTTGTGTATTCAATGAAGCCACTCCTCTTAAGTTAGACCCTAATCGTAAAAAAACTAAAAAGAGACCTGCTTAATGTCATTATTAAATTTATTTAAAAAGAATAAAGTTGATCCAAGATTACTGGTTTTTCCTCAAGAAATAGATGGCAAAAAAGTTTCTTATCCCTCAATTACTAATAGAATTGCAGCAGCGTGCGGTGATTGTGCTATACTAATGCTATTATGCTATCCGATACTTTCCATTATAACGGTTGTCTTCAATTCAAAAACTAAACATTTTGCAGAAGCTAATCAAATAATTAGTGGTTACATGCATGAAACTAACTCACCTATTGTAGCTTTATCAAAAGCTTTAACTGATGAAACTATGATTGAGCTAGGCTTTTTTAAGTTTTTCTTTATGTATCAAATTGTTACTCAGCTAGCTTTATTTATAGTTTCAATTATTTTTCTTAGTTGGTTTAACAATAAATTTAAAACATCGCCTGCAAAATATTTATTAAGAATGTATATAGTCGATTCTACTGATTACACTAGACCTAGCTTAAAACAATTTATAATTAGAAATTTTTCTTATATATTTACTATATCATTATTTCTAATTCCTTTGTTCATTGCAAACCTTGAACTTCGTAAAAGAGCTTTGCATGATTTCCTTTCAAAAACTGTAGTTGTAAAATTATCTAAAAGGTAAGCTTTCGTGAATATTTCTAATTCTATTATTTATTTAATAGGATTTGCAGGTACTGGTAAACTTACCATTGCTAAAGAGCTAATAAAATTAGCTAATTTTAGGCTGATCGATAATCATTTAATAAATAACCCCATTTTTACTACTATTCAATTAGATGGAATAACCCCCATTCCTGAAGAAGTGTGGCAAAAAGTTTGGAAGGTTAGAAATATTGTACTTGATAGTATTTTAAAGTTTTCACCTGAAAGTTTTAATTTCATTTTTACAAATGATCTTATAGAAGGAGGTAAAAAAGATCTAATTGCTTATAATAAAGTAATGAAAATTGCATCAAAACGTAAAAGCGCGTTTTTACCTGTTAGACTTCTATGTGACAGAGAAATTCTTGCTAATAGGATTATTTCGCCTGAACGCGCTAAATATTATAAATCATATAATAAGGAAGCTGCTTTTAAAAATTTTGATAACAACCAAGTTTTTATGCCAGATCACCCTAATTGCTTTAATTTAGATACAAGCAATTTATCGCCAAAGGAAAGTGCTAAAATTATTTTTGATAAACTATTATCACTTTAATAAATTACCTTTATTTCTAAAGGATTATCAATGAATGAAAAATTTAATTAGAAAAGATTAGTCCTGTTAATATAGACCTTACTCATGGCTTAGACGTATAAAGATAAATTACATGAATTCTATAAATCTTTAGGTTATAAAAATGAAGGCAATATGGCTAACCTATATTTAAGAAAAGAATTATAAATAGTCCAACTTATTTTTAATTAAGAAATATCTTCTAATACCCATTCAGGGCCTTGTGCAGATAAATCTTTTGAAAACTTCCAAATATCTTCTATCTGCTCTGTAAGAGTAGGGTTTCCAGAAGTTAAATCACCATTCTTATCATAATGATTGATTATTTGTTCACTTAAAATTTTTAAAGTTATAAAAGCTACATTATTATCAATTGAGGCATCCATTATTTCAATGCTATCAATTGCAACAAGGCTTATTTCTAACCTTTCTTCAAACAAATTTCTTCTATTAATTTCATTTTGAAGTTTATTTGTAAGGCTTGTAGAAATAAGTTGTTTAACTGCGTTCAAATCACCTTCTACGTATGATTTCAGAATAAGTTCAAATAATTTTTTAGCACCATTAATAAAATAGCTTTCAGTAAAATTAGGATAAATTTGATTAATTTTATTCATTGTTTCTACAATAGTAGAATTACTTGAAGTTGAAACAGGTTCAATTACTTTTAAGGTTTGAGCTTGTTCTGGCTCTCCTGTTGTGAAATCAAAAAATTTAAATTCTTTTGCTAAATCATTTTTTCTTGATTCTAAATCATCGGTTGTATCATCTTTTTTACCTAATAAATAATAATACCTATATGCGATAAACGCAGCGACTAATGCAAAAAAGAAAATATCCATTGTTTAACTCGTAAATTAAGCTCTTTCGAAAATATATATATAACATTAAACTTTTTAACGTTTAAAGTCAATCAATGCAAAAAAACATTATTAATAATCTATTAACAATTAATGCTTAAGATTAGCCCAAACTCTTCTTTTAGCAATAATAAAAATAACCGTAAAAATTGTTAAATATATAAATGCTTTAATACCCATATATTTTCTTTTTTCCATTTCAGGTTCAGCTGCCCATTGTAAAAAATTTACAACGTCTTTAGACATTTGATGCACTGTGGCTTCTGTACCATCCATAAATTGTACTTGTCCATCTGCAAGCGGCGGTGCCATTGCAATTCTACCACCAGGCATGTATGGATTATAATATTGCCCTGTGCCTAATGAAAACCCTTGAGGTACTGGTTCATTATATCCTGTTAAAATTGAATAGACGTAATTCGCACCATTTTCCCTAGCTTTTATAATTAAAGAAAGATCTGGCGGATAAGCACCATTATTAGCTGCACGTGCTGCTTTCTCATTTTTAAATGGAGAAACAAATTTATCTGATGGAATGCCAGGACGTTCAAACATTTCACCATCATCGTTTGGGCCATCTACAACTGTGTAACCTGCTGCTATTGCTTTAATTTCTGCTTCACTAAATCCAATTTCTTGTAAATTTCTATAAGCAACTCTTTTAAGGCCATGACATGCAGCACAGACTTCCTTATAAACCTGAAAACCTCTTTGAATAGATTGGCGATCAAATGTTCCAAAATATCCATCAAAATTCCATTTTTGCTCTACCGGATGTTTTGCATCTTCAGCAGCAAAGGAAGAATGGAGAGTTAAACATAAAGCGATAATAGTAACTAATAACTTAGGCATAATTCCTACTTTTTCTGGTTATAATAACTGTTTATAGAATCAGGTAATGGCTTTGTTTTTTCATATTTACTTAGTAAAGGTAATACAACAAAGAAATATGCAAAGTAATACAAAGTACAAATTCTACCTATTGTTATAAATGGTTCTTCAGGAGGTTTACCACCTATATAACCTAATGCTAGTACGTCAATAATAAACAACCAGTAGAATATTTTAAATTTAGGTCTAAACGCACCACTTTTAACTGGTGATTTATCGAGCCATGGCAATGCAAACATTACTAATATTGAAGCAAACATTGCTATTACTCCGCCAAGTTTACTTGGTATTGCACGTAAAATTGCATAAAACGGTAGGAAATACCACTCCGGTACAATATGTGGTGGTGTAACCATTGGGTTTGCTGGCGTATAATTATCAGGATGTCCTAAAGTATTAGGATGATAGAATAAAAAGTAAGCAAAAACTAAAAAGAAAAAACCAAATCCTACAAAATCTTTAATTGTGTAGTATGGATGAAATGGTATGGTTTCATTTTCTGATTTTACTTCTATACCTGTAGGATTACTTGAACCATGTTTATGTAAAGCAAGAATATGAACTATTACTATTCCAACTATAATAAAAGGTAAAAGATAGTGTAAAGCAAAGAACCTATTAAGAGTTGGATTATCAACAGAAAAGCCACCCCATAACCAAGTTACTATAGCATCCCCTACTACTGGGATAGCTGAGAATAAATTAGTTATAACGGTTGCACCCCAAAAGCTCATTTGCCCCCATGGTAATACATAACCCATGAAAGCTGTTGCCATCATTACTAAAAATATAATTATTCCTATAAACCAAACTAACTCACGTGGGCTTTTATATGAACCGTAATATAAACCACGTGCAATATGACAATATACAACTACGAAAAACATAGAAGCGCCAACTGCATGAGTATAGCGGATTAACCATCCATAATTTACGTTACGCATTATATTTTCTACACTATCAAAGGCATGTTGCACATGTGGTGTATAATGCATTGCAAGAATAATTCCGGTAATTATCTGGATAACTAAAGCTATTCCAGCTAAAGATCCAAAACTCCAAAAATAACTTAAATTTTTTGGTGTTCTATATTCTGCCAAATGTTTTAAAAATTCACCTACCGGCAAACGATATTCAATCCATTCACATATAGATTGTTTATCTGAACTCTTTTTTTCCATAAATTACCCAATTCTTATAACTGTATCACTAATAAATTCATATGGTGGTATAACTAAATTAGTTGGCGCTGGGCCCTTTCTAATTCTTCCTGAAGTATCATAGTGCGAACCATGACATGGGCAGAACCATCCTTTATAGTCACCCTGCTCACCTAATGGTACACAACCTAAATGAGTACATACACCTACTAATACCAACCATTGATCATGGCCTGCTTTAACTCTTTCTTCATCTTTTTGTGGATCCGGTAGCGATGTAAGATCTGTTTCTCTAGCTAATTTAATTTCATCTTGAGTTCTATTGCGCACAAAAACAGGTTTACCACGCCACATTATAGTAATACTCTGCCCTTCTTTTACATTTGCTAGATTTACTTCAGTTGAAGCTAAAGCTAGAACTTCTGCAGAAGGGTTAAGCGTATCGAGTAACGGCCAAGCAACACAAGCTGCACCAACACCGGCCACAGCTGAAGCTGTTAAAACCATAAAATCTCTTCTAGTAGTTTCTTTTCCTTGATTTTCAGACATTTAAGTTCTCTATAGTATTTTGCTTAAAGAAAAACATATTTTTTCTATTTTGACAAGTAACAATTGTATCAAATATCAGTAACTTTTAGGTTATTTCATGAGTGCAATTTAATATAATTTTAATACAAATCTGTAAAAAGGTGTTGCAAAGAATAATTTTACTATGTATATAAAAGGTTGAATTAATTATAACCCCATTTTAAACGATATAATATTATGGCACAGAAAGATATACATCCAAAATTATACGACGTAAAATTTGTTATGCCAGATGGCGAGTTTCTTATTGCTAAAAGCACTTATTCAAAAAGCGATACTATTCATTGTGAAAAAACAATTAAACAAGTATTAGGCGGAAAGAAAGAAGTAGCAAAAGGTCAAGCAGTTGACAACTTTAATAAAAGATTTGGCAATAATAATATATTTTAATAAATACCTAAACACAATTATATGGCTAGATAGCTCAGTTGGTAGAGCAAAGGACTGAAAATCCTTGTGTCCCCAGTTCGATTCTGGGTCTAGCCACCATTTTTATTTTTATTTAATTCGTGTAAAATGACAAAAAATTTTATTAATAGAGTTTTAAGTTCTAACTCACTTAAAGGTATTGTATTAGTTATCTTTTCTTTATTCTTATATGCATTTTCTGATGCACTTATAAGATTAATGTTAAAAGGTTATAATTACGGAGTAGAGCAAACTACTTTTTTACGCGCACTTACACGAATTGTTCCTTTAATATTAGCATCCTTAGTTTTTTATAAATCGTTTGAGCCTTTAAAAACAAATAGACCGTGGGCTCATTTAATAAATTCTGCTATTGGATGCGCACGCACTTATGCGTTCATGCTTGCATTTAAATTAATTCCTTTAGCTGAAGCTTCTGCGCTTAGCTATACTTCTGCATTATTTTTTGTAATTTTATCTGTTATTTTCTTAAAAGAAAAAATTAAAAACTATCACATTGCAGCTTTAGTACTTGGTACTATTGGCGTAGTAATTGCATACGAACCAGGGGCAAATATATTAAAACTTGGTGCACTTGTAACGCTTGCAGGAGCTTTCTTTGCTGCTGTAAATAAAATTATTATTAGAAAACTTTCATTTTACGATAATTCATTAGGAATTGTACTTTATCCTAACCTTTTCCTTATGATAGTAACTTTACCTTTCATCGTAAATAATTGGAAAGTAGTACCAATTGAACATTGGGGTATTTTCTTATTGATCGGCTTACTCGCGGCTCTTGCACAATATTCTTTTGCTATAGCTTTAAAACTTACAAAAGGTTTAACTTTAGCTCCTTACGATTATACTTACTTTGTTTGGGTTATTTTAATGGATTTCTTATTCAATGGCGAAATTCCAAAACAAATGGTAATTATTGGCGCTTTATTTATTATAGGAAGTAATGTTATTATTCTTATGAATGAATTTAGAAAGGCTGATAGTGACAAAGGGAATAAAGTTGATAACAAAGCTGCTACAGAAACAGCTTGATAAAAAATCTAAAACTTTAAACGAATTAAATACTTATCTTACTAAGTTAGAAAGCTCCCTCCAGGCTTTAAAAGATGAGCTTGAAAAGGAAAAAGAAGCTTGCTTAAGTAACCCTTTAGTAAGTAGCTCTTTTACAAATTTTTTATCTCATAACAATCATAGACAATCGCTTATAAAAACTCAGATCACTTCTACCGAACAGAAAATTGAAGAAGTAAAAGCAGAAATTTTTGAATTATTCTCAGAAATAAAAAAATATGACGTAGTAAGTGAACGCAAGGCTAAAAGAAAACTTGAAAAAGAAGATAAAAATGAGCAAAAATTTTTAGACGACCTTTTTAGTAAAAATGAAGAAAAAATCTAAATGTAAAGTTATTTTGATTTAAAGCAGAATGTAATATGAATACTTTATTAGAAAACCTCGAAAAGAGCGTTTATGAAAAATTATGTTATTTACCAAATGCAATAAAACTTAAAGTTATTAAACAAACTGATGTTACTATTGTAAATTCTAACCTTGCCACTTCAATGTTTAATATTGTATGCAATACTAATTTTTCTGAAGGCATTCTAAATAATAAAATTAATGAAATAATAAATAGTTTTAATGAGCAACCTTTTGCATGGTGGTTAGGGCCTTCAAATAAATCCCTAAAGCTTAGGGAAGAATTAGTAAAAAAAGGTTTTATAAAAGAATCACCGGAATATATTTTGTGTAATTCATTAGAAAATTTAAATCATATTCACCAATCTAAAAGTGAACTTAAAATTACACGAGTGAATAATTTTAGAGAGTTAGAAGATTTTGCATCAATTATTAAACCATATGATGAAAAAGCGGGTTATTTTTTCGATAAATTATTAAACTCAAATATATTAAATGATAACAACTATCACTTCTTCATTGGATATTATAATAACATCCCTGTTACTATTGGCACTTTATTTTTTAATCAAGATTACGCTGGAGCATTTGATTTAATTACTATACCCCAATATAGAGGCAAAGGTTTTGCTAAAGATATGGTTCTATATAGGCTAAACTTTGCCAAAGAAAATAATATGAAATATTTCTACCTTTCAGCTTCAAGTGAAATTAGCGCTAATATCTATAAAAAATTAGGGTTTGATGTGTTGGGCAATTTCGATTGCTATGAATGGAAAGGAAAATAACTCTTTTTTTACTTTTCACAAAGGTATAGTAAATATAAAGATCGAACCTTTATTACCGTTACTTTCTGCCCAAATTTTTCCTTTATGAACTTCAATAACTTTTTTACATAAAGCAAGCCCAATACCTCTTCCACCTGCCATTGTTTTAGTTCGTGAGCTTACTCTAAATGGCTCAAAAATATCTATTACTTCTTCTTTTGGAATACCTATTCCTTCATCTTCAATACTAAATTTGATTCCTAACTCAATTTTCTTTAATTTAATAAATATTCTACCGTTATCAGAATAATTAATTGCATTAATTATTAAATTATCAAAAGTTTGTTTAATATAATATTCATCAATATATAGTTCTATATCCTTCTCAATTTCAGTAATAAATTCTAATTCTTTATCCTTTAAATATAATTTTTTGCATTCTTCAATGCTATTAATTAAAATTTGACTTAAATTGCTTAATTTAAATTTTAGCTCATATTTTTCGCTATTTAAGTTAGATAAATCTAATATATTATTCATTAAAGTTATTAAGCGCTTTGAACTACTCGCAATTTTCTTAGTAGCATTCCTACGTTGTTCTTCAGTTAAATTATCGTAATTTTCCCATAAACTTTCTCCAATGCTAGTTATACCTACTAATGGAGTACGTACTTCGTGATTTATATTATTTATAAACTCGTTTTTTAAATTTAATAATTTCTCTAATTCATTTTCACGATATTTAATTTGAGTAGCTAGATGTTCATTTCTAGCTTCCGATAATTCATGCGAATCTTGCTTAGGTTTAAGAAAAGCTATAAGAATACTACTAAGTAAAATTAACAAATAAATAGTTTTAAATTCTAAACTACTTCCCAAATCATTTATTGAATCAACTTTTAAATACCATGTATAAGATTTTAAACTTAGGAATATTCCGGTAAATATCATTATTATAGCTACCTGCCAACGTAGTAGAATTGCAGCAGTTATTATATTTGCCATTAAAACTGTTAATTGCAATTGATTAAATTTACTTATAATTGCAAATAAACTACTGGTAAAAATGAGGCAGTAAAAAATTGAAAAATTCCAAAATATAGAAATATAAGTTCTATTAGTAAGTTTTTTTAACCAAAGTGGATAAGTAATAAATGAAGTAGAAATTATCAATATTGAATAATAAAGAAAATTTACTACTGCTTCATTATGCCCATAAATATCACTAGGTAATGTATAAAAAGTAGAAAAAACTGAGACAAGACAAAATAACCCAAAATAAACGTATGTTTTATCTTCCTTAGGGATAGCAAAAAACTTAATTATTTTAAAATTCTTAGTTGATTGGAGAATCAAATTAATTTTTCTTTTGCGTAGCTTTCTTATTTCATCTAACGAGGTTTGGTCTTTAATCCCAACCCATCCCCCTTCTTGTTTAAATAGAAAATGACTTAAAAAATATAAAATTAAATTTGCAACCATACCTGGCATTAAACTATCTATGTCGCTAAATAATTTAAATAAAACTACTGTTATAAATCCTGCTGCCATTCCTATTAAAACAGAAGTTTTGCTACTTCTAAAACCAAATATCGCAAGAATTAAAGGCACTGAAACAATTGGCATAAAAAAGCTATAAGTTCCAAGTATCATATCAAGGATACCTTTAGAAAATAAGCTTATTAATAAAGCACCTACACCTATTATTAAGGCAGATATACGAACAAATAAAAGCTCACGTTTTTCTTCTAATTTTATCCCTAAAGCTTTTAATATATCATTTGCAAATAAAACTGCTGAGCAATTTATATAAGAATCTGCAGTAGACATTACCATAGCCATAATTCCTACTACAAATATGCCTTTTAATCCTGTGTGAACATAATTATCTAATATATGTTTTACAACATTGTCTGGATTTAAATCTTCAACTCCATTTGCAAGCAATAATACTCCTACTAAATATAATATTCCATACATCCAAAAGGTAATTATTATACCTGAAATTGAAAATGATTTCGTAACTTGTATTGTATTTTTTGCCATCGAAATTCTTTGAAAAATTGCCGGGTCAAGGCCTGGTATCAAAAAGAATAGGAATAGAAATATTGTATTTAAAAATTTCGGATTATTATGGTCAAAAACTTGCTTATAATCGAATAATGGGTTTTGTGTAAAAACTGTTTCTATCGCTTCGAAATTACTGAAAGATTTCCATATTAAGTAAGCAGTCATTGGTATAACTACACCGAATGTAAAGAATTGGATCATATCTGTAAAAGTTACAGCTTTAATCCCTCCAAAAGTAGAATATATGATAATTATTAAACTACTAATTATCATTGCATATGAACTAGAAATACCAAGTAAGTAATTTAATAATACAGTTAAAATTGAAAATTGAATTGCCACATTTCCTATTGCTGGAATAATAGCAGAAATTGCAGTAATAAGCCTGACTAAAGGTCCCCATAAATTACCCATTGCTTCAGCTACAGATAAATTACCTAAAAATTCCCGCATGCGGGGAGCATATAAATAAGCGATAATAAAAAATGAGATCCCATCTGCAATACCAGGGATTGCAAAATAATAACCTTGTCTATAAGTTTCAAGTGCAGTTAAGGCAAAGCTACTACCCCCAATCCAGGTGGCAACAATTGTAGCAGCAAGTGTACTTGTTGAAAAGTTTCTGCTTCCAAGAGCATATTCTTTTATATTTTTAATACCTTTACTTAAAATTAATCCAATAAATAGGTTAATGATTAAGAAAAGACAAAATACAATTAAATCAAAATTCATACTCTTCCACCAAGTTTTTTATACGCTTAAAAAATTTATAAATATTTAGTTAGTAAATACAATATAAAGTATAAAAACGCAAGCTACTTAACGTTGAAGTAAAATTTTTAATTGTTTTACAGTGAATTAAAATTAATATTTAAAGTTACTTATTCATTATCAAAAAGCTCAACTTGAGCTTTTTCTACAGTTTCTGGAAATTTAATCCCTAAATGTTGATAAGAAAGTTGAGTCGCCATTCTTCCACGTGAAGTTCGATTGACAAATCCCTGTTGAATTAAAAATGGCTCTATTGTTTCTTCAATTGAATCTCTTTGTTCAAACATAGCGGCTGCCATTGACTCAATTCCAACAGGCCCACCATCAAATTGATTTATTAAAATTTGTAAATATTTTCTATCATGACTATCAAGACCAATATTATCTACTTCAAGTTTATCTAATGCATTGGAAGCCAAGGTTGAATCAATAACACCTTTTGCATCATAGTGATGAGCAAAATCTCTTATTCTTCTTAATAATCTTAAAGCAATTCGTGGAGTACCTCTTGAGCGCTTAGCTATCATCATTGCTCCATCTTCTTTTAAATTAAGCTTAAGAAGCTTAGCTGATCTTTCGATGATAAGTTTTAATTCATCATGATTATAAAAATTAAGTTTTAGTGGAATACCGAATCTATCTCTAAGTGGATTACTAAGTAAGCCAATTCTAGTAGTTGCACCAATTAATGTAAAAGGTGGAAGATCAATTTGTACGGATTTAGCTGATGCACCTTCACCTATTAAAATATCTAAAGTAAAATCTTCCATTGCTGGATATAAAATTTCTTCTACGTGCGTATTTAATCTATGGATTTCATCAATAAATAATACATCACCTTTCTCAAGATTTGTAAGTATTGCTGCCAAGTCTCCAGCTTTAGCAATTATTGCTCCCGATGTAATTTTAATATTTACATTAAGTTCATTCGCAATAATTTGTGCAATAGTTGTTTTACCAAGTCCAGGAGGACCATATAAAATTACATGATCTAAAGCTTCATCTCTAGATTTAGCTGCATTAATAAATATACTTAGGTTATCTTTAATATGAGCTTGTCCAACAAATTCTTTTAATGTCGTTGGCCTTAAAGCTTTATCAACCACACCTTCGTCTTCGTTTATTTGAGAAGATATAATTCCTTCTTTTTTCACTTACCTAATTCCTTTAAACTTAATCTTACTAATTCTCTTACCGAAAGATTATTTTGATTAGCCGCTACTTTATTAACAACTTTAGTAGCATCCATTTTATTATATCCTAAAGCTATTAATGCAGAAATTGAGTCATCAATTTCTGGAAAATCCTTCTTCTGTTTAGCAAATTCTTGAATCTCTACAGAAGATAATTTTAAAACTTTATCTTTTAATTCTACAATAATTCTTTCTGCCGTTCTTGGGCCAACACCACTGATTTTGCTAAGTGATGCTTTATCGGCGGTAATAATATCATTTGCAAGCTTACCTAAATTTGCATGACCAATAATAGTAAGTGCAAGTTTTGGACCGATACCTTTTACAGTTACAAGCAATTTAAACCAATCATGCTCAAATTTATCTATGAAACCATATAAACTAATCTGATCTTCTCTAACTACAGTTTCAATGTGAAGGGAAATATTTTCATTATCAATTTTACTAATTGTTCTTTCAGAACAACCAATTAAATAACCAACACCACTAACATCTATTATTAAGCTTTCATTATTTAGAATTTCGCTTTTACCTGTAAGCCTAGCAAACATTTTTAGCCTATATTTTATTTATTTAATATATTCTAACGTTTTATTAACAGGTAAACAAGAGTAATTAAATTATAAAATTTAATACTATTTGATTTGTCTCTCAATTTCTTGAACAAGATTTCTTACTTCTTCAAACTCAATATCACCTTTATTACCATACATTTTAATTCGTAAAAATTCACCCCATATTCTCTGAATTGAAAAAGGAAATAAAAACCAATTTTCTTTTTTAATAGTATATGTACTATTATCATTTAAATAACTAGGTTCGTATGTTTCATAAAATAATGTAGTTTTAGGAAAATATTTTTTAAAAGTTAAATAATGTCTTCCCACTACAAAGTTTTTGGTAATTATACTTATAATCTCATCTTCTCTAATAAAATTTATAGAATTTTTAACATTCTCAATACTATTATTTGAGGTATTTTCTAAATAAATTTTTAAATTGTATTTTTTAATTTCATTTTTGATTTTTGATTAGATCATAAAAGATTTCTGGCTCAGGCTTTGGTATTTTTATAGAATCTTCGTATAATGGCATGCCCCCTGTAAGAATTAATTTTTTAGGTTTATATTTTTCAATTAGTTCTATTACCAAATCACAAGCATTATCAAGAGAACGAGTACTTCCAAATATAAAAAGCGTATCAATTTTTTGTGGGTTTAAAATAGGTGTGTTTTTAAAACATAATTTTGATAGCAATTTAATAATATTTTTATTCAATTCAGGTGGTTGTGGTAATTTTGGTATCTCTCTTTTCATAATTAATATCTTTTACCACACGACTAAATAAATTTTACTCTATTTCTTCATTATTGATTCTATTTTTGATATTAATTCTAACTTTTGTAATTTGATTTTGATTTTTCTTTAGCACTTGAAAGGTTATTCCATAAAGATTTATAATTTCACCTTCTTTAGGAACTTCCTGAAGTTCAAACATTAACAATCCTGCAATAGTATTTGCAACATCCTCAGGTAAATTTAATTCTAGATCTCTATTTATATCTCTTATAGTCTCTGAACCATTAACTATGTATTCATTATCAGAAATTTTTGAAATAGTATCTTTTGCTACATCATGCTCATCATCAATTTGGCCTACAATTTCTTCTAAAATATCCTCTAAAGTAACAAGGCCCATTAAAACACCATATTCATCAATAACTAGTGCAAAGTGCTTTCTTTGTTTTCTAAAATGATATAATTGATCACGTAAAAGGGTTGTGTTAGGCACAAACCAAGGGTCAACTAATAAATCTTTTATATTTACCTTGTTAATATCATCTTTATTGTCGTTAATAGCTTTTAATAAGCTTTTAATATGTAAAATTCCAACTATATTATCGGGTTCTTTTTGCCATAACGGTATTCGTGAATGAGGAAAATCTAATGCCTCAGCAACTATTTTACTAATAGGATCATCTATATTAATTTTCTTTATTTCTGACCTATGAACCATTATTTGTTCAACAGTTACATCGCTTAAATCAAGCACGCCACCTAGCATATCTCTTTCTGATTTAACCATGCTACCTTCATGTCTTGATAATTCTATCGCCCCTCTTATTGCTTCACTTCCTGAAACTAAACTATCTTTATTTTTTAAATTAAAAAATTTCATTAAAGCTTCACCAATAATTCTTATTGTTACCGTAATTGGCGAACAAACTTTAACTAGAAATAAAATTGTTGGTGCAATTGCTAATGAAACTTTTTCTGGATTTTCAAAAGCATATATTTTTGGTAATACTTCAGCAAATACGAATATTAATATTGTCATCATAAAAGTAGCATAAATTACACCTTCTTCCCCAAAAACTTTTACCATGTATGTTGCTACAATCGAGGAGGCAAGAACATTAAGTGTATTATTTGCAAGCAATATTGCTCCTATTAGCCTCTCTTTATCATTCCTTAAGTTCATTACAATTCCAGCTCTTTTATTACCAGATTGTTTTAATTGATGCATTTTAGCTTGAGAGGAGGCAGTAATAGCAGTTTCCGCGGCAGAAAAAAAACCTGCAAGTAATAAAAGCAGAGAAATTGAAGCGACAAGGATAATTAAAGTAGCCATGTATTTTTACTCAGTTTCGTTTAAAATTAGATTTTTAGCAAAATCGGTAGAAGTAAAAGGTTGAAGGTCATCTATTCCCTCACCTACTCCAATTGCAAAAATTGGTAAGGAAAATTCTTTTACTAAACCCACTACAACACCTCCCTTGGCAGTGCCATCGAGCTTAGTTACAATTAGACCTGTAAGATTAGTTATCTCATTAAATATCTTCACCTGGTTAAAAGCGTTTTGACCTGTTGTTGCGTCTAATATTAAAATTATATCCTCTGGAGATTTTTCATCAATTTTTTTTATTACTCTAATAATTTTACTTAGTTCTTCCATTAGATTATTTTTATTATGAAGCCTACCTGCTGTATCTATTAAAAGAACATCGTAGTTTTCATTTTTTGCTTTACTAAAAGCATTAAATGCAACACTTGCAGGATCTTGATTTTCTTCACCTATTACAATATTAACATTTGTTTTTTCAGCCCACCTTTCTAATTGACTGGATGCCGCAGCTCTAAATGTATCACACGCTGCAAGTAAAACTTTTTTATTTTGTTGTTTAAACCAATGCGATAATTTGCCAATAGTTGTGGTTTTACCATTACCATTTACTCCACATATTAAAATTACATGTGGTGAACTTGTTAAAGTGATTGGTTTTGTATATGGATCTAGGATATTTTTTATAATGTTTAATAAAGATTCTTTTATAGTTTCTAGCGAGTTTTCTTTTCCTAGTTTATTCTTTTTTAATTCTTCAATAATGTATGAAGAAGTTTTAACTCCTAAATCAGCCATTATTAAAGCTTCTTCCAATTCTTCAATGGTTTCTTCAGAAATTTTATTGCGACTAAATATAGATGCAATTTGATTTCCGAGATTCTTTGAGGTTTTATTTAAGCCTAATTTTATCTTTGAAAACCAGCTTTCTTTTCGTTCATTATCCTGCATTATACTGCAACTAACATATTGTTTTTAATTGATAAAATCTCTGCTTCGAGTAATGTACCAGACGGATAAGTTTTCGGCAACATGACTGATAAAAAATTTTCAGTTTTAGCTTGCTCATTTGACTCAACTAAAATTTGCATTTTTTGACCGATATAGTGAGGTAGTATTTTTGCTAATTCCTTTTCCCCTGCTTCTCTTAATAATTTAGCTCTTTCTTTCCTTACTTTTTTTGGTAATTGAGGCATTTTAGCGGCTGGAGTCCCTTCTCTTTCGGAATATGGAAAAACATGTAAATGTGTTAAGTTAGCTTCATGAACAAGGTTTAATGTATTTTCAAACATTTCATCTGTTTCTGTTGGAAAACCTGCAATTAAATCAGCTCCAAATATAATTTCTGGCCTAATTTTTCTTACCTTATTACAAAATTCTATAACTTGTTCTCTGGTATGCCTTCTTTTCATTCTTTTTAAAATTAAATTATCACCTGCTTGAAGGCTAATATGGATATGAGGCATAAATCTTGGCTCATAACAAATTAAATGAAATAAATCTTCATCTATTTCTGCTACATCAATTGAAGATAATCTTAATCTTGGTAATTCAGGAACAAGCGTAAGCACTCTTTTAATCATTTGACCAAGTGTCGGAGTACCAGGTAAATCAGGTCCATATGAGGTTATATCTACACCTGTTAATACTATTTCTTTAAAACCATTTACCACTAATTGTCTGATTTGATTAACAATTTCTCCAATTGGTACACTTCTACTATTACCTCTTCCAAATGGAATCATGCAATAAGTACATCTATGATCACAACCATTTTGGACTTGAATAAAACTTCTTGCTCTTCCATCAAAACTTTGAATTAAATGTGAAGCCGTTTCCTTAATTGACATAATGTCATTTACAAGAGTTTTATCTTCGGGAAGGGAGAAATAAGAATCGGTTTTTAATTTTTCTTCATTACCAAGTACTAAATCTACTTCATTCATTGAAGCATATTTTTTTGGATTAACCTGCGCTGCACAACCTGTAACTATTATTTTATGCTCGGGGTTTTCTCGACGAAATTTTCTAATTGCTTGCTGAGCTTGTCTTTCAGCCTCTTTAGTTACTGCACATGTATTAAATATAATAACTTTTTCATCAAGCTTTCCTTCCAAGCCTTCTTTAATTACTTCGCTTTCATATGCATTTAAACGACAACCAAAGGTTACTATTTCTGGTTTATTCATATTTTTTATAAAATATATTTGTTAAGTTTGGGTGAATTATAGTATCATTTCTTAATAATAACAACCTTTATAAGATTTAGAAAACATATGCCAATAGAAGTTGCTGAATTTATTACTAAAATATTTAATTTTATCTCAACTTATGTGATGACTTGGTTCCTCATTCTTTTTATGGTTTTACCGTTTGGAGTTAAAGTAAAACATAGTAACGACGAGCATTTTGCTGGTAGCGCACCAATTGATCCTCAAATAAAAAAGAAACTTATAATTACTAGTTTAATTACATTACCGCTTGCACTAATAATTGAATATCTTGTTAGCTATAGCAACTTTAATATCAAGGAATTTCTTTTGCATTTTGACATTTAGCTTCGCCTCTTTCTTTAATTCCTTGTCTTATTTTATCAAGCATCGTTCTTGCTTCACAAAATACTTGATTAGGATTGCTCATAATTTCAATATCATTAGAAATATCATATTGCTCTATCATTTCTACTGGTATCTCAATTTCAATATCAACTACTTCAATACCTTTCATAATTTCTTTCCAGTTATTTAAACTTTCAGGAGAAGGCGCTTCATTAAATTGATTTAAGTTAGGTTTATAAGTATTAATTTTCCCTGAGTTTGAGATAAGTAAATTCAAACTTTCATCTTTTTTTCCTTTATGTACCTGACTAATTTGGATCCCATCTTTTACAAAGGGTAAAATTCGATTAAGTAAATATATTTTTAGATACATAATTAAATCATATGTTCGTATAGATAAATACTCAGTTTGTTCTAGAAATATATTAAGTTTTGAAACTAAAGCTCTTAACTCTCCTTGAGTATATAAATTCTTAGCAGTCATTGATTTTGTAATTTTACGAATAATTTTATAAAAGCCTTTACTATAAGCCTTTTTTTCTTCTTTCCTTAACTGAAGTTCTAGCTCAATAGCCTTCTTCATATTTGGACTTAATTCTTTAACATTATAACCTATATATTTTCGTGAAAGAGCAAATATTAAATCTCTATGTTGATTTGAAGTTATTAAAAAAGATTCTATTCTAGACCCTATTGTTTCCTCTTCTGATAATTTTTCTGTATCTTTGATAAATTGATGAAAAAAGTTATTATCTACAGTCTTAAATTTTAAAAGTGATACAGCATTAGGGTTGATTATTTTTATGCTACAAAAAGTATTATTATTTTCTTCAAAAAACCTTATATCTAACACTTCTTGTTTTGAATTATTTGCAAATTTATAATAACTTATTTCATTTAAAATATTTTTTTGAGTATTTGGATCATTTAATTTACATATGATCACATTATCAAAATTATATTTTTTCAAAGGTACAATATTATTTTCTTCTAGCCATTCAATAAAAAATCTTTTAACTAATTTATTAAGCGAGAATATTTTTTTAGCAGTTTCAATATCAAAATCATTCAACTTATCATATGAAATGCGTATACCACCATGCGCTGGGTATTCAATTAATTTTTGCTCTTTTAATATTTTTAAAGCTTTTTGATTAATTTTTGTGTCATCGATTTCAATCCATGGACTAAAATATTTAACTTTAACCTCATTTTCAAAAGTTTCCTCTACTTCTTTTTCTTCTAAAAAATTTAAAATTTCCTGTTTTCTTTTATTAAAATCTTCAATTACTTTATAATATGTGGGTATTAATTTCTTAAAGTGTTCAATATTAAAAATATTTAAGTAAAGTATTATTGAATTATTTTCATTATTAATTTTAAACTTGCATACTTTTATTTCTTTTAAATTATTTAATATGTATATCAAATCATTATAAAAATATTGGCTGGATTTATTAATATTACTAATAATAATGGAATTAGTAGCCTCAGTATTATAATCTACTCCTATTTCTGTTTGAGCTTTTTCTCTATTAAGTAAAATTCTTATTTGCTCTTCAATAATTGATTTAAATTCATTTAAAACTTTTTCTTTCTCAATTGTCGTATTTAAATAAGTAGCAAGTATAGCTAAATTAGCTCTAAACCTACTTTGCTCATTGAATTCTAATACTATTATTCCTGATTTATTCTTAACTTCTTGAGAAACAGCATTAGTAAGTGTTTGCACAGGGTTTTTAACAACTTCAACTATTCCTTCAAAAAAACTTGTTTTTTTACGGCGCTTAATAAATTCAATATTAAAATCTGGCTCAGACTCTTTATCATTAAAAATTAAAGACAGAATATTTGTATAAAACTTTATTTCTTTGATACTTTTATTTTCAATTTCAATTGAAAAACCACCTATTAAACCTTTATTTATTTTGTCAGGAAATACAGTTACCGTATTAGGGAAATTTCTAAGATTTAGAATAAAATCAAAAGGTTTTTTTTGGATTATCTGTTGTGCGTAATTTAAATTTTTCTCGGGGTTTAAAAATGGTTCTTTATTTTCCTTATTAGAGATTACAAATTTATCAAATTCAAAAATATTTTTTATTTCAACATCTTTTCCTTCCCTTATATTACCTACTTTTACAGTTTTTTTTATTCTTCTTTTTTCTTTTAATTTAGTTACTTCCATCACAGATTTGACAGAAAAATTTTCTTTATCTATTATTGAGTTAATTTCCTCTATAAACGCAGGCTGTACTATTACAGCATTTCCCTCTACCCCTATTAGTGATCTTTTCCATAACACTTGAATATAAGGGTTATTAAATATTTGACCTTCACAAAATATTATTTTTTTATTATTTTGCTCTTCATTTATTTCCTTTACTTTTAAACCTATTTCTTCAAGAATGATGGGTACTACTAAAAAACTGTTTAACATATTGATAAATATTGAAAAATTAAATTATGAGTAAAAAGAGTGACTCTTCTATAAACCAACCTCACGCTACTAATACTAAATTATATATTAAATTTCAACTTAATCTAATTACTTTTATTAATTTATTAACCGAATCGAATAAAAAAATACCAGATAATAGTCGTGGTATGATAAATATTAATTTTATATTAGAAGAACAAAAACAATGGCTTAATAAAAAGCTCTTACCAAAACCAGACAAACAACAATTTACTTATGTTTTAATTAAAGGAGATGGTAATAAACTTCAATCCGATATTTGGAAAAAAGTACAACGGAATGTAATTTTTGAAAAACTAATTTTTCAAAATGTTGATTTTAGTGAATTTTATGAAGAAGATCTTCAAATCCTTTCTCATCAATCGAATATTTTTTTGGATTGTATTTTTTCTCCTTCTCTTCAATCTTTATATAATGAGAAATTAAAGAAAACAGATTTAGAAGAAATAATAAAGAAAAGTTTAACTAATGAAAATTCAATTACAAATTATACTCAATCCGAAATACAACATGATGTTAGACGCCCTAAACAAAAGAAAAAAACTTCAATAAAAGATTTAATAACTAATCATATAACTTATATTTTAGCCGGATTAGAGCTTAGTTTTTGTCTTCTTTCGATGTATCTTTCTATAAAATATGGTTTATATAGGGCTTTAAGCTTTTTTATCGTCTCTAATATATCTTTAGTTACATGTAGTTGTATGCTATATGCTCGAAATTTAATTAATAATACAATATTAGAAGCATTTTTTGGCTTATTCGTAACCAGAAACATTGATGATAAAAAATATGATTATTATACTAGTGCCTCATTTCCAGAAATAGATTTTAGAGGATTTAATAATATCTCTACGTCTGATCATGAAAGGGTTGAAAGACTTGTATAGACAAAATGGCTTTTTTCGAGTAAAATAGACCTACTTTAAAACCCTATACATAAAATTCCATAAAAATTAGTATATTATATTTACCATGAAAAAACAGCTTATAGGCCTTAGCCGTGATGAATTAAAATTAGAAATGGAAAATATTGGGGAAAAAGCTTTTAGAGCCAACCAATTGTTTCATTGGCTTTACAATAAAGGTGTAAAATCTTTTCATGAAATGCGTAATATAAGCAAAGACCTTATAGAAAAGCTTGAAAATACTTATACAATTGAAAAGCCTTTAATTAAAAAAGACCTTACATCTTTTGATGGAACTAGAAAATGGCTTATTGAGTATCAAGATAAACAAGAAGCTGAGACAGTTTATATACCTGAAACCGATAGAGGTACTCTTTGCATTTCTTCACAAGTTGGTTGCACGTTAACATGTAAATTTTGCCATACCGGTACCCAAAAATTAGTTAGAAATTTAACAAGTTACGATATTGTTGCTCAAGTAATGACTGCTCGCGATCAAATGGAACAGTGGCCTTCTACTCAGGAACCTAGACTTCTTTCTAATATTGTTATGATGGGAATGGGAGAGCCTTTATTTAATTTCGAGAATGTTTCAAAAGCTCTTAAAATCATTATGGATAATGAAGGAATAGCTATTTCTCGTAAAAAAATTACTTTGTCTACTTCAGGTGTAGTGCCTTTAATTGAACAATGTGGAAAGGACCTTGGAGTTAACTTGGCTATTTCTTTACATGCTGTAAATGATAAATTAAGAGATGAAATTGTCCCTTTAAATAAAAAATACCCTATAAAGGAATTACTTACCGCCTGTAGAAAATATCCTGAGGTTAGTAATACTAAAAAAATTACCTTTGAATACGTAATGCTTGATGGTGTAAATGATAGTGATATGGACGCTAAAGAACTTTTAAGGCTTATCAAAGGTATACCATCAAAAGTGAATTTAATACCATTTAATCCATGGCCTGGTTCAATTTATAAATGTTCTCCCTGGACAAGGATTCAAAAATTTGCTGAAATCATAGAGGAAGCAGGTTATATATCTCCGGTTCGGACACCTAGAGGCAGAGATATTTTAGCTGCATGTGGTCAATTAAGATCGGAATCGGTTAAAAAATCGAAATCAATCTTTAAGGAAGAAGTTTTAGTAGAAGCAAGTTAATGAAATTTAATTACAAAAATAATTCTTTAATCGCTAAATTATGTGATCTCGATTTTAGATTATTATTGGTAATATCTTTAGTTTCATTTATAGGCTTATTATTAATGTATTCTGCTGCTCAAGGAAGCTTACATCCTTGGGCCATTAAACAATCTATACATTTTCTCTTTGGTGTTGGGCTTTTAATTGCGATTGCACTTACTAATATAGTTTTTTGGTATAGATTTGCTTATATTTTTTATGGATTAAGTCTAGGTTTAGTTATATTAACCGAAGTTATGGGTCACACAGCCATGGGAGCAACTCGCTGGCTTAATCTTGGTATTATCAAACTTCAGCCGTCTGAACTTATGAAAATTACTCTTGTCCTTGCTTTATCGAGGTATTTTCATAACCTTCATATTAACAATATAAGAAAAATTGCATTTGTTATACCCCCTGTATTATTAGTTCTTGTACCATGTGCTTTAATTTTAAAACAACCTGATCTTGGAACAGCATCGATATTATTAGCTATTGGCGGAGCAATTTTTTTTGCAGCCGGTGTTGCTATGTGGAAATTTGGAGCAGTATTACTCTTAGCTCTAATTGCCGCCCCCATTGCTTGGAATTCTATGCATGATTATCAAAAACAAAGAATTATAATATTTATGAATCCTGGTAGCGACCGTTTAGGGTCAGGATATAATATTATTCAATCTAAAATTGCCATAGGGTCTGGAGGATTATTTGGTAAAGGATTACTACATGGTTCTCAAACCCAATTAAGTTTTTTACCAGAACATCAAACAGATTTTATTTTTGCTATGGTATCTGAAGAATTAGGATTACTTGGAGGCATTACCGTTTTAATTTTATATTCATTTATAATATTATACTCCTACCGCATTTCTCTTAATTGCCAAAACTTTTTTGGATCTCTAATGAGCATGGGCGCTATAACCATGTTCTTTTTACATGTCTTTATTAACATTGCTATGGTGATGGAGTTGGTACCAGTTGTTGGCGTTCCTCTCCCACTTTTATCATATGGTGGAACTATAATGGTTACCGTAATGTTTGGATTTGGTCTTATTATGTGTGCTAAAATTCATAATACTCCATTTGAAAAAGATAAAATAATAAAATTTTATCTTAACAATTAATTGCATATTCTTCTTATCAAGTTACAATTAAATTTAATATAAATTAGCAAATATTTAATTTAAATGCTTGCAAGTTAAGTAAAATAAATATAGTTAATTCACCTGTTTAATAACATTTGAGGATAGTTATGCAACTTTGTTGGACAGATATAGAAGAAATAGCTGAAGCGCTTGAAGAAACTTACCCTGACGCCGATATTATGACCCTAAGGTTTACTACCTTACGCAAATGGGTTACTGAATTAGAGGATTTTTATGACGATCCTAACCGTTGTAATGAAAAGATATTAGAAGCTATTCAAGGCGCCTGGGTACGACTCAGAGATGAAGAGCTTTAATTTACTAATAATCAGTAACTTCTGTAGGTGAATAAAGCTGTAATTTTAGAGCATGTATAGAATTATTAGTTAATAATTCTTTTAATATACCATAAATCATTTTATGCCTTTCAATTTTGCTTTTATTTTCAAAGGTATAACTTATTACTTTTACTGAAAAATGTGAACTTACTCCGGGTATGTAACCACTGTGACCTATGTGCGACTCAGTTTCATCGGAAATTTCTATAACTTCACATCTTAAATTTTCTACCAATAATTTATTTATAATTTCTTTAGTGTTCATACAATTCAATTTTTATTATTAAAACTCTTTACAATAGGGGTCACTTAGTATATAAATTGTAAATACTCGTCATATCTGTTAACTTAATATTAACTTTATGTTAAAATTATGTTATAGTAATATTTTATATATATACAATTTTTATATACATTATTAAATAGGAAGAATCATGCCAAGGAAAAGCACTAAATTACAGCAACTTGACCGTAAAATAGGTAAAAAAATAAAATCTAGGCGCATATTTTTAGGTATGTCACGTCAAGAATTAGCTGAACAAATCGATATTACACAACAACAACTTCAAAAATATGAAAATGGTTTAAACAGAATTTCAGCAAGTAGACTTTACGATATGGCTGAAGCTTTAAACGTACAAGTAGTTTACTTCTTTGATGATCTAGATGATATGGAAAAAGAAGAAGTACTAAGCGACGAAGGTCAAAGAATGTGTATTGAAGTTGCTAGAAATTTCATGAAAATTGATAATAAGGGTTTTAAATCTGCAATAAATAATCTTGTAAAAATACTTTCAGACGCATAATATAGCGTAAAATTTTACAAGGTATTTTATGGATATTTCCAAATTACCCTCGGTTAAAGATATTGTTACAAGCTTTGATATTGCCCCGGTAAAAAAACTGGGGCAAAATTTTTTATTTGACCAAAATCTTACAGATAAAATTGCCAAAAGTGAATTAATAACAAATGAATTAATATTAGAAATTGGCCCAGGTCCTGGAGGCCTTACAAGATCTATCTTAAAAAATGACCCTCAAATTTTAAAAGTTATTGAGCCTGACGAAAGATGTGTAAAGGCTATTGAAAATATAAAACATACATTAGATTTAAATAATATTTTTATAATTAATAATGATGCCAGAAAAATAAAATTTGAAGAAATATTTGAAGGTAAAGAATTTAGAATTTTAGCTAATTTGCCTTATAATGTAGCTACTGATATTTTAATTCAAGGATTAGAGGCACATAAATACATAAAATCAATGACTTTGATGTTTCAAAAAGAAGTTGCTGAACGTATTAATGCAAAGCCTAACTCAAAAGCTTACGGAAGATTAAGCATAATTTCACAAAATTATTATAAAACGCAAATTTTATTTGAAATAAGTCCAAAAGCATTTTTCCCTGCACCTAAAGTTACTTCAAGTGTAATAAAATTACAAAGAAGAGATGTCCCTCTTTTTACGGGTAATTTTAAAACAATGGAATATTTATGCTTTATTATGTTTAATCAAAGACGAAAACAAATTAAAAAAGCTCTAACCACCTTAAATCTTTATGAAGCATCAATTTTAAAAGAATGTAATTTAACAGGAACTGAGCGGGCGGAAGACTTATCTATAGAACAATATACAAAACTTGCATATTTTTTGGAAAAAACTAGAACGTAAATATTTTACGCTCTAGTTTTACGGATATTAATTATCAATTTCAATTTCTGCAAAGAAATATGAAATTTCTCTTTTAGCTGATTCTAAAGCATCAGAACCATGTACAGAATTTGCCTCGATACTTTCAGCAAAAAGTTTACGAATTGTACCTTCTTCTGCCTGTGCAGGGTTAGTAGCACCCATTAATTTTCTATTTAATGCAACTGCATTTTCACCTTCAAGAACTTGAAGTACTACAGGTCCTGAAATCATAAAATTTACCAAATCATTAAAAAATGGTCTGGCTTTATGTTCAGCATAAAAACCTTCTGCTACTTTCTTACTTAAAGTAATACGTTTTTGAGCAACTATTTTTAAACCATTACTTTCAAAAACTTGGTTAATTTTCCCAGTTAAATTTCTTTTAGTTGCATCAGGTTTAATAATTGATAAAGTTCTTTCAATAGCCATTTATAATTTCTCCATAAAAGCAAAATCTTATTTATAAATTAATAAAGTGTGAATCAACTTATACTATATACAGAAATGAAGCAATATTTTATTTCTTATTTAATAAAAATTATATAGACTGCGAAGTTATAAAATTAAAAATATTTTCAAATCAATAACTTGGTAAGTTTTTATGAATCATCTCGTGTTAATTGATGGTTATGGCTTCGTATTTAGAGCATTCCATTCTCTTCCTCCTCTTTCAAGAAAAGATGGTTTAGTAGTAGGTGCGGTATTCGGTTTTACTCAAATGTTAATGAAGCTTATTAGTGACACACATTGTTCGCATATAGCAGTTGTTTTTGACAGTGGAGGAAAAAATTTTAGGCACGAATTATATCCAAGTTATAAAGCTCATCGTCCTGATGTTCCGGAAGATTTAATAAAACAATTTCCATTAGTAAGGCAAGCTGCTCAAGCTTTTAATATACCAAGCCTGGAATTACACGGTTATGAAGCAGATGATATTATAGCAACACTTGCAAAAAATGCTGAAAAAGAAGATTTTAAAGTTACTATCGTTTCTTCAGATAAAGATTTAATGCAACTTGTTACTAAAAACGTAATTATGTTTGACCCTTTAAAATATAGAATTATTTCTGAGAAAGAGGTTAAAGAAAAATTTGGCGTTGAACCAATAAAAGTAAGAGATGTTTTAGCACTTATTGGTGATGCCTCTGATAATATACCTGGAGTTAAAGGGATTGGCCCAAAAGGAGCTGAAGATTTAATTGGAAGATTTGGCTCCCTTAATGAATTACTATTAAATACAGATAAAATAACAGCAAAAAAACAAAAAGAAAATTTATTGAATAATATTGAAAATGCTAAACTTTCATATGAATTGGTCCGCTTAGATGAAAATGTACCAATTATTTCAAAGATAGATGATTTAATAATTAAAAAAGTTGATTTAGAAAATTTAAGAAATTTTTTAGAGAGAAATGAATTTAGAAAATTAATTTCAAGAGCAGAAGATTTATTTAAATCTAATGATAATGGTAACTATAAACGAATTAAAAATGGGAATTTTGAAGATATTGACCTTAGAATGGATAATCTAGATAAATTCTGTGAGCTTGCTAATCATAGTAATATTCTTGTAATATATCCTGTTGATGAAGAAACCCTGTTACTTGGATTAAAATCTGGCGAATATATTACAACTACCTTCCCTCTGAAGTCTTCTGTTAATAACTTATTATTAGATTCTTCCATTAATAAAATTTCTTTTGGAATAAAGAATTTATTAAAAAATTATATTATTAATTCGTTTGATGATCTACAAATCATGTCATATGTAGTTGATTCAAGTTTTATTCCTGATAATTTATCTTTAATTATTCAAAAACATCTTATGGAAGATGCACCACAATTAACTGATAATATAAAAGTTAAATACCTATTCAAATTATTTGAAGTTTTAAATAGTAAACTATTAGAGATTAAGTCCCTAAATTTATATCATAAGGTTGAAAAACCTGTAATAAATTTATTAGCTAAAATGGAAAAATTGGGAATTAAACTTTCTAAAGAAAAAATTCTAGAAGCTAAACAAGAATTTGCTAGTGAATTACAAAATCTTGAAAACCAAATTTTTGCTGAATGTAATGCAGCATTTAATATCGGATCTCCAAAACAACTTGGTGAAATATTATTTGATAAAATGCAACTTCCAGGCGCTAAAAAAACTAAAAGCGGTAATTACTCAACTGATAATGAAGTATTAGAAGCTTTAAGCTGGCAAGGTTATGAAATTGCGAAAAAAGTTATTGAATGGCGACAATTTTCTAAATTAACTTCAACTTATACTGATCCTTTACTTAACCTTGTTGAAGAAGATGGTAGACTACATACTACTTATTCACAAGTTACAACAATTACTGGTAGACTTAGTTCTAGTAAACCAAATTTACAAAACATTCCTATAAAAACAAAAGAAGGCCAAAAAATTCGTAAAGCTTTTATAGCAGAAGCCAATAATTCTTTAATATCACTTGATTATTCTCAAATTGAACTTAGGTTAATTGCTCATATTGCTGATATTAAAGAATTAAAAGAAGCCTTTAAGCATAATGAAGATATTCATAATATAACTGCAAGCCAAGTATTTGGCGTACCTTTAAATGAGGTTACTGAAGATTTAAGGAGAAAAGCTAAAACAGTTAATTATAGTATTATTTATGGTATTACACCTTTTGGACTTGCGCAACGTTTAATGATTGCTAAAAATGAAGCTAAAGAGATTATCGATAAATATCTTTTAGCTTATAATGGTATAAAAGAATATATCGATCATGTTCATAATTTTGCTCGAAGTACAGGTTATGTTACAACCTTAATGGGAAGAAGATGTTATATAAATGATATAAATAGCAATAATGGAATGATAAGAAGCTTTGCAGAAAGGCTTACAATTAACGCACCTATTCAAGGAAGTGCTGCAGATATCATTAAGCTTGCAATGACAGAGGCTGATAATTTCCTTTCAAATTATAAAACAAAATTATTATTACAAGTACATGATGAGCTTATATTTGAATCTCCGCCGGAAGAAGCAGAAAAAATTGCTATATCATTAAAAAATATAATGGAAAATGTTGTTAAGTTAAGCATTCCACTTGAAGCAAATTTAAGCATAGGAAAAAATTGGGGAGAATTATAACCTAATTTTTATTTAATTTAATTAATATTATAAAACATAATATAGTACCCCAAATTATAATTAATGTAAGTATATTAAGCTTATAAATTATGGTTACTACAATATTGATTATAAATAATGAAAATAAAATTACATAAAGCAAACTATTATATTTTATAACTTTATTTTGATTGTTTCTTCCAAAGTTCATGATAATACCCCTTTTTAATTAAAAGGTCTTTATGGCTACCATCTTCAACTATTTCGCCATTTTTAAATACCAATATTCTATCCATATCTAAAAGAGTTGATAAACGATGTGCAATGACAATTAAAGTTTTATCGGTAATATTACGATAAAGTTCTGTCTGAATGGCATGCTCAGTTATTGTGTCAAGTGCACTTGTAGCTTCATCCATAATAATAATTTTAGAATTTTTTAATACAGCTCTTGCGATTGCAATTCTTTGACGCTGGCCACCTGATAATTTTATTCCTCTTTCACCTACTTGAGTTTCATAACCCTCTGATAAATTCATTATAAAATCGTGAGCTTGGGCCTTTTTAGCAGCTTCTATTACTTCGTCATCAGAAGCATTTATATTTCCATATCTTATATTTTCCATAACGGTTCTATGGAATAATGATAAATCTTGAGGAATAAATGCTATAGCTTCTCTTAATGAATCTATTGTAACATCATAAATATTTTGATCATCAATTAATATTTTTCCTTGATCTATATCAAATAATCTTAATACAAGGTTTGCAAAAGTAGATTTACCAGAACCAGACAACCCAACCAACCCTATTTTTTGATTTCCATTTATGATTACATTTAAATTCTTAAATATGCTTCTGTTTTTTTTGAAAGTGAATTTAACGTTATTAAACTCTACCTTACCTTCTCTAATAATTAATGGTTTTGCGTCTTTCGCTTGTTGGATTTGATGTTGGATTCTAAGTAATCCTAAAGCTTCATCACACTGCCCTACTTGATTATAAAAATTTATTAAATTATATCCAAGCCACCATACTAATGAAATTACATAAAGTGATGACATACATAGTACTAATACCGGTAGTTCAATTAAACCTTCCTTCCATGAATAAATGCTACCAGTTACCATACAAATAATGAAAATTGTTGTATTTATGGCTAAAGAAATATTCAGTTTAAAATCAACAAAACCAGATCTTTTAGAAGCATTAATTTCTATTTTATTAAAATCCATCAAACTTTTTATTTCAAACTTATTTCTAGCAAATAATCTTACATTTGCAATGTTATTTAATATATCAATTATTTTACCATTTAATTTAGTAACTTCATCTGAATGCAAACTTGAATAATATTCACATCTTTTTGTATAATTTAATAAAATTAGAAAATGCACTACAAACCATGCAATTATAAGTAATCCTAAATATAAATTTTCTTGGACAATCAATATAATTGAAATTAAAAGGGCAACTATAATTGGTGTGAAAACTGAAATAACTTTTTCACAAATGTCTTGCACTCCTTCAGCTAAACGAGCGATTTTGTTACCAATGGTTCCCGAATAATTATTTGCAAAGAATTCATGAGAGTGATCTAACGTATAATTTAGCATTAATTCTCTTATTCTTTGTCTCAATTTTGGATAAAAAGTTAGGGCAACATATTCATGCAATCTAAAACCACATTCAATTAATATATAGATCATAAGCGCTGTAATAAAAAATTGCTTATTATCTAAAAAAATATTTTGTTTATTAACATTTTCATCGGTGATTATTTGGGTAATTCTTTTAATAAGGTATGGAAATAATGATTCTTGAAACGCCCATGACAACATTCCTAGTTGCATTATAGCAAATTGCCATTTAAATTCTTTTACAAGTATAAATACGAATTTTGACAGCGAAATATCTTTATACTTATTTAACATATAATTTTTTCTTTATGATTCAAACTACTTTAAAATATTGTATAATAGGTTATCCATTAGAATTTTCTTTATCCCCTATTATTCATCATTATTGGTACCAAAAATATAATATTAATTCATTTTACACTAAGAATCGAATTTCGCCAAATATTCTTGAAGAGTTTATTTATTCAATTAAAGAAAATAAGGATTACAATGGCTTCAATATTACTATGCCATTTAAAGAAAAAATTAAACAATATTGTAAAAATTTATCTATAGAAGCTTCTGAGTCTGAAGCGGTAAATACTGTAAAAATTATCAACAGTGAACTTTTTGGATATAATACCGATTGCTTTGCCTTTAATCATTTATTAAATGAGTATTCTCAAACTTATAACAAGGTTTTAATATTGGGTGCAGGTGGTTATTCCAAAAGCGTTATTAATGTGCTTTTAAAAAACCCTAGTAATGTAATTCATGTTATTAACAGAAACATCGAAAAAGCTGTCTTACTGAAAAAATTTTATAATAATAAACTCGAAATTATAGAAAATTTTAGCGCTGAATCTTACGATTTAATAATTAATGCAACGCCTATTAATAATATAAATTATTTAAAATTAGTAGAAGATGTTAGAGCTTCAAATAAAAACACTCTTTTTATAGATGCAGCTTACACAAATAACCTAACTCCCTTAGAAAAGGCATGCAAAGATTTAGGAAGAAACATTATAAATGGCAAAACTCTTTTAATATATCAAGCTGCTAAGGCGTTTGAAATATGGTTTGATTTCTTTCCCGCTATTGACCAGGCATTATTCAGTAAAATAAATTTAGAAATTAATAAAACCCATTAATTCTTTGGCTTTTTTTAACGTAGGCTCTGCTGTCTCTAAAGCCCTTTCCTTACCTTCTTGTAATATTTTAATTACAAAAGCTTTATCATTACGTAATCTTTGTATTTCTTGACTTATAGGATCAATTTTAGAAATCATAAGTTCAGCAAGTTCTTTTTTTAGCTCAGAAAAACCCTTACCGCTAAATTTATTAATAACATTATCTTTAGTTAAATCAGCTAAAGCAGAATATATAATAACTAAATTATTTAATTCAGGTCTATTTTCAAGATTTTCAGCACTTATAGCGTCACTATCAGATTTAGCCTTTTGAATTTTTAATTTTATAGTGTCAGAATCATCATCTAAATTTATTCTCGCATAATCAGAAATATCTGATTTACTCATTTTCTTCGTCCCATCACGTAAACTCATAACCCTAGTTGCCTCTCCTAATATTAACGGTTCAGGCATAGTAAATAAGTTTCCATAGGAGCTGTTAAATGATTGAGCTATGTCTCTTGCCAGTTCTATATGTTGTTTTTGATCTTCGCCAACAGGTACGTGTGTAGGTTGATATAACAATATATCAGCAGCTTGAAGAACTGGGTAACTATAAAGCCCTAAAAAGGCTTGTTCTTTATTCTTTCCAGACTTTTCTTTAAATTGTGTCATCCGGTTTAACCAACCCATTCTTGCAACACAGCTAAATAACCAAGCAAGTTCTGCATGAGGATAGACTGATGATTGAGCAAAAATAGTAGATTTCTTAGGATCTAACCCACAGGCTAGATAAACTATTACAGTATCAAGAATATTTGCATGCAATTCATCAGGTTTTTGGGAAGTAGTTATTGCATGCAAATCTGCAAGAAATAGAAAATTTTGGGCTTTATCTTGTAATTTTAACCAGTGACGTATAGCACCTAAATAATTTCCTAAATGCAATCTACCACTCGTAGTAATACCAGATAAAATCCTCTTTATTTCCATTACTGCTTTTCCTCTTCATCAATTTCAATAAGCTCACCACCGAAGTGTTTGATCATATTAACAATATCATTAGTAGCCGCTTCAAGATTATCCTTATTCGCGCTTCTTGAAACTAAGCTTGTTCCATATTTACCTTCTGCAACAAAAGGATAACTTCCTATTTCTACATCCGAATATTTAGATTGAATTTTAGCAAGTTCAATTGCGAAGATCCCTTCGGTTAAGTATGTACTAACGTTAGTCGCTTCAATAATTTCACCACCTTCTAAATTTTCTTTAAGGCTATCAAACATTGCATGAGCAATTCTTGGCACTCCAGCCATTACATATACATTTTCAACTTGGAAACCAGGAGCATGTGTAATTGGGTTTGCAATAAGTTCACTATTTTCAGGTAAATAAGCCATTCTAATTCTAGCTTCATTTATTTGATCTTCTGCATATTGGCGCTTTAAGCACTCATATGCTCTTGGATCTAAAATTAATTTTCTACCGAATGCTTTTGCCATTGAAGCTGCTGTAATATCATCATGAGTTGGGCCAATACCACCTGTAGTAAATACATAATCATATTTTTTTCTTAATTCATTTACTGTATTAACGATATCTTCTTCGATATCCATAATCATTCTTACTTCTGCAAGCCTAATTCCTTTATTATTTAACTCACTAGCTAGGAATTGAACGTTTTTATCAGCTATCTTTCCTGATAAAATTTCATTCCCTATTATTATTACTGCAGCTTTAAATTGTTTTTGCATTTTACTTCCCATATAAAATTTAATATTATTAACAAAAGCTATATAAACGGCGATTTTATTAAATTTTTTTAAAAACACAAGGAAAAACATGAAAGTAAAAATTCATAAACCAGAAGATTTTGAAAATATGAGAAAAGCAGGTAAATTAGCTGCTGAAGTTTTAGATATGATAACAGATTATGTTAAACCAGGCGTTACTACAAATGAGTTAAATGACCTATGTCATAATTATATTGTAGAGCATAATGCTATTCCTGCACCTTTAAATTATAAAGGTACTATTATGAATTTTCCAAAATCTATCTGTACTTCTATTAATCATGTTGTATGTCATGGTATACCTGACGACAAACCTCTTAAAGATGGCGATATAGTAAATATTGATGTGACAGTTATTATTAATGGCTGGCATGGAGATACAAGTAGAATGTATTATGTTGGTAAACCTTCTATAAAAGCTCAAAGATTAACTGAAATTACCTATGAAGCTATGATGAGAGGAATTGAACAAGTCCGTCCAGGGGCAACTCTAGGAGATATTGGTTATGCTATTCAGTCTTATGCCGAAGGTTTTGGATTCTCAGTGGTTAGAGATTTTTGCGGACATGGTATAGGGCAAATATTTCACGATGCTCCAAACATTCTACATTTTGGTCAAAGAGGTAAGGGCATGACACTTGAAGAAGGCATGTTTTTTACAGTTGAACCTATGATAAATGCAGGGAAACCTGATACTATTGTAGATGCTCGTGACGGCTGGACTGCAAGAACGAGAGATAAATCTCTTTCAGCGCAGTTTGAACATAGTGTAGGAGTAACAAGTAATGGAGTAGAAATTTTTACCTCATCACCAAAAGGGTTTAACTGTCCTCCATATAAATAAATATATAATGAGTTATGTAATGAAAAGTGAGAAGTTTCAGAAAGGTAAAAGCATTCTAGATAAGCTATCACCCAATGGATCAGATAATATATTAAATAATATGGGTAAATTTTCTCCTGATATGGCGGAGTATATACATGAATATATTTTTGGTTCTTTGTACGCGCGCGACGGTTTGGATTTAAAAACAAAACAAATTATAACTTTAACATGTCTTGCCATGCTTGGATTTGCCAAGCCTCAATTAGAATACCATATAAAAGTGGCTTTAAATTTAGAGATTTCTAGAGAAGAACTCATTGATATATTTATTCATACCTCTGGATATGGTGGCTTTCCTGTAGCATTAAATGCTATAACTGCAGCTAAAGAAGTGTTTGAAAAGTTAGACAATAATTAATATATAATACTTAATAGAAGTAAAAAACTTAGATGTTTTATTCTTTTATTAAATACGAAGTTACTGTTTTTACATATAATTTTTAGAACAAACATATAATTTATTATTTCAAGACTTGTATTTAAACTACCAATACCTATATATACAAATAAGCAATAAATATTAACCTTAATAATAGAGAAAAACTTATGAGCAAAATTATAGGTATTGACCTTGGTACCACTAATTCATGTGTGGCTATTTTAGATGGTAAAAACCCAAAAGTACTTGAAAACGTTGAAGGTAGAAGAACAACCCCTTCTATTGTTGCTTTTACTGAATCTGGTGAAAGATTAGTAGGTGAAACAGCAAAAAGACAAGCTGTTACTAACCCAAAAAATACTGTATTTGCAGTAAAAAGGCTTATTGGGCGTAGATTTGATGATCCAATTACAAAGAAAGATCAAGAATTAGTACCATATAAAATTGGGCCTTCAGATAATGGGGATGCATGGGTAGAAATTAAGGGTGAAAAATATTCTCCAAGCCAAATTAGTGCTTTCACATTACAAAAAATGAAAGAAACTGCTGAAAATTATTTAGGTGAAACTGTAACAAAAGCAGTTATTACTGTTCCTGCTTACTTTAATGACGCTCAACGTCAGGCTACCAAAGATGCAGGTCGTATTGCCGGTCTTGAAGTTTTAAGAATTATAAATGAACCAACTGCAGCAGCGCTTGCTTACGGCTTTGATAAAGGTGGTAATAAAACTATCGCTGTTTATGACCTTGGTGGTGGTACTTTTGACGTATCTATCCTTGAAATTGGGGATGGGGTATTTGAAGTTAAATCTACTAATGGTGACACATTCCTTGGTGGTGAAGATTTCGATATGAGAATAGTAGAATTCTTAGCTGACGAATTCAAAAAAGATAATGGTATCGATCTTAAAAAAGATCCGCTTGCACTTCAAAGATTAAAAGAAGCTGCTGAAAAAGCTAAAATTGAACTTTCAAGTACAGTAGAGACTGATGTTAACCTTCCATATATTACAGCTGATGCAAGTGGTCCTAAACATTTGAATTTAAAACTTAGCCGCTCTAAATTAGAAGCTTTAGTAGAAGATTTAATTAGTAGAACAATTGACCCTTGCAGAAATGCATTAAAAGATGCAGGCCTTTCTACATCGCAAATTGATGAAGTTGTACTTGTTGGTGGTATGACAAGAATGCCTAAAGTTATTGATAAAGTAAAAGAATTCTTTGGTCGTGAGCCACATCGTGGTGTAAACCCTGATGAAGTTGTGGCAATTGGTGCTGCGATTCAAGCTGGTGTACTTCAAGGTGATGTAAAAGACTTATTATTATTAGACGTTACCCCACTTTCACTTGGTATTGAAACACTTGGTGGCGTATTTACTAGACTTATTGATAGAAATACAACAATTCCAACAACAAAAAGTCAGGTTTTCTCTACTGCTGATGATAACCAAACTGCGGTTACTATTCGTGTATTCCAAGGCGAAAGAGAACTTGCTGCACAAAATAAAATATTAGGGCAATTTAACTTAGAAGGCATTGCTCCAGCTCCACGTGGAATGCCACAAATTGAAGTAACTTTTGATATTGATGCTAACGGTATCGTAAAAGTATCAGCGAAAGATAAAGCAACTGGTAAAGAGCAACAAATTAAAATTCAAGCTTCTGGTGGTTTATCTGAAACTGACATTCAGCAAATGGTTAAAGATGCTGAAATGAATGCAGCGGAAGATAAAAAACGTAAAGAAGGGATTGAAGCTAAAAACCATGCTGATAGCTTAATTTATTCAACTGAAAAAGTTTTAAAGGAAAATGAAGCAAGCATTCCTTCGGATGTAAAATCACAAGTAGAAGCTGACATTAAAGAATTAAAAGATGTTCTTAATTCTGAAGATGCAGAAAAAATTAAAGCTGCAACCGAGAAATTAATGCAAAGCTCTATGAAAATTGGTGAGCATATGTATAAACAATCTCAAGATAGCAGTGCTACTTCTGAAGGAGCTTCAGCAGACAATTCATCAACAAATAATAATGCAGATGAAAAAGTTGTTGATGCTGAATATGAGGAAGTAAAACAAGACGATAATAAGTAAATTAATTTACTCGAATTTTTTGTGGGAAAGTGTATATTGCATCTTTCCCATTTTTCAATGAGATAAATAACAATGGCAAAACGAGATTATTACGAAGTATTAAGTATAGGTAAAACCGCATCTCAGGATGAAATAAAAAAAGCTTATCGTAAGCTTGCAATGCAATATCACCCTGACAAAAATCCTGGCAACAAAGAGGCAGAAGAAAAATTTAAAGAAATCAATGAAGCGTATGATGTTTTAAAAGATGATCAAAAACGCGCAGCTTATGACAGGTTCGGCCACAACGCCTTTGGTCAAGGTGGCGGATTTGGCGGTGGAGGTGGCGGCTTTAGCGGCGCTGAAGGTTTTGACTTTTCTAATAGTGGTTTTGCTGATATTTTCGGTGATATTTTTGGCGAATTCATGGGCGGTAATAACCGAGGTGGCGGTAATAGAGCTCAAAGCCATCAAAGAGGATCTGATTTAAGATATAATCTTCAGGTTACTTTAGAAGATGCCTTTAATGGTAAAAAAGAAACTATTAAATTTAAAACCTATGCTCCTTGTGAGCCGTGTAATACTACCGGCAGCGAAAGTAAAAGTTCAGCCCATAATTGCCCAACATGTCAAGGTTATGGGACAGTAAGAGCTTCTCAAGGTTTCTTTACTATTGAAAGAACATGTCATACTTGTCATGGTTCAGGAAAATCTATTAAAGACCCATGTAAAAAATGTCATGGCGAGGGTAGAGTTCAGAGAGAAAAAACACTTAATGTCGATATTCCTGCAGGAGTTGAGGAAGGCACGAGAATTAGAGTATCAGGTGAAGGTGAGGCCGGTGTAAGAGGAGGCGTTCCTGGAGATTTATATATATTTGTTCATATAAAGGACCACGCTTTCTTTCATCGTGAAGGAGCAAATATTTATTGTACAGTACCTTTAAAGATGGTAACCGCAGTAATGGGTGGATCAATTGATGTTCCAACTATTGAGGGTTCACTTGCAAAAGTAAATATTCCAGCCGGTACTCAACATGGTGATAAATTAAGATTAAAAGGCAAGGGGATGCATCATTTAAAATCTAAAAATCGTGGTGATATGATTGTTAGCATTAATGTAGAAATTCCAGTGAACATTACTAAAAGACAAAAAGAATTATTAGAAGAATTTGATCAGGAATCTAAAAAAGAATCTAATCCTAAATCGGAATCATTTTTTAATAAAATGAAAGGTTTTTTCTAGACAAATATTAAACTAATTTTCAAAGACTTTTTGTTAAGGTTTTCAATCACTTGAAAACCTTACATTTTCTGTTATTTTCTTTGTCATTTAATCCATTAAGCGCCTTTTTTACAATTGTAAAATATAATTACTCCAATTATAAAATAATTCTTTAATTATCAAAGACTTGGAGGGTAAAATGGCATTATCAAGAGAAGAAATTTTTAAATTAGCTAAAGAACGTGATATTCATAAAGAATGGTTATTAGGAATATTTATTGCTAGATTACAATCTCCTTTAAATAAAGCTGCCCAAAAACAACATAACAAGGATTTGCTTTATTATACTTTAACAGATAATGCAGAAGAATTAAGTAAGTTACTTACTAAAAGAAATGTAAACTACACCTATAAAATTTCAGATGATTTTTTTTTCAAATTCTCAAATTATACTCTTTTAGAACTTGCTTGTAATTTTAAAAGTATAAATTGTTTAGAATTATTACTTCAGTTTGAAAATATAAATTTAAATTCAACTAAGCGTAAAGATAAGTATAATGCTTTGATAGATGCTTGTAGAAATGGTTATGAAGAAGTTGTAAAACTTTTATTATCGAGAAGTGATATTGATATAAACGTTTCTGGGTTACATGGAAAACGACCTATCACAGAAAGCTTCGATCATTCTAGGGTTTTTAAATTACTGTGGAAAAGGAAAGATTTAGAACTTCCTGAACCAGAATCCGATAAAAAATATTTAGAAAATTTCTTTTCTTCTTTTATCAGATGCAATCACTTAAGTGTAATTGAAAGTGTTTGTAATGAAGTTTCGCCTTTAGTTATAACCCCTGAAAGCTTCGTTGCTTTTTTATATTTTGTATTAAAATCTCATGAAGGGTTAGAAAAACGTAAAGATTATAATGAATTAACAAGCAGTATAATCCCTAAAAAAATTATAATTTTAGCTGAGTGGCTTACTAATAATGATAAAAATTCTACGTTAGATCATTTAAAAAAATTAATTAAAATTATTGAAGACAAATTTCAATTTTTATCTCCAGGTGATTTGCAGATTATAAATAGTTTATCTGATTACATTAATGATATATCGCTTGTAAATACTAATTCCATGAGAGCTAATTTTACAGAAAATAATACTAATATTCTTTCCCAAGGTTTTTAATAAAATAATTTCAAAAATTATTACATAAATTTATGTTTTATGTTAAAACTAAAAAATCGATTTTATAAAGTGCTAATAAATTAAATACTGGAGAATATTATGGATTTAAACAAAATTGGTAATGAAAAAGCTAACCAAAAATCTGCACCTTTCATTTTACCGGAATTACCTTATGCACCAACTGCCTTAGAACCTCACTTAAGTTCTAATACTTTTAGTTTTCATCATGGTAAACATCACAATGCCTATGTAACTAATTTAAATGGCTTAGTTAAAGATAAAAGTGATTTTGAAAATTTAACACTTGAAGAAATTATTTTAAAATCTGCTGGCAAAAGCGAATTAGTTGGTATTTTTAATAATGCAGCACAGATTTGGAACCATTCATTCTACTGGCATTCTATGAAACAAAATGGTGGTGGAAAACCAAGTGGTAAAATTGCTGATAAAATTAATAGTGATTTTGGTAGTTTTGAAAATTTTGCGGCTGAATTTAAACAAGCAGGAGCTACTCAATTTGGTAGTGGCTGGGCATGGTTAGTTGTTGATACTGACGGTAAGCTTAAAGTAACAAAAACTGCTAATGCTGATCTTCCAATGACAAAAGGACAAATAGCACTAATAACAGCTGACGTTTGGGAACATGCTTATTATTTAGATTTCCAAAACAGAAGACCTGATTACTTAAATATTTTCTTAGAGCATTTAGTAAATTGGGATTTTGCAAACGAAAATTTAAACAAAGCTATGTAAGTAATTTTTAAGGTAGAGGTTTTCTGCTTCTACCTTTTCTTTTAAATTAAATTTTTTAAAACCTGATTATATAAAACTGGTTCAAATTCTATAATTTCATATTCTGCAAGTTTTTCTTTATAAAATGGATCTTCTGCTAAAATTTTTTTAAGCTCCTCTTTATCTTTCACTAACGAAATTATTACACCGCCGTTTCTTGGTAGTTTAGGACCCGATGCTAGAAAATAATTCTTTTCATATCCATCTTTTAACCATGTTCTATGCTCTATAAGAAATTTATCTATCTCTTCAATTGGCTTAATATATTTTAGCAAAACTACGAACATAATTTTCTCCCATCTACTTTATGACAAACTATAAGTTGCTTATTTAGCATTAAATTTAAACTAATAATACATTTCAAATTCAGCAGGATGAGGAAGCATGTTTATTTTTTCAACTTCTTGTTTTTTAAGTTTTATATAATTTGCGATAAACCCTTCTGAAAACACCTCATTTTTAGTTAAAAATGCTGTATCTTTTTCTAATGAAACTAAAGCATCATCAAGGGATTTTGCAAGGCTAGGAATTCTTTTTAATTTTTCCTTAGACATTTCATATAAATTTTGTTCAACAGCTTCACCTGGTTCGATTTTATTTATTATTCCATCAATTCCTGCCATAAGCATTGCGGCAAAACATAAATATGGATTAGACATAGGATCTGGGAACCTAGTTTCAATTCTCCTAGCTTTAGCTGAGCTTGTGTAAGGAATTCTTATAGCTGCTGATCTATTACATGCAGAATAAACAAGTGACACCGGCGCTTCATAACCTGGAACTAATCTTTTATAACTATTTGTAGAAGGGTTAGTAAAGGCATTTAATGCTTTACCATGTTTAATTATTCCACCCATATAATAAAGAGCCATTTTGGAAAGATTTGCATATTCTTTACCATCAAATAATGGTTTGTCTTTTAACCATAGTGACTGATGCACATGCATACCTGAACCATTTTCACCATAAATAGGTTTTGGCATAAAAGTAACGCTTTTACCATATGAATTTGCAACATTATGAACTACATATTTTAATTTTTGGACATTATCCGCTGCTTCTAAAATTGTTCCGAACTTAAACCCTATTTCTGATTGAGATGGAGAAACTTCATGATGATGAAGATTAGGAGTAATACCTACGCTTTTTAATTGGCTCATCATCTCAGTACGAAGTTCGCTATATATATCATTTGGGCTTGATAGTAAATATCCACTCTTTGGTTGACATCTATAACCACTATTCCCACGTGTATTAACTGTGCCGCTGTTAATTGGAAGTTCTTCACTATTTACACTAAAAAAGGAATTATATTGTTTTACATCAAATCTTACATCATCAAATATAAAAAATTCAGGTTCAGGGCCGAAATATGCGGTATCTGCAATCCCTGTATTTCTTAAATAATTTTCTGCTTTTTTAGCAATTATTCTTGGATCTCTTTCATACCCTTCTTTCTTTTCTGGTTCATATATATCACATATTAAAATAAGGGTAGGATGGGAAGTGAAGGGGTCAATAAAAGCAGTCTCTAAATCTGGTTTCATTATCATGTCGGAATTATTTATATTTTTCCAACCAGGAATAGATGATCCATCAAAGGTTACTCCTTCCTCTAATATTTCTATTAGAAAATCTTTACTAAAAGTAAAATTATGCCATTTACCAATTAAGTTAGAAAAACGTAATTCTATTAATTCGATCCCATTTTCGTTTACAATTTTCTTAATTCTCTCTAAACTATTCATATAAAACTTCCCTAAAAAGCAACTTTAATTTATATTATGCCGATGCAAATGATTTCAATTTTTGTAGCACGATATAATTTACTTGTTCAACTATAAATAAGTTACATTTTATAACATGATTAATTTAAATGAAAAAATACACACTCTAGATAACGGCATAGTACTTCTTACTGAACATATTCCTAATTCATATACGTTAGCGATAAGAATATGTTTTAAATTTGGGAGTAGATATGAGCCAGTTGAAAAAAAAGGTATAGCTCATTTTTTAGAACATATGCTTTTTAAAGGAACTTCTAGAAGAACTTCTAAAGATATAGTTGAAGAAGTAGATCTTGTTGGAGGAGATATTAATGCTTTTACAGGTAGAGAAAATACTGTTTACACTCTCACAATTTTAAATGAACATCTTGAACTAGGATTAGACATTCTTAGCGATATTTTGATTAATTCTACTTTTCCTTTAGAAGAAATTGAAAAAGAAAGACAAGTTATTTTACAAGAAATTGCTCAATATGTTGATGAACCGGAAGAATTTTTATTTGATTCATTTTTTGAAAGCACTTTTAAAAATCAGCCATTAGGCCACAATATTCTAGGTACTATTGAAACAGTTAATAATATTCATAAAGAAGATTTATTAAAATTTGTGAATGAATTTTACGTAGCAGATAATGTAATTATTTCGATAGCTGGCGATTTGTCTAAATATAACACCCCTAAACTTGTAAATAAATTTTTTGCCTCAATGCCGTCAAATCCAAAGGATAAGAGCTTTATTAAATCTAGTTTTACACCTAGTTTTTTAAGTTTAAAAAGAGAATTAGAGCAGTCTCATTATATTGTTGGTTATAAAGGTGTTGGATCACTAGATGAAGATTATTATAACCTCCAACTTATTTCTATTATACTTGGTGGAGGAATGTCTTCACGACTATTTCAGGAAATAAGAGAAAAGCAGGCTTTGGCCTATTCCATAGGCTCATATACTTATAATTATAGTGATACAGGCCTTATAATCATAAGCGCTTCTACTATTCATGAAAAAATTCCTCAATTAAATGATGGGATAATAAATGTAATAAAAAGTATGAGTGAAATTCAAGATAAAGAATTAGAAAAAGCTAAAAAGCAATATACTGCAAGTTTGAAAATGGCATATGATAGTATAACCTCACGCGCCAATTTTCTTCTAAATCAGTATTTAAAAGAAAATAAAGTTGTAACTATTGAAGAGTTATTAAAAAAGATAGATAATATAAGACTTGTAGATCTTTATCAAACCTTTGAAAGGATATTTACAAAACCTGAAATATCATTAGGTATTTTAGGAGAAACATTTGAAAACACATTATATGAAGCCCATAAAAACATTTGAAAATATTATAAAAGATTTTTTAAAAAATAGAGAATTAAAAGAGCTTATAGATATTTTAAAAAATTATAATGATAATTTTAGGTTTGTTGGTGGTTGTATAAGAAATGCTCTTCTCAAAAAAGAAGTTAAGGATTATGATTTTGCAACTTCTTTTTCCCCTGATGAAGTTATTAATATTTTAAAAAAAAATAATCTCTCGTACTATACTACTGGCATATCCCATGGTACTGTTACTGCTATTATAAATAAATCAACATTTGAAATTACTACTTTAAGATTAGATGAAGCTTGCAATGGTCGACATGCAAAAGTTCAGTATACTACTTCCTGGGAAGCAGATAGTAATAGAAGGGATTTTACAATAAATGCTCTTTATATGGATTTTAATGGGTACATATATGATTATCATTCAGGCCTTAAAGATATTGAACAAAGAAAAATAAAATTTATTGGAAATGCAGAAGAAAGAATTAAAGAAGATTATTTAAGGATTTTACGTTTATTTAGATTTTGGAGTTATTACGGGCAGGATAAATTAGATGATTTAACATTAGAAGCTTGTAAAAAACTTGCCTCTAATTTAAACAAGCTTTCTAAAGAAAGAATAAAGGAAGAATTTAGTAAAATATTAGTTAGCCCGAAAGCCTTAGAAACTTTAAATTTAATGAAAGAATATAATATTTTGAATAGTTTTAATCTTCAATTTTCTGATAATTTTAGCGAACTTGAATATCTCATTAATGAAGAAATAAGTTACAATCTTTCATTTAGTTTCATTAGAAGATTATATTTTATTATTAATAATGATAATGATTTTATTGAGAAAACTGTTGATGCTTTTAAATTAAGTAAAAAGGAAACTATTTATTTAAAAACACTTTTTGAAATTAGTCATAAAAACTTTAATGAAGTTATATATTATTTTGGTAAAGAATATGCTTGTGACTATTATATCCTCCATAAAATAAAAGACCTTTCTATATATACAAAGCTGCTCGATAAAGATATTAAATTACCAATCAAAGCTGATGACCTAATTAATAATGGATTTAAGCCTGGAAAAGAATTAGGTTTAAAATTAAAAACCTTAGAAGGTATATGGATAAATTCAGAGTTTAGTCTTAGTAAAAATGAACTTCTCAATAAAATTATATAAAAATATATTAATTTTTTAACAAAATTGATTTATAATAGAGTTATAACTTTTATTATAGGTCTATTATGTCAAAAGAAAATGAAACATTAAATGAAAACCCTTCAGTTTGGTTTAAAGTCCAATCTTTCTTTATTTTTGTATTTGACATTATAAGTACGTACATTAAAGCTTATTATGAAACTCCAAATTCAGAAACAGATAGTTATAATGAAGTTAGTTCTCAAAATATTTTACTCGAGAATTCGGAAAACATCGAAAAGACAGAGTCAAATCTCGATTACATCTCTTAGTAATTTTAACTTAACCTTTCGAGGTTAAGAATGAGTGAGATATTATATTTTGCTTTAAACCCTTCTTATTCATGCTGGATTTCTGCTTCAGCAGGTAGTGGGAAAACTAAACTATTAACTGATAGGTTTATTAGCTTACTTTTAAATAGTGTAAATCCAAAAAAGATTCTTTGTATCACCTATACAAAGGCTGCCGCTAATGAAATGAAGCAGCGAATTATTTCTGAGCTAAAATACCTTTCAACATGCGAAGAAGAAATTTTAAAGGAAAAAATAGTATATTATAAGGGCAACGCTGATATAGACTCTTTGATTCATGCTAAAAAGCTTTATTTTGAATTTTTGCAATTACAAGATCAAATTAAAATTCAAACTATTCATAGTTTCTGTTTTTACTTACTAAAACAATTTCCTTTAGAAGCAAATTTAGATCCAAACTTTAAGCTTATTGATGATATAGAAAAAGATGAGTTAATGAAGAAAACTCGTAATCAAATTCTTTTAGATAAAGAGATTAAAAACTCTTTGCAAAATTTGTTAGCTAAATTTAGTATTGAGCAATTTGATGAGTTAATAGAAGAATTACTTTTTCATCAAAATGAAATTGAAAATTTAATATATTATTACGGTGATTTTGAAAAAACTTTAATCAAACTAAAAGAAATTTTAGGTATTTTCAGTACTAAAGAACTATTAATAAAAGATTTTATAGATAAAACTTACATAATAAAAGATGAGATTTTATCTCATATAGGTAATGTTATTAGTTTTTCAAAATCGACTAAAACAGATATTGAAAAAGCTTCTCAAATTCAAACTAGTTTAAGCGAAATAAAAGATAATAATTTTAATTCGTATGTTCAAATTTTTTTAACAAAAGAAAATTCTAAATTAAAAAGGTTTTTGTCTAATTCTATTTCTAGTACTTATCCTCAGAGTGTTGAATATTTACTTAATGAGCAAGATCGTGTTTTTTTATTTAAACAGAACCTTCTAAATTATGAATGTTTTGAATTATCATCTTTAATTTTAGGTTTGTGTGATAAGATTAAAAATAAATATGAAAAAATAAAAGGCCGAAATAAAATTGATTTTAATGAAGTTTTATATAAAACAAAGGAACTTCTTTTAAATAAAGAACATTCAGACTGGGTACTTTATAAATTAGATGGAGGACTTGATCATTTTTTGATTGATGAAGCCCAAGATACAAATCCAATTCAATGGCAAATAATTGATGCTTTAACAGCTGAAATTCATAGCGGTGCAAATGATTTAGATAATCCTAAAACTATTTTCATAGTAGGAGATGAAAAACAGTCAATTTATAGTTTTCATGGTGCTGACCCAACTTTTTTTAACTATAAAAAATTAATTTTAGAGAAACAAATGCATATTGCTATGCAAAACTTTAAAATTATACCGTTAAATAAATCTTATAGATCAGCGCCTCCAATTTTAGAAGTAACAGACAAAATTTTTTCATTAGATGTGGCTAAAATTATTTCTAATGAAAAAATTTCTCACTCAACTGTAAAAGAATTTTATATTGGTAAGGTTAATATTTGGCCTATTGTACATAAAGATTTACAAGCTGAATACGTTGCTAATGAAATAGAAAAATGGTTTATTGATAAGAAAAAATTACCTAATAAAAATCGTTTTATTGAGCCTTCAGATATAATGATTTTAGTTAGAAGACGAGGGGAATTTTTAAGTTCTTTAGTTAATGAACTTAACTTAAGAAATTTGCCTAACACTGGTTTAGATCAAGTCAATCCGAATAAAAATATTATATTTTTAGATATATTATCTATCTTTAAATTTATAAATCTTCCTTTAGATGAGTTGAATTTAGCTGCTCTTTTAAAAAGCCCTTTATTTAATTTAAGTGAATCTGATTTACTTTCTTTTCTATTTGAAAGAGAGAAAAACCTTTTTAATAATATTTCTTCAAATTCTATTTCAGAAAAACTTTCCAAGTTATTACACCTTAAGAATATGAAGATTGATGAAATATTTGAGCAAGCTCAAATATTATTAGATATTCATTCAATTTATTCTAAAATTTATGGCAATGAAGCTATTTTTATAATTGAAGAATTCGAAGAAATTATTTACGAATTTATAAATGAAAACAAACTTCCTACCTTAAGTGAATTTATTTTATTACTAGAAAATAATGATCTTCTAATAAAAAAAGAATTAGATAATAATCAAAATAAAATAAAAATTACTACTGTTCATGGTTCAAAAGGGCTTCAAGCTCCTATAGTAATTCTCGCTGACGCTCAAGAAATCCCAATTAACAGAAGCAAATTACTTTGGAAAAATGATGAAACACCTATGTTGTTTCTTAAAATTGGTGCAAAATCCGAGATTATAAATAATATTTTAGAAGAAGAGCAAATCTTTCAATACGCAGAGTATTTAAGGCTTTTATATGTTGCTATTACTCGTGCAGAAGATGAATTTTGTATAATATCAGCTTCTAATAAAGATTCTATAAATGAAAAATCATGGTATTCACTTACAAAACTGGCTATAGAGCAATTCTCTAATCATATTTTAATAAATAATCGTTTAATTTATACTAATGAGGATTTATCTGAAATAAATGAATTGAAAGTATCTTTAAATTAAAATTTTTCTATTGTTACAAATGCTATAGCAAATTTTTTCTCATCGCTCAAACTTACATGAAAACTTATATTCTTAGTAAATAATTTTTCTGTATATTCCTTTGTACTTTTATGTAATACAATTCCAGGCTTACCTAAATCATCGTTAACTATTTCAATTTGATTAAGAATAATTTTTTGCCTTACCCCGGTCCCAATAGCTTTTGCAAAAGCTTCTTTAGCGGCATATCTTTTAGCTAAAATCCCTGCTTGCTGAGAAACTAGTTTTTTTGAAAAAACATATTCCAGTTCATTATTTGTAAAAATTTTTTTTAAAGATTCTCTTGTAGATTTCTTTAGTAAATTTATAAATCTACTTATTTCTACAATATCTGTTCCTATGCCTATTATCATTATTTGCTTAAATTAATATTTCTTAGATCACCGCCACCTAAAATATGTAGATGAAAATGAAATACTATTTGGTTAGCGTCTTTACCGTGATTAGCGCCAATTCTATATCCAGAAGGTTGTAAACCATGCTCAGCAGCAATTTTTTGCGCTATGCGAAAGAAATGGGCTATTTCTTCATCACTTGCTTTTACAGCAAAATCATCAAAAGAAATATATTCACCTTTAGGTATTACAATTATATGAATCGGAGCCTTTGGATAAATATCATGGAAGGCTAGTACTTTATCGTCTTCATAAACTTTTTTAGAAGGTAATTCTCCTCTAATTATTTTAGCAAATATATTATTTTTATCGTAAATCATGCGATTTCCTTATAATAAAAATGTCCTGAAATTATTTTACCATCGACTATTTCATATTTCGGTAATACACCCCATTTTGTGTAACCTTTACTTTCATATAATGATATAGCAGCAGTTCGATTTTCTCTTACACTTAATTTTATTACAGAATAACCTAATTTTCTAGCTTCATTTTCTGCGAATTCTAAAAGTTTTTTAGCAATTCCATAACCTCTTGCCCATGGAACAACAAAGTGATTATCGACTGAGCAAGCGAATGACATTGTTTCATATGAAGGATGTGATTTTACTAATTGTATTGATCCTGCAATTACACCATCAAATTTTGCAATTATTAGCTGCCTTTCAGGGACTAACATTACTCCCTTGAAATATTTTTCTAACATATTTTTATCGGTATTATAAATTTTTGCAAAACCGATAGAAAATCCATTTTGGCTGTTTATTGTTTCTAAAGTTGCATCACATAATTCAACTAGCGCATTGCTGGATAAAGCTTTAGGAGTTTCAATTATTATCTCTGGCTCAGATTTAAATGTTGAAAGCGCTTCTGAAAGAAAATTTATCATTTTTACTTTTAGGGTTTTAAAAAATTATTATTTAATTCATCTTGGTTAAATTATTAAAATTGTCAACACAAACTTTTTCATTTTTTTTTATATAATTTCTGTTTTATTTATTCTTAAAAACATTGCAGCTAAAAATAATGATCCACATACTAATATTCTACATGGTTTATTATTTTGTTTTAAAATTTTTTCTAAAGCATCTTCAAATGATGTTGCAGGACTACAATTTATTTCTATAGAGCTTGCAAATTCGCAAATTTTTTCTGCAGTATAACTTGAAGGTTCATCTTCCACATATATACCACTTAAATGCGTTATAAAGGGTTTGAGGAAAGTAAGAAAGTTTGCAACATTTCTATTTCTTGTCATTCCACATATAACATAAAGTGGTAAATCTTGTTTTTTTTCTGCCCACGCTGCAAGAGCCTGTCCACCAGAAGCATTATGCGCCCCATCAACCCATATTTCCCAATTTTGAGGTAATAAATTATATAAATAACCATAATTTATTTTTTGTAATCTTGCAGGCCACTTAGTTGTTTGTATAGCTTTTGATATTATTTCATCACTAATATTTAAATTTAAACATTCTATAGCTGCTATACTTGTTGCAGCGTTTACATATTGATGATCGCCTTCAAGCGATAAATTTTTTAATTCTAAATATTTATTCTCACTAAGATAAAATACTTTATCTTTTTCTACGTTTAAACCATATTCATAGCCATAAATAAATGCATTAGATTTTTCTTCTTCAATTTTTTCAAATAAAGCTTTTAAAGCTTCTTCTGTTTGCATTGAAATTACTACACTTGAATCTTTTTTTATAATACCTGCTTTTTCTTTAGCAATTGAATATAAATCCTCTCCTAAAAATTCCATATGATCGTAAGATATAGGTGTAATTACTGATAGAATTGGAGAGGGAACAACATTAGTTGCATCTAGTCTTCCACCCATACCTGTTTCTAATATTAAATAATCTGCTTCAATTTCGGAAAATGCTATAAAGGCAGCAACTGTCGTACCTTCAAAAAATGTTACTTGTAATCCTAATTTTTCTTCTGCTAACCTAGTTCTTTCTATTATTTCATATAAATATTCATCTGTTATTTCTTTACCTTGAAGTTTTATTCTTTCATTAAATTCTAACAAATGAGGCGAAGTATATTGATGAACTTTAAAATTAGCACGTTCTAAAATTGTTCTTATAAAGGAAACTGTGGAACCTTTACCATTTGTTCCTGCAACATGAATAACTGGTGGTAATTTTAAATGAGGATTTCCTAGCTCATTTAATAAAGGCAAAATTCTCTCTAAACCAAAATTTATTTTGCTGTACCAAAATGGCTTGGGCCAATGCGGCATTCTAACCATGTTATTACCTTTAAAATAAGGTCAAGGGTTATACTATTATCCCTTTTATATTAGGTTGAATATCCTTTTTTGGATTAATTGTAAAGCTTTCTTCTACTTGAAATAATACTGAACCATTAATTTCTGTAAGTTCGACAATATTATTAAAAATTTTTCTGACTTCTTCTATAGTATTATCCTCTAGAGGCTTTTGGCTACGAAAAATTAAATCAAAATTCTTACTGTGTTGCTTAGCTAAACTTTTTTTAACTCGCCCATCAAGCTGAATTTCTCCATATTTATCTGTATTTACTTCTACTAAAAAACGTGTAACTTTTTCCTCTTCTAATTTATTATTTTCATTTGTTTCATCTTTAACGTAAAAATTTATATTATCAATGAATTCGCCATTCCATAATGGTACAGCAAGCGCCTGCCAATTACTTGTTAGATGAGTTAATTTTTGCGCGTGTTCTGCTACAGTTTTTAAATCTCCAACTAAATTTTCTACCATATTTAAATTTTCAGGATTTGATAAAATTGAAGAAATATTATCATCAAAAATATTCTGCCAATCACTACTTTTACTTAGCTTTACAAAACCATATAAAGTTAAAGCTAATTTTGTTCCCGCTACCGGGAAATTACTTTCAATCCAATTTATTACTGAGGGTTTTAAAACTGGGTTTTGAAGTGCGTTGTTTATATTTGAAAACTCATCTAATAATTTTAATATATCTATTTGTTTTTCTGTAACATTATTAAATAATGGTTTTTGAGAAATAAAATTACTAATTTTGATTGTTAATTCACTGTTAATAGGTAGGTTCAAGCCTTCTACTTTTATGTTTCCTACATTCGTTTTTAATATATTTTGATCAATTATTTTTGCTTGTAAATCAAATCCCTTATTTTTTAAAATTTCAGGTAAATCTTTGGATTGTTCTAACTGAGTATTTTCAAATGTAATATTATTTTTAATTTCTTGATTATTATTTTTTAAGTCTTTTTTTTCTATCGCTTGATTATTAGATAAATTTTGTTTTGGTGGTTCTACAGTATTATTTTTTTTTGCAGATTCAGAAATTATTCCTGTTTCTCCTTCATCTTCAATTTCATTTAATGAGTTATTTTTCTCATTATCGCCAGGTGTATTTACACCGTAATGTTTTAATGCAAATTGGTTAGCAAAATGATTATTTGGATTATATTCATTATCAGCAGTGTTACTTGTGTTTTGAGAGAGTTCTTTTAAAGGATTTAACTCTTGGGGGCTTGGAAGAGGATTAATTTGAGTTATGTAAAAATTAACTAAGGTACCAGTTTTTATATTCATTATTTTCTGAATATCTTGTGATAAATAATTAGGCACTTGAATAAAAAACTGATTAGGAATATCTGCATCTGTCATTTCACTAAGTACTTGGCTCAACATAGTTGGATTATTTTTATAAACGTTTGTTAATGTTTTTATTAGATTTTCGCTATTAATATTTTGAACTGAACCTGTAAAATTTTTTCCTACAGGGGTTGGAGCATTAATATCGAGGATTACGGGATTATTTTTTTGAGTTGAAACTTCATTATTTGAAATATTTTTAGGTGCAGATTTAATAATTACTTCCGCCAAACTTTGTTTTTCAGTTCTAATTGGTGAAGTAGTAAAAACTGATTCTTCAATATCCAAATTAGTTAAACTATCGCGTGGCGGTTTATTATTTATGGAAATTATTTCTAATAATATCGTATTAGCGTTTTTAGTTATTTTTAAGTCTACTTTACTACCTTCATTTAATAAAAGATTAGTAGCAATATTTAGTTGACCAAATTTTGTTTTAAGTAATAAATTTCCTTCTTTATTATTTTGCTCATCGCCATTAACTACTCCATTTAATATAGCTCCATTTTTAATATCATTAAAAAAACTTATATCAGAAGTTACATTTCCGAGATGAATATTTGTAGAATTAACATTGTTTTGAGTTTGTGTAGTAGGAAGGTTAATGTTATTAAATTTTATATTATCCATTAAATTTGCCCGAGAGTTTTAATTCTTGCTTTTGGATAAATTTCTGCTTGAGACATAACTACTGTCATTGGTCTAAAGCGCTCGATTACTGATCTTATATAAGGCCTTGTTTGTGGGCTTACGAGCACAATTGGCATTTCACCTTTCATTGCTTGTTCTTCAAATACTTTTCTGCAAGCTTGAATAAATTCATGTAATTTGGAAGGCGCTATTGCAAGTTGTTTTTCTTCACCTTGTCCTATTATACTTTCAGAAAAGGCTTGTTCCCATGTTGGTGAAAGAATCAGAACTGGTAATGTTCCATCAGGCGCCATATGGCTATGACATAACTGACGAGCAATTCTTGTCCTTACATGCTCTGTTATAAGCATAAGGTTTTTTGTAGTTCTACATATTTCTGCAATGGCTTCAAGGATTGTGTTTAGATCTCTAATCGATACCATCTCATTTAGTAAGTTTTGTAATATTCTTTGAATTCCACTAATTGAAATTTGACCTGGAACAATATCTGATAGAAGTTTTTTATGCTCATCTTTAATACTGTCGAGTAATTTTTGTGTCTCGCTATATGATAATAATTCAGTAATATTTTCTTTTATTATTTCGGTTAAATGAGTTGTGATAACTGTCATTGGATCTACTACAGTATAATTTCTTACCATTGCTTCTTCACGGTATATTTCTGGTACCCACATTGCAGGTAACCCAAAAGCAGGCTCGAAGGTTTTTTCACCGTTTAAACCTATTTCTCCACCTTTAGGATCCATGACCATAATCATGTCAGGTTTTACCATACCTTCACCGCATTTTATTTCTTTAATAAAAATAGAGTAATTATTATTAGGTAATTGCATATTATCTTGAATTCTAACAGAAGGAAGAATGAAACCTAAATCTTTAGCGATTTGTTTTCTTAAAGATTTTATTTGATCAGTGAGCTTAGTTCCTTTGGCATAATTGATCATTGAAATTAAACCATATCCTAACTCTATTCTTATTGATTCAATTTGTATTGATTCTACTAATTGTTCTTCACTATCTTTACTTGCGGTTTGAGCTTCTTGAGCTGCAGCTTCTTCTTCTTTAAGAGCTGCTTCCTCTTTCATAGTTTTAAGTTCTTGATTTGAATTGATCCATGTAATGCCTGCTACGACTGCCCCAATAAAGAAAAAAGGAAGCACAGGTATTCCTGGCATTAAAGCCATCAAAAACATGAGCCCAGATGACATCCAGAGGGCCTGTGGGTACCTACCTAGCTGACCAAAGATAGCTTTGTCTGTTGAGCCTGAAATCCCTGATTTTGAAACTAATAAACCTGCTGCTAAAGAAATTACAAGAGCTGGTATTTGTGAAACTAATCCATCACCAATTGTTAAAGTAGTGTAAGTATGTAATGCTTCTGCAAACGTTAAATCTCTTTGTACTACTCCAATAATAATGCCTGCAACAAAATTTATAAAAGTAATTAAGATACCTGCTATTGCATCTCCTCTAACAAATTTATTAGCACCATCCATGGCTCCATAAAAAGTTGATTCATCTTCTAATTCTTTCCTTCTACTTTTAGCGGAGGCTTCATCAATAAGACCTGCGGCTAAATCTGCATCGATTGCCATTTGTTTACCAGGCATTGCATCTAAGCTAAATCTTGCAGCAACTTCAGCGATTCTTCCAGAACCTTTAGTAATAACTATAAAATTTATTATTGTAAGTATTATGAAAACGATTACCCCGATTACAACACTATTACCCATGATAAAACCACCAAAGGCTTCAATGATTTTACCGGCTGCCGAAGTTCCTATATGTCCATCTGTTAATATTAATCTTGTAGATGCAATATTTAATGAAAGCCTTAAAATTGCTGAGATAAGTAATATTGTCGGGAACGAACTTAAATCTAATGGTTTATTTATAAAAAGACACGTCATCAAAATTATTACGCCACTTGTAATCGAAATAGCTAATAAAAAATCTAATAAAAGAGTAGGTATTGGAAATAGTAAAACTAGTAATATTCCTATGATACCTAATGCTAACCCAACGTCACTATATTCAAAAGCTTTTTGTGCTCTTGAAGCAACCGCAAAAGAGAAGTTTGATCCTAATGTTTGCTTAGCTTTTGTCATATACCAAATTTAAAAAATTAACTAAACAAACAAGATTATAAACTAATTAGAAAATATTAAAACATTTTTATAAATGAAATTTATTTATTGATACAACCACAATATTTTGCAGAACATTTTCTTTCAGGTGGAAAAATAAAATTTTTCTCATTTACGGTAAATATTATTTCTTGTAAAGCCTCGATAAATAAATCATCTTCGCTAAGAGTAGGAACGCGATAGTAATTTGGTACTTCACTTTCTTTTGCAAGATCTTTATACTCCATATCTAGTTCTACTAAAGTTTCAGAATGTTCTGAAACAAAAGTGATTGGAATTAATAAAATAACTTTTTTATCTTTACCTGCTCTTTTTATTTCTTCTTCTGTTGAAGGCCCAATCCATTTTAATGGTCCAACTCTAGATTGATAGCAAATTTGATAATCTAAATTTTCAATTTTTAAGTTACTAACTATATATTTTACACTTTCCTCAACTTGCCATTGATAAGGATCACCTTCTTTAATTATTCTCTCAGGCAATCCATGCGCAGAAAATAGTAGGCGTATATCATTTTGCTGATGATCTGTTAATATATTTTCTAAATATTTTTTTATTAATTTGACGTGTGCTTCTATAAATTTTGGATGGTCATAATAACAACATATTTTTTTAATCGGAATATTTAAGTTATTTTTCTCTAATTCTTTTTCTAATTCTTTTACTGAAGAGCCTGTAGTGGTAGTTGAAAATTGCGGATATAAAGGGAGTAAAATTATAAATTCAGGATTTGTTTTTTTTAATTTTAAAACAATTTCTTTTGCTCGTGGATACCAATATCTCATTGCTATCTCAATATTATAATTTATTTGAAAAATATTATTATTTAATTTTTCATTTAATTTTATCGCTTGACGAATTGTATTTTGTAAAATAGGAGAACTACCGCCTATTTTTTCATAAATTTCTATAGCAGTTTTTTCTCTTTTTGAAGATATAATTTTTGCAATTAACCATCTAAAAATTTTAGGTAATCTAATTATAGCAGGATCATAAAATAAATTGAAAAGAAATGGTTTAACGCTTTTGGGTGAATCCGGCCCACCAAGATTAAGAAGTATTATACTAATATTTTTATTCATAATTTTTCACTGTATTTACAAGTTTGCTTACATTACTCGGTAAGGCCGAAGGTAAAATTCCATGACCCAAATTAAATATAAATTTTCTATTTTTTACTGTATTTAAAATATTCAATATTTCTTTCTCAAGATATTCATTTTCACATGAAAGTAGAGAAGGGTCTAAATTTCCTTGTAGTAAAATATTTGATGGTAAATTTTCATTTGCCCATTTGATACATATATTTTGGTCAATAGATATTCCATCGACACCTGTATTCTTTGCGTAATTTATATAATTATTTCCTGAATTGCGCGGAAATCCTATTATTGGTACATTTGGGAAAGATTCCTTTACAATTTTTACAATTTTTTTAGTTGGCTCAATAATATATTCTTCATAAAATTCACCATGTAATATACCTGCCCATGAATCAAATATTTGTACAATATTGCAGCCATTTTTTATTTGATTTATTAAGTGAGTTGCGCATTCAAAAGTTAATTTGTTAATTACATCGATATAAAATTTATCTTTTGTATAGATTAATTGTTTTATATTTTCAAAATTCTTAGATGTTTTTCCCTCAAACATGTAACAACTTAGTGTAAATGGAGCTCCACAAAAACCAAAAAGAGCTTTATTTTTGCCAAGTTCTTTTGAAAGTTCATTTATAGATGTATAAACTTGGTTTAATTTTCTATAATCTAATTCCTTGCTGGTTATATTTTTGCTTATTTTCCCAAGAATTGGGCCTATTTTTTCTTGGAAAGAAACTTTTTGTCCTAATGCATCAGGAATAACTAAAATATCTGAAAATATAATTGCTGCATCAAAATTAAATCTTTCAAGAGGTTGTTTTGTTACTGTTTTTACAGCTTCTACATTGTAACAAAACTCTAAAAAGTTTTTAAAATTTTTTCTAACTTCTTTGTACTCAGGAAGATATCTACCTGCTTGTCTCATTAACCAAATTGGTTTTTTTATTCCTGGTTTTGTGAATTCATTAATTATCAAGGTCATTATTTTTAATTATTTTATTTAGTTATTTTTTGTACTGTTATTTGTGTTGATAACTTTTTTTCCACAAAGTTTTCCACATATTTTTATCTTTATTTTTCAAATTGTAGATAAGTTTGCGGATAACTCAATTTTCTTAAGTAATATCAATTGACTTATAATTGTGGATAATTTGATTTTTAGCAATAATTTTTTATTTTATCCACATTATTAACATGTACTTGATTTATTATTTCAACATGTTAATTTTTTTGATTAAAACCACCCATTTGATGTGATTTAAAAAGTACCTTTTTTTAACTAACAGCTTATACAGGGGGTTTTGAATAGAGTTTTTAATAACCTTATCTACATAGTTATCCACAATGAGCACCATGGAAGAGAAAAAATTTTTAAATATTTATTTAGTTTCTGATTGTACTGGCGACACTTTAAGTAGTGTATCTAGAGCAGTTATGGATAGGTTTTCTAACGTTGAATATGAAGAATATATTTTTTCACTAGTTAGAACGGAAGGTCAGGTTGATAAGATCTTTTCAAAAATTAAAAGACCAGCTGTTGTTATGTATACAATTGTAGATGAATCGGTTCGTACTCATTTAAAAAAGTTATGTAAAGAAAATAATATTGAATATGTACCAGTACTTTCACCTATTATCTCTAAAATCTCTTCACTTTTAGGTATGAAAACAAATGATATTATAGGAAAGAGGTTTGCTCTTGATGAAGAATATTTCTCTTGGATCGAAGCTGTAAATTATGCCTTATCACATGATGATGGTAATTTAATGGATGATTTAGAAGAGGCGGATATAGTACTTGTTGGTGTTTCACGTACGTCAAAATCTCCTACAACTATATATCTTGCATATCGTGGATATAAAACTGCAAATGTTCCGTATGTTATGAATTCAAGTTTAAATGAGAAACTACCTAAATTAAAAAAACCTTTTATTGTTGGTTTAACTATTTCAGTTGATAGACTTATTGAAATTAGAAAAAATAGACTAATGTCTTTAAACGATTATCATAATAATGATTATGTAAATATTGAAACTGTTTCGCACGAAATTGAGGAAGCACGAAAATTTTTTCTTCAAAACAGATGGCCTATTATAGATGTTTCACGCAAATCAGTAGAAGAAACTGCTACTAAGATTATTCAGTTATATCAAGAGCGTCAATTATCTAAAGGTAATTAGGAAGAGGTTGGCAAGTAGAACTTTGTTGCTAAACTCGCTCATTTGTAATATTAAATAATATTTCTTTAATTGACTAATAATTTATAAATACTCAAATTAATATACAAAAAGGTATTCGTGGTGCTAATAAAATTTCATAATTTTTCATTTAATAACAATGGGTTAGTAGATTCTATAAAAGAGTTTACTGATAAATTAGATTATCAAAATTACCCTTTATTAGATGTTGCAAACCAATTTTCTTCAAGTGAAATAGATTTAGCTAATTTTTTAAGGGATAACTTTAAAAAAGTAATTTTAATAGGTATGGGGGGAGCTATGCTTAATCCTCAAATGCTTACCGCAATTAAATATAATAGCGAATCAAAGATTATTTTTATAGATAATTTGGACAGTGTTTATATACAAAAAGTATTAAAATCCATTGATCTTAATGATTGTGCAATTTTATCCATTAGTAAATCTGGTAATACTATTGAAACTATTGCTATCACGTCTTCTGTAATTTCATATTTTAAAGAGAAAAATATCAATTTAGAAAATAAATTATATGCCATTACTTCTGAAAATTCTTCTCTTTTTCAATTAGCGACTTCTTATAATGCTCATATTATTTTGCATAATAAAAAGATTGGTGGAAGATTTTCTACCTTTACTTCAGTAGGTCTTATACCTTCTATAATTTGTGGTTTAGATTTTAACAAATTTATATATTCAGCAAAAGCTACAGTTGAAGAATTTTTAAAAAATCCAATGCAAGAAGATTTAATTACTTCCATAGCTTTCTTACTTCATAAACCAATTTCTGTTTTATTTACATTTACTAAAGATTTAAAATCTTTTACTAAATGGTACGCGCAAATAATTGCCGAATCCTTAGGTAAGAATGGAAAGGGTATTACACCGATTAGAGCAGAAGGTCCTTTAGATCAACATAGTCAGTTACAACTTTATTTTGATGGTCCACTTGATAAATCTTTTACTCTTTATTTTAATAATCAGTCAAAACCTTTCGATTTTAATTTCTCATTAGAAGGTAAGGAATTATCTTTAAATAAAGTATTGGAGCTTGAATATAATAGTTTACTTAAAATGTTTAATAAAAATGAATTACCAATTAGAGAAGTATATTTTAACAAGTTTGATGAAGAAGTGTTAGGAAAATTAGTAGTTTATTCTCTATTAGAAATAATGATAATTGCACATTATTTTCAAATAAACCCTTTTGATCAACCGGCTATTGAACAAAATAAATTAAATTCAAGAATGATAATTATGAGTAAATAGTATGTGTGGAATTTTTGCGGTAGTATCTAAAAATAATGTTGTTGATTTACTTGTAAGCGGTTTAAAAGCACTTGAATATAGGGGTTATGATTCTTCTGGTTTAGCGGTTTTAAGCGATAAAGAAATTATAACCGTTAGAGCTACAGGTAAAGTTATTAATTTAGAAGAAAAATTAAAATCAAATCTAATTGAAAGTAGAATAGGAATTGCTCATACTCGTTGGGCAACGCATGGTAAAATAAATGAACTTAATGCTCATCCTCATGTTACTAAAGATATTGCTATTGTATTAAATGGAATTATTGAAAATTTTTTACAAATTAAAGAAATGCTTATTAGTAAAGGATATAGTTTTTTTTCCGAAACTGATGCTGAAGTTGCTGCAGTACTTATACAGTATTACATTGATTTAAATCATTCACACTTAGAAGCAATTAAGGAAGCGGTTAATATTTTACTTGGATCTTATTCAATCATTATCTTACATAAAGAGCATGAACAAAAATTGTTTGCTGTAAAAAAAGGTGCTCCAGTTGTTATTGGAATTAATTCGGAATACGGTATAGTTTCCTCCGATATTTATTCTTTAGCAAATTTAGTAGAAAATGTTTATTTTTTAGAAGATAAGGAAATTGCTGAAGTCTCTATAAATAATTTTCAAATATATAATTTAAATTTAGATTTTGTTCCACGTGAAACATTAAAACATAATATTAATATAGATGAAGTTTCAAAAGGTGAATTTGAAACTTTCATGCAAAAGGAAATTTATGAACAACCGGCTGCTTTGAAAAGATGTCGTGAGCAATACATTGATATCACCAGTGAAAAAATAATTTATAATAATACAGAGAAGCTAAAAGAAAAAATAAAAGATAATATAACAATAGTAGCTTGTGGTAGTTCATATTATGCGGCATTACTTGCAAAGCACTGGTTTGAAGAAATAGCAAATATAAAAGTTGATGTAGAAATAGCATCAGAATTTATTTCAAAAAATTATATCTTTAGAAGTAGAGCAACTTTACTAATTTCTCAATCAGGAGAAACAAAGGATACAATTAGTGCTTTAGAAGCAGCAAAAAGTAAAGGTCAGTACATTATATCTTTAGTTAATGTAGTTGAAAGCACTATAGCAAGACTTTCGGATATTGTTTTACCTATTTATGCTGGGCAAGAAATAGGAGTGGCTTCAACTAAAGCCTTTTTAAATCAATTATTATTACTTTATTTAATTGTATTAATAACTAAAGATGTTGAAGGAAAGAAAATTAAAAATGATATTCTCGAAATAGAAAGTGTTATAAGCGAATCATTAAAAATTGATATCCCTATTAATATTATAGAATTAATTAAAAATTCTAAAACTAAAATATTTACAAGTAGAGAAATTCTTTTACCAATTGCCTATGAAGCATGTTTAAAATTAAAAGAATTAAGTTACTTACAGGCTGAAACAATTCCTGCAGGTGAAATGAAGCACGGCCCCATAGCTTTAATCGATGAATCGAGTATAGTAATTGGTATAGCTAATTCTGCTTGCTCATTTTATGAAAAAATAATAAGTAATTTTTATGAGATCAATAGTAGAGGGGGAAAGATTTTAGCAATTATTGACAAAAATTCTCTTCACGATTTTGAAATTACACCTTATAAAATTACTGTACCAAATATTAATAATAAGCAACTTGCTCCGTTTGCTACTATAATTGTATTTCAAAAAATAGCGTATGAAGTTGCAAAATCATTAGGGAATGACGTTGATAAACCGAGAAACCTTGCAAAATCAGTTACAGTTGAATAAATTTAAAATTGTTTCACGTGAAACAATTTTAAAGATTCAAGAATTTATAGAAATATTGTTTTTTTATAATAAAACGATAAATCTGGTCAGTAAAACTATAAGTGAAGAAATTTTACTCTCTCATATTTTTAACTCAATTGAATTAGCAGAAATATTGAAAGAAGATCATGTAGAAAGTGGAAAAGTATCAGATCTAGGTTCAGGAAATGGTTTTCCAGGCGTTATACTAGCAATATGTAATTTTATTCCAAGCTTAATAGAATTAGATGAACGAAAAGCTATATTTTTGGAAGAAGTAAAACGTAACCTAAAATTAGATTTAAATATTATAAACGCAGATATTCAGAATCCAAAAATTGAAATTAAAGAAAATATAACTATCAAAGCTCTTGCCTCTGTATGTAAATGTTTAACATTAATAGAGAAAAAAATTTCTGAGAAGAATACTATATATATGTTAAAAGGTAAAAAAATAAATGAAGAAATAAACGAAGCATTGAAAAATTTTAAATTTCAATATAATATCATAAATAAAAATTACACACAGGTATTAAAAATTTATAATGTCAGCAAAATTTTCTAAGGTTATAGCCGTAGTTAATCAAAAAGGCGGAGTCGCCAAAACAACCACGGCTGTAAATTTAGCGACAGCGTTTGCCGCAGTTAATTTAAAAACTTTAATAATAGATTTGGACCCTCAAGGAAATGCAAGCACGGGTTTAAATATCCAAATGAGTGACAGAAGGAAAAATATATATAGGGTTCTTATTAATGAAGTTTCATCTAAAGAATCAATTAAACCTTCAATTGTCCCAAATTTATATATTATTCCTTCATGTGTCGATTTAAGTGCTGCAGAAATTGAATTAATAAATTTAAATAATAGAGAATATTTATTAAAAAAATCAATAAAAGAAGTAATAGAGAATTACGATAAAATTATAATTGATTGCCCTCCATCTTTAGGCCTTTTGACAATTAATGCCCTGGCTGCGGCTGATTCAATTGTCATACCTTTACAATGCGAATTTTTTGCTTTAGAAGGGCTTGCGCATCTCTTAAAAACCATTGAATTAGTTAAAAATAATATTAACAGAAAGCTGGATATATTAGGCGTATTATTAACTATGTATGATAGAAGAAATAGACTTACCGAAGAAGTTGAAAAAGATGTTAGAGAATGCTTACAAGATAAAGTGTTTACTACAGTAATTCCAAGAAATATTAAATTAAGTGAAGCTCCGTCGCATGGATTACCTGCACTAATTTATGACCATAAATGTTCAGGCTCACAAGCGTATGCATACCTTGCAAAAGAAATTTTAGATAAAGAAAAAATAATAACCACAAATACAACGGAAGAATCAATTTATGCGTAATAAAACTTTAGGCAAAGGTTTATCAGCGCTTTTAGCGGCTAATAATTCATATAATGATGAAAATATTGAAAGTTTAAATGATAACCATAATCAAACATTTATAGATGTTACAAGGTTAAAACCAAGCCAATATCAACCTAGAAAAAAATTTGATGATAATGCGCTTACAGAGCTCGCAAATTCTATAAAATCGAAGGGAGTTATTTTACCTTTAATTATTAGAGAAATAGAAGAGGGATATGAAATTATAGCAGGCGAAAGAAGATGGAGGGCGGCAAAATTAGCGCATCTTGACAAAGTCCCTGTTATAATTAAACAATTAACAGATAAAGAAGCATTAGAATTTGCTCTATTAGAAAATATCCAAAGAGAAAATTTAACTCCAATTGAAGAAGCAGAAAGTTACCAAAGACTAATTGAAGAGTTTAGTTATACCCAAGAAGCTTTATCTAAACAAGTAAGTAAAAGTCGTAGTCATATAGCAAATTTACTAAGGTTATTAAATTTACCTCATGAAATAAAAGGATACTTACATGATGGAAAAATAACTATTGGACATGCAAAAGTATTAGTAGGTCATGAAAAAGCAATTGAACTCGCAGAGGAAGTTCTTACAAACGAATTAAGTGTTCGTGACTTAGAAAATATAGTTAGCGGAAAAAAGACTGTAAATGATATTACAACTAAAAAAGAAAAATCTTCCTCTACACCAAAATTTTCTAGTAAAGATGAAGAAATAATCAATATAGAGAATGGTTTGACCGAACACTTAGGGTTAAAGATATTAATAGAAGATAGTTCTGCAGGTGGAAAAGTAATTATCCATTTTCATAACTTAGAGCAATTAGATAAAATAATTCAAAAGCTAAGTGATTAGAAATTTATAAATTATTTCTTAGTCTATCTAAAGGAATATAGATCTCAACTGTTGAACCTTTGTTTAATTCAGATTTAAATTCTAAATATCCATTATGTAATTTAATAAATTTTATAGCTAAAGGTAATCCTAAGCCTGTACCTTGTTTAATGTTTCGTACAAAAGCATTTCTAGCTTGACCAAATTCAGATAAAATAAGAGGGATATCTTTAGGATCAACACCAATACCATTATCAGAAATTTTTATTAAGATATGTGAAGAGGTCTTTAAAATCTCTATAATTATATGCCCATTTTCACCAGTAAATTTAAGAGAATTTGATAAAATGTTTAAAATAATTTGTTTAAATCTTAGTTCATCAATATAAGCAAATTTTAGTTCATCATTTTTTATAAATTTAATATCAATATTTTTTTCTTCAGCCATTTTTTTAACAAACTCAATACACTTTACGAATATTAAATTTAAGTCAACAATCGATTCATTTAATTCCATACTGCCAGATTCGGCTTTTGATAAATCAAGAATATCATTAATTAATTCTAATAAATGCAAACCTGCTAAATATATGTTATTAGCAGCATTAATATATTCATTTTTTAATGGCCCATAAATTTGTTCTTTAATAGCTTCCGCATATCCAGTTACTGTAAATAAAGGTGTACGAAGTTCATGGCTCATATTAGCTAAAAAGGCAGATTTAGTTTTACTCGCATTTTCAGCGATTAATTTAGCCTTTCTAAGCTCTGTATCAATTTTTATAATCTCATTTATATAAGATTGAATCCTTCCTAAATGTTTAGCGAAATTATCAATTTCATAAGTAGGGAATTCAGTAATTTTTACATGAATATTTCCATTAGCGATTTCATCAGCGAGTTTAGAAAGTTCAAATATTGGTTTAAATATACGATGTTTAAATTCATATAAAATAATGGCGAATAAAAAGCCCATTATAATGAAAGGAATTACCTGTAACTTTAAAGTTTCTTTTACATCATCCCAAACAACTTTAGGATAATAGCCAACTGCAATAATAAATGGATGACGAGATGCTTTTTTTATTAAATTATAATGTATATCATTAAAAACTAGCTGGTTCGGTAAAGTAGATGTTTTAAATTTTTCTATAAAAAAGTTTTTTGGAATTTTAATTTTATGTTTAGATGATTGAGTAATTATACTACCGTCTTCATAAAACAATATATAAGAAATTTCGTTTAAATTAATTGAGTTCTCTAAATAAGTAGTTAATCCATCAACTGAAAGACCAACGCTAATAAAACCGATAATTTTATTATGAAAATTAGTAATAGCTTTTACTGCTGGAACTATATGAATGCCTGAAATTGTACCGATAGTTTGTTGATCAAAAAAAATCTGACCAGGATTTCTAGATGCTAAATTTAAACTACGACGATAACTAATATCTACTGGTTTTTGATGATATCCATTCTTACTACTTATAATAATTTTTTTATTTAAATTTACCCAAGAAAAAGATGTAATAGAAGGAAGGTTTAAGCTTTTATAATCATAATCTAAACTTAGAAATAATTTTTCGATTTCTTTAATATCATTGTAAAAATATCTAATTTGATTTTGGATAAATATTGTAATGTAATTAATGTAATCAAAAGATTGAGTTATTTCTTTATCAATAATATTAAACTCTGCTGAAAGTTTTGAATTATAATTACTTTCTAACTTATTATAATTAAGCCAACTTACCCATGCATAAATAATAACTAAAATTGAAGAAATGATGAAGACAAAATGAAAATAGTCTGTAGATAGACTATATTTATTATTTTTATTACTCATTTTATTCTTTTATAGAAGGAATAAACCTTGTGGATTTTATAAAACTTTTATCACTTAGGTTATGAGTATACAATCCCTTTATCGATTGTAAATTATTTTTATTAAAAAACTCAATCGCTGATTCATTTTCTGCTGTGATAACTAACCCTTCTTCTTGTGGTAAAAAGAAAATTTCACCTTCTTGTAAAAGTCTGTCAGTAAGTAATCTACTTTTTGAATCATAAATTTTTAGCCAAGTAGATTCAGAAGCAATTAAAATCAAATTATTTTCATTTAAAAGTATGTCTGAATAATTATTACTTTTATAAATATTTGAAAGCTTAGTTACTTTATCTTTTAAATTAAAATTATTTAGAGCAGTTTTTTTATAAGTATCCGCATCAATAACTGCTTGTGCAGATTTAATTATATGATCTTTAATATCAAGGGTTCTATTATTTATTTTAATTAAATACCAAGATTCATAAATTCCTAATAACACTAATAATGAAAATAATAAAATAGTTTTTCCATATTTAAATTGTGATCTAAAAGGTTCATTATTAAAATTCTCTGTATCTTCAGTTTTTATTTCTTTAACAGAAATATTACTTATAAATTCATCAACTTTATTTTTTAAAGAAGGATCTTTAATATTAAGGAAATTAGCATAAATATTAATGTAGCCCTTGAAATAAACTAAATTTAGAAAGCCTTCCACTTCATTATTTTCAATAGCTTTAATATAACGTGAATTAACTTTTATAGAATTTGAAATATCTTGAATGCTAAGCCCGAGGTTTTCCCTCGCTTCTTTTAATATGTCACCTACAGTTTTATTATCACTATTAAACATGAATTCAAACTTTTTATTTTAACTATATAATTAATTTAATAAATTTTTAAAAACTTTTCAAGACTTTCTCAACTTAAAGTTCAAATGTTAATTTTTTAAATAAATTCAAGTAAAGACATTACTTGTAATTTTACATGAAAACCATTATATTAAAGCTGTCGCAAGACTATGGCAATAAACGTTATTTAGAATAGGCGCTACGGACCCGGGGGCGGTACCCGGCATCTCCACCAAAATTAATATGGGGATGAATTAGTATCGACGTGCGTAGTAAAAAAATATACTTTTGCCCGGTATGATAACCGCCGAAACGGGTCGAAACTTACAAATGCCAACGATAACGTGGCTTTCGAAGATGCTGTAGCAGCATAAGCTGCATAGTTCTTCGCGGCTTGGGGGCAGCCGGGCAACAGAATGTCCCCACTTATTTTTCTTAATTATCGCTACTTATAATATTTTCATAATGCTTAAGGTTAAAAGAAGAATTAAATATAATTAGATCTACCCTACAATCATAATTAATGTAATTTTCATTTTCTGAAAAAAAATATTGAGCCGCGTTAATAATACGCTTACATTGGCGTTCAGTTAAAGCATAGTGAGCATCAAGTAACATTTTCCTATATTTAATTTCAATAAAAATAATAGAATTATCTTTTAAAGTTATTAAGTCTATTTCCCCGTATTTAGTTTTATATCTTTTATTAATAATAACATATTTATGCCTTCGTAAATATTCTGCGGCTAGCGCTTCAGCTTTTATTCCAAAATTATAAGAGTTTACCATATCATTAAATTTTTAAAAAATATTATACTATTGGGGTTGACACAATAGCACTTTTATTTTAGAAGTTATTAATAATCAACGTAAAAAATATACTACAACAGGCATAATATAACGTCAGAGGGCAAAAGATGGAAATTGATTTAACAGATTACAAACCTAGTGAAAACGAACCATATATGAACCCTAAACAATTAGCATATTTTAAGAAAAAATTGCTAGTTTGGAAGCAAGAATTATTAGATGAATCTCTTGAAACTATTAATCATCTTAAAGAATACAGCAGTAATGAACCAGATATTAGTGATAGAGCAACTGCAGAAGTAGATACAGCCTTTGAGCTTAGAACTAGAGATAGATATAAGAAATTAATTGATAAAATTGACTCAGCTTTGGATAGAATAGAAAATGGTAGTTTTGGTTACTGTTTAGAAACAGGGGAACCTATCGGAATTAAAAGATTAGAAGCAAGACCAGTTGCAACATTAACTGTGGAAGCTCAAGAAAGAAGAGAAAATTACGAAAGACAACACAACGAAGAAGATGAATAATTTTTAACAATCGTTAAAAATTTATTTACATTTGCTTAAAAACAAGCTAGTTCTTAACAAAACTAGCTAGAAACTAAATTATGGATAAACTTAATAAATTACTAAATTATTTACTAAAGTCTAAAAATTTATCCTTTTTTATATTTGTAATAGCCCCATTAAGTGGTTTACTTGCATATTATATTATAGCAAAAAACTATAATAAATATGGACCAGATCCAAAATTAATTAGCACATTAGTTATTTTAAATCTTATCCTGCTAATTATTACGTCAGCGATAGTAATAAAAAAATGGCTAAGCATAAAATCTTTAAAGCATGTAAAAACAGCCCTTAAAACCTCAAGTCTACAAAGAAAAGTAGTTTTAAATTTTACATTTATAGCCATTATACCTGCCATAATTATAGCTTTATTATCAGTTTCCTTTATAAATTATGGTGTAAAAGCTTGGTTTCATGAAAGGGTAAGTGTAGCTATTAATGAGTCATTAGCGGTTGCTGATGCTTATTTATCTGAACACAAAGAAACTATTAGAACAGATGTGCTGTTCCTAGCAAATGACATTGATAGACAACTTTATTTATATTCCAATAATAGAGAATTATTAAAAGAACATTTAGAATTGCATGCAAAAGTAAGATCGCTCGCAGAAATTGTAGTTTTTCAGGAAAAAAAAATAGTAGCTTCAACTAAGTTTAGTACTATTAAATCATGGGATGATATACCCAAAGAAGATATTGCTAAGGCGGAAAGAGGAGAAATTCCTCCAATTATAAACAGTAAATCTAGGGATTCAGTTAAATCAATTATAAAGCTTCAAAATTTCTTCGATAGCTATGTTCTTGTGGGAAGATATGTTGATAATAAAATTCTAAAATTTATTGATAATGTAAACGGAGCAGCTAGCGAATATAACATACTTATGGACAACCTTTCCACGCTATTTCTTGAATATACTATAATTTTTATACTTATTGCAACTTTAGTAACTTTATCAGTGATATTCTATGGTTTAGTGTTTTCAACTTCTATAACAATGCCAATAAATCATTTAGTAGAAGTTACTGAAAAGGTACAACTTGGCAATTTAAAGGTTAGGTCAAAAGTTGAATCGCGTGATGAAATAGGGTTACTTGCAAACGCATTTAATAAAATGATTTCACAATTGGAGAAGCAGCATTTCGATCTTATAGTCGCGAATGATAAACTGGAAGAAAAAAGTAGATTTAATGAAAAAGTATTAAGCGGAGTTTCTGCAGGTGTAATAGCATTAGATACAGATAAGAATATTAAATTAATTAACCCTGCAGCAAAGCGAATTTTAAAAATTGATGAAATACATCAACTGAATACTAATATATTAACATTAATTCCAGCATTAAAAGATACATTAGAGAAAATTGAAAAAGAAAGAATAAAACAAACTAATAATATCGAATTAGAATATATAGTTGAAAATTCTAAAATTATTTTATTGTTAAATATTTTAGTAGAAAGTATTGAAGATAAAATTCATGGTTTCATTATAACTTTCGATAATATTACAGCTTTAGTTTCTGCGCAAAGGCAAGCAGCCTGGTCGGAAGTAGCTAGAAGAATTGCACATGAAATGAAAAATCCTCTTACACCAATAAGGCTATCAGCAGAAAGATTAAAGAAAAAATATACAAATTATCTTGAGGAAGACGAAAAAGAAACTTTTAATAAATGTACATCTACCATAATAAATAATGTAGAAAACATAACCTCAATGGTAAATGAATTTGTAGATTTTGCAAGAATCCCTTTACCGCAATTAGAAAAAATTAACTTTTATAATTTAATAAAAGGTGTTATAAACACCGTAAGTTTAGAAAATGAAAACATTGCATTTGAAGTAAAAGCAAGTAAAATCCACGATACAATTGGGGATCAAAAACAATTATCACGAGCATTTTTAAATTTAATAAAAAATGCTACTGAATCAGTGATAAGCGTAAAAAATGAAAATCCAAAAATAATAATTGAAATAGAACAAGATGATAAAAATACTGTAATAAGTATAATAGATAACGGTAGCGGCTTTGATGCCGAAGTTTTACCTAAACTAACAGAACCTTATATGACAACAAAGCCCGGTGGTACAGGCTTAGGACTTGCAATTGTTAAAAAAATAATAGAAGATCATAATGGTATGGTAAGTTTTAAAAATTTAAGTAATAACATGGGGGCTATTGTAAGTATAATAATTCCTCATAATACGAATTTGGATAAGGAAAATATATGAGCACGATTCTAGTTGTAGATGACGAAAAAGACATTAGAGAAATAGTTCAGGATATTTTAGAAGATGAAGGCTTTAAAGTAATTGTAGCATCAGATGGACTTGATGCTATTAAAAAATTTAATGAAAATAATATAAGTACAGTACTTCTTGATATTTGGTTAGAAGGTAGCGAGATAGACGGATTAGGAGTATTAGAAAATATCCAAGCAGAAAATTCAGATATTCCGGTCATAATGATTAGTGGACATGCTACAATTGAAGTTGCTGTGCAATCTATTAAAATGGGTGCTTACGATTTTATAGAAAAACCTTTATCTACAGATAAATTATTAAATATATTAAGAAGAGCAATAGAGACCTATAATCTCAAAAAAGAAAATAACGAGTTAAAAAAAAAGATTGGTTTGCCCCAATTAGTAGGTAAAAGTCCTCATATAACACAAATAAAAGCAATAATTAATAAACTTGCTCAAACTTCTAGTCGTGTTTTAATTTCAGGGCCTTCAGGATGTGGAAAAAGACTCGTCGCTGAATTAATTCACCAAAAATCTAAAAGAGCTAAATATCCTTTCATAGTATTTCATCCTGTAAATTTTGTATCAGAAAGATTCCAACAAGAAATAGTTGGAAATCAAAAACCAGGAAATGATAATGTTGTATCAGATAAAAACAGTATTTTTGCAAAAGCAAATAATGGAACCTTATATATTGATGAAGTAACTGATATGTCTATTGAAATGCAAAATCTATTTTTGCGTCAATTACAGCAACCAGGATATGATGTAAGAGTTATTGCTTCAACTAGTAGAAATATAGAACAATTAATAAAAGAAGGCAGATTTAGAGAAGATCTATATTATAGATTAAATGTTATGCCTATAAAAATACCATCGCTAATTGAAAGAAAAGAAGACGTTCCTCTTTTATGCGAGTATTTTATAAATTATCATGCAGAAATTTCTGGCGTACAAAAAAGAGAATTATCTGAAGATGCAGTAGCTGCACTTCAATTATTTGAATGGCCTGGGAATGTAAGACAATTAAAAAATATAATTGAATGGTTACTTATTATGGTACCGGGAAATTATAGCGAACAAATTACTGCTGAAATGCTTCCAAATGAATTAATATCTAATAAAGCTGCGATACAAAGACCTGACAATAATGTGAGCTTAATGTCTTTACCTTTAAGAGAAGCTAGAGAAATTTTTGAAAAACAATATTTAACCGCTCAAGTTTTAAGATTTAATGGTAATATTTCTAAAACTTCTTCTTTTATAGGAATGGAGAGATCAGCCTTACATCGTAAACTTAAATCATTAAATATCATAACTGATATTAATAACGATAATGATGAAAAAATAGCTAATAATGCCAATAACAGGATTAATTGATGAAGGTTATTATTTGTGGTGCTGGGTTAGTTGGTTACAGCATTGCATTACATCTAGCGAAAGAGCGGCATGATGTAACTATAATTGATACTAATCACGAAGTAGTAAATAGAATTAATAATTCACATGATATTAGAGCAATACATGGTTTTGCTTCGCACCCAAATGTTTTAAAAGAAGCAGGAGCGGAAAATGCTGATGCCATTATCGCTGTAACAGTTTCAGATGAAGTTAATTTCGTGATATGCCAAATAGCTTATGCAATTTTCCATATTCCTTTAAAAATAGCTAGAATACGACAACAAAGTTACCTAAGAAAAGAATGGTCAAGCATTTATGAGACAGGAAATTTGAATGTCGATGTACTTATTTCTCCTGAACATGAAGTAGCAAAGGCTATATATGATCATTTAGAAGTACCTGGAGTTGAAAATATAATCTCATTTTGTGAAGATAAAATAAAAGTTCTTATTTTAGAAGTTAAAGATAGTTATCCAATACTGAAACAAGAGATTATAGATAGTTTTAATAGCAATAAATATAAAATTTTTGGATTGCTTAGGAATGAAGAATACATTTTTGATGAAGAAATAAAATATATTCAAGCTAAAGATAAATTATGCATTGCCATTGCAAGTGATGAGATAGAAAAAATTTGTGAATTATCAGGGTTAATTAGTCGTAAGAAAAATATTATAATTATAGGTGGCGGTAATATAGGTCATAGTGTTGCAAGCCTATTAGAACAAGATGATTCACGTCATAATGTTAAATTAATTGAATTGTCAGAAAAAAGAGCAAATTATATAGCTGAAGATTTACAAAAAACTATTATTATTAATGGTAATGCTATTGATAAAAATATTTTAGAAGAAGTTGAAGTTACTGAATCGGATAAGGTGCTAGTTTTAACTAATGATGATAAAGTAAATATACTTGCTTCTTTACTTGCAAAATCGGCAGGATGTAGGGAAGTTATTACTCTAATAAATGATTATGATAGTTATGCAGATTTAGTATCTTCTCTTGGAATTGACCTAATAATTAACCCACGTGATATTACAATTAATAGTATTATAAGACATTTTAATTATGATAATATAACCTCTATTCAAATGCTTGGAACAAAAGATGTAGAAATTATAGAGGTAGAAGTTGCAGATAATTCTTTTGCAGCTTTTAAACCTATTAATCAAATTGATTCTACGCATATAGCCCTTGCTGCTATTTTACGAGAAAATAATGTTATTATTCCTAGTGCAGATACAGAGTTTTTACCTTTCGATAAAGTAGTAATGATGGTTAAATCATCTTTTATAAACTCTATTAAAGACCTTTTTTCAGTTAATTTAGAAGTATAAATCTACTTATTTTTGACCAAACCATTTTCACATTTTTTTTCTTCAGTTTTTTCACGATTAGTATAAGAAAAAATATTATGAGTACTTGTGAAAATATAAGAATCTTTAGGTGATAATTTTGTTAGAGCTGAAATAATTTCCTGTTTTTTATGATTAGAGTTTAAGGATTTATCATCATGAAAAAGCTCATATAATTCTTTTAAAATAAATTTAATTTTTTGTGTATAAGGATCTTCAACCGAGTAAGAGGAAAGAACTTTTATAAATGATTTGTTAGTATGATCTGTTAAAAATATATCTCTACCTTTTTGTAATTCTTCTAATGCTTCTTTAGCATTTAAATCACTATATTCGACAGATGAATCATTTGCATCCATAACTATTTTACAAATTGCAGACACATTTTTATCAGTAGTAAAAGATTTAGTATATTGGAACTTACCCCAAAGATTTTCGTTTCGCTGTTTTGCATTTTTATAAATCCATTTAAAAGCTTCAGAAGAGGAAATCTCACTATAATTTTTAGGAAAAAGTTTAATAGCTTTTATAACATCGTTAGGATTATTATAATCTAAATTTTCTAAATTTGTGTGAATGTCCTCTTTATTTTTAGAATGATAAGAAGCTTTGTTGGTAAAAACACCTTTATTTATTGTAGGAAAAGTACGTATTACCTTGAAAATTTGTGATAGCATAAATTTAAAAACTCAATAAAATTTAACTTATTAAGTTTAGAATAAAATTTTATAGATAGTAAATAACTTTTTTTCTTAATTTTGCATATGTAAATAAAGCTATTAAAAAAGCAATACCTGCTACTGTAAAGGCCAATAAGAATTTTATAGGTGTTGGGAAATGACCATAGTACATTACATCCTGTATAGGAGAAATTAGTAAATATATTGGATTATATTCAAAAAATATTCTTTTAGCTTCAGGGATTATTTCTAAAGGATAGGCAACTGGCATAGTCCAAAATATAACGTTTAATGCAACATTTACTAAATGACTTATATCTCTAAAATATGGTGTTAGATACGCTAGTAAAATAGAAGTACATATACAGGTTATAAATAGAGGTAAAATTGCAATTGGCAAATATAATACACTAAAATAAAGTTTATGAAAAATTATACCGTTAATTAGTATTAAAACTACCAATATAGAAATTGTAAAAACAAAAAATGCGCCGCTAACATCTGCTACAGGAAAAATAGTTTTAGAAACTATACATTTCTTTAATAGACTTTCTCTTCTAACTAAAGAGGTAGATCCTGTATTTACTGAATTTACGAAGAAATTCCAAGTAACAACACCAGAAGTCATGTAAATAAGATGATCTGCAAAGGGAAAACGCATAATAATTGAAAAAACAACTGAAGTAACGCCCACAAAGACCAGGGGTTGAATTAATGACCATAAAATACCAAAAAAAGAATTTTGATACTGAGTCCTAAGACTAAATTTTGTTATATAAAATACTGAAATTACATAACTTTTAGAAAAAATTCTCTTAAAATGAGAAATCATATTTTAACCTTATTATATTCTTTAAAAACATCATCAGTAGCGCCGTCTGCGATTATCTCACCATTTTGCAATAAGACACATCTTGTACAATTTTCACGTATAATATTTTCAGCGTGAGAAACCATTATAGAAATAGAAGATTTTTGAAATTTCTGTTTCATATAATCAGAAGATTTTTGTACAAATTTTGCGTCTCCGGCAGCAAAAACCTCATCAAGAAGTAAAATGTCACTTTCTGTAGAAGTTGAAATAGAAAATGCTAAGCGCGAAATCATACCAGAACTATAATATTTTATAGGTACATCGATTTTTTCACCTAACTCAGAAAATTCAATAACTTGTTCTTCGAGCTCTTTTGAATATTCAGTTATTCTATTAAAGTATAATAAGCCAAGCTTAATATTCTCTCTGCCTGTTAATTCACCATCGAACCCTAAGCCCATATCAATTATGGCTGAGATTGTACCGTAAACATCTATTTTTCCACTTTCTTGCGGATAAATTCCTGCTATAGCTTTTAAAAGAGAACTTTTACCTGATCCGTTAAATCCTAAAAAACCTACTTTTTCACCATGATTTATTTCTAAATTAATATTTTTTAAAATAGGGATTTTAACTTTATCCTTTTTATTTTTAAATTTAAAAGGATTTAAAAAAATATGTTTAATAAAAAATGATCTAGCGAAACAATCAATACCAGTTACATCAACATTCGTAAGAGCAATCTTTGCACTTTTTTGATTTTGCATTTTTATAATTTTTAATTTATTAATTTTTATGTTATAATTTCTTTAAGCATTTTTAGCGTAAGGTTTTTATTATTATTATTTACTATATAGTCAATAATTTTCTTGCTTATCTCTTCAATTAAAGAATACGAAAGCTCGTAATTGTCAATAATAAAGTCAATAAATTCTTTTTTAAGTCTAATTTGATATTGAATAAAATTTTTCATGAGTAATTGTTTTGCTAAGGAACTATCGACTGATTCAATTTTTATAACATTGAAAGAAGACAAACGTGAAGCTAAATCTGTTAAATTGAATATCTCATTAAAATTTGTATAGTTATTGGTTATAAGTAAGTGTTTTTTGTTGTTTACAACATAATTTATTATATGCAAAAGCTGTTCTTGAAGTTTACTCCATCTAAATATGTCATCAATAATAAAATATTTATTATTTTCAAGGGATTGAATAATTTTATCTAAATGTTTAATAGGTTTGATTTCAAAAGCCTTATTTTTATTTTGCCATAAATGTAGAAGGGTAGTTTTTCCACACTTTTTTTCACCAGTTAAAATAGTTATATAATAATTAGTAAGAATACTAGGCCAGGATTCAACAAATTTACAAGCAAAGCTATTACATTCCGATTTTAAAAAACCTGAATCATCGATATTGGGTATATCAATAGGTAAAGAAAATTGGGTGTACATGAAAATTTTAGTTTAAATAAAAATTAGATTTTATATATGCCTTTGTCATATGACGTGAAGCCACTCCAACAATGCCTGCTATAGGTACAGCAAGGATAATTCCAGTTATACCAAAAAGTGTTCCTCCAGTCATCATAGCAAAAATTAACCATACAGGATTTAAATTAATCTTATCACCTATAAGCCTAGGAACAATAATATTTGATTCAATAGTTTGACCTATTACAAAAATAAGAACGCATGCAAGTACTGGCGACATTGAGTTAAATTGAAAGAATATTATTACAGAGCATAATATACATGAAAATATAGCTCCTACATACGGTATTAGAGTGAGTGCTCCACATGCAATCCCCAATACTATACTGTTATGAATTCCTAATATCGATAAGGCTACTACATAATAAACAATCATTGTAAGTATAACTAATAATTGACCTCTTAAATAGCCTGAAAGTACTTTATCAACATCGTAAATAAATAGATTTATCGATTCTTTATATTTTAAAGGTATTAATTTAAAAGAGTATTGTCTTATAGTATTCCAATCTTTTAAGATATAATACATAACGATTGGTGTCACAAATATAAGAGCAATAAAATTAATTAATTCAGCGCCTGAAGAAAGAATACCTATCAAGCTATTTTTAGCATTAATAGCTATTTCATCACTATAATTTGGCAAATTTCTTTTAAAATAACTATAGATACTTTCTTCGCTTATAATATTTGAAAATGGAAAAATTTTCGAAATAATAAACGACTTAATGTTCACAAAATATTTAGGAGCTTGACTAATAAATGAAACTACTTGAGCAGCAATTAATGGAATGAAACTAATTAATATTAATAATAAAAAGCATGAAATAACTAATACCACAATTGCACTTGCTACACTTCTGTTAACTTTATGTTTAACTAACCATTCGGTAAGTGGGTTAAAGAGATAGGAAAGTATTATACCTATTATAAAAGGGAATAGTATATCTTGAATTAAATATAAACCCAAAATCGATAATACTATTAAAAAAGTAACAATTGCGTAATTTTTCATAAATAATTTCTTAATAACAAAATAATTTTCTTTTAAAGTTCTGTTGAATAAATTTATTTTTACAATAATATCAAGATATAAGAATAAGACAATATAGAGTTACAAAAATGAAAAATTTGTTAAATTTAAATTGTAGTAAGAAATGTAAAAAAGTTAATTAAAAGCAGAAATGCTTTATAATTAGATAAAAATGAGAAAATATATAACATTTATATAAGAGTTAAGTTAAATTATGAGTTTTAATATTAGAAGAATTTCGATAACTTTCATTACCATTATCCTTACAGTATTAATTTCAAATTTTTCATTAGCAAAATTTTCAGGTGAAAAAAGTACAGTAGCAAATATATTAGGTACTAATTCTACTGAATTCTTAGCTCTATTTTATGAATCTTTTGCAAAAGTTAAGAAAGAATACGTTACTGAAGTTTCAGATAAAGAATTAATCGAAGCAGCTATTAATGGAATGTTATCTTCTTTAGACCCACATTCAGCTTATTGGGACCCTAAAAGTTTTGAAGATATGAGACAAATCACTAGGGGTGAATACGGTGGACTCGGCATGGAAGTTACTATGGAAAATGGTTTAGTAAAAGTAGTAACCCCAATTGAAGGGACGCCTGCAGAAAAAGTAGGAATGAAACCAGGAGATTTCATAATAGGGATTAATACAGAGCCTGTGTTTGGGTTAACCTTAACAGAAGCTGTAGAAAAAATGAAAGGAAAAGCGGGTACCGAAATAAAACTTACAATAACTCGTGATGGTTTAAATGAGCCGCTAGACATAAATCTTATAAGAGAAATTATAAAAATTAGGTCAACACGCTCAAAATTATTTGAAGATATAGCGTATGTAAGGCTTAATACTTTTAATGAAAAAATCAATGAAGCTATGATAAAAGAGTATGATACTTTAAAATCGCAAGCTAAAAAACCACTAAAAGGTTTAATCCTTGATCTAAGAAATAATCCAGGTGGATTATTAGAGCAAGCCGTTGCAGTTGCTGATAGTTTTCTAAATGAAGGCAAAATAGTTACAACAAAATCACGCAATAATGAAGAAGAATTTAAATTCTCAGCTACAAAGGGAGACATAACAAATGGATTACCTATTGTAGTCTTAATTAATAATGGAACAGCTTCCGCTCCTGAAATTGTTGCAGGCGCACTTCAAGATAATAAAAGAGCTATAATTTTAGGGACAAAATCATTTGGTAAAGGTTCAGTTCAAACTGTAATGCCAATGAGTAATGGAGGTGCGATGAAGATTACAACTGCTAGATACTACACTCCAGCCGATAAATCTATTCAAGCAGAAGGAATAACCCCGGATATTTATGTAGAACAAGCCAAAATAGAAAAGGCTGCTCCAGCTAAACTTAAAATCCATGAATCAACCTTGCACAGACATCTTGAAAAGGTAAGTCCTGAAAAAGAAATTTCAGAGCAAGAAAAGAAACTAAATGAAATGTATGAACAAGATTTTCAATTAGCAAGAGCAATAGATGTAATAAAAACTATAGATATATATAGCTCTACAGGAAAGAAGAAATGAGTAGTTTTAGTAATAAACTTAAAGTTATTTTTAATATTAGAAGAATATTATCATTTTTCTCCTGGCTTTCAATTATTATAAGTATAGTTTATGTTTTATATTTTTATATATTTCTTCAAAATGTAAGAAATGAAACTTCAGTTAAAGAAGGACAAAAGGTTATATATGATTTAAAAAACTTAAAGTTTTTAGCATTTAATAGGCCTGGTGAAAAAGAGAAAACAACTGCAGAAGAAATAAAAATTGAAACACCTTCAATCAACAAGGTAGAAGGAGAGGCAAGTAATAACATACCAAATAAGCATCCAGCTACAGAAACATCTGCCAATGCAGCAGCATCTCAACAACAAGCAGCTGTTAATAAATTTAAACCTAAAATAGGTTTTTTAGTAATAAATCTTGGTCTAAGTGAGTCTGCAACAAAAATGGCTTTTAGTTTACAGCCATATGTAGGTATAGGAATTTCTCCTTACTCAGCTAATATTCCTTATTGGGAAAATGAATTTGTTAGTGAGAATCACGAAATTTATGTAGAATTACCCCTAGAACCAATAGATTACAAAAATGAAGATAAAGGTTTTTTATCAATTTTAAGTTATAATACTAATAAGCAGAATTTTGATAATTTAAATAATATTATTAAAAAATTTAATAAACTTAATGGTTTTTATACTTTTGGAAATGAAAAGTTTAGTTCATCAGATAAAGCTTTAGCCGTTTATAAAACAATTGCAGAGAAGGGATATAAATTAATATACAGCGATAGCTTAACTCTTGATGCAACTAAAAATTTAAAAGGAAGTAAAGTTAGATATTTAACTAACCCAATTGTAATAGATTATGAATTAACAAATGAAGCAATTGAAACCAGAATGAAAATACTATATGATACAGCACTTAGTACTGGTTATGCATTCGCTATCGCAAGGCCTTATCCAATTTCCATCAAAATAATTAGTAATTGGATTGATTCACATAAAGATGATGATAAAATAAGTATTGTAAATATTAGTGAATTGTTTAAATAAGATTTTTTAAAAGAGAAAAAGTAGTGGTAACAAATAATTACTACCTTACTTTGCCCTATCGTCCTGGGATCGGACTTATGATTACAAATAAAGAAGGCAAAGTATTTGTAGGTAAACGTATAGATACAAAAACAGACTCATGGCAGATGCCGCAAGGAGGGATAGACGAAAGTGAAACTCCTGAAGAAGCAGCTTATAGAGAATTATATGAAGAAACAGGAATCAAAACTGCTAAAATAATTGCTAAAAGTAAAATATGGTTTTATTATGACCTTCCAGATTATTTGATGACAAGATTATGGGATGGGAAATATCGAGGTCAAAAGCAACTTTGGTTTTTAATAAAATTTGAAGGTTCGGATGATGAAATTGACCTACAAAAAGAAGTTCCAGAGTTTTCAGATTGGAAATGGGTAAACGTAGATGAATTACCTGAAATAATAGTACCATTTAAACGTAAATTATATTTAGAGATAATTGAAGAATTTAAAAATATTTTAGAAGAAGTTAAGTTAAATTAAAGGATAAAAAATGCAAAATAGTAATGAATCATTCGATATTGAAGTTACAGCACAATATTTAAAAGATCTATCTTTTGAAAACCCAAATTCACCAATGAGCTTAATCCAAAAGGATGCACCAAAAATCGGGCTTGATGTAAATGTAAATATTCAAAAATTTGAAGAAAATAATTATGAAGTTGTATTAAATGTGACGGCAACTGCAACAAATCATTCCGATGAAACAATCTTTATAGTGTCAGTAGCTTACGCAGGAATATTTGATTTAAGTACAATTCCTGAAGAATTTCATAGAAATGTCCTAGTAATCTATTGTCCGACATTACTATTTCCTTTTGTAAGAGCAATTGTGAGCGATGCAACTAGAGACGGGGGCTTTCCTCCGCTTATGTTAAAGCCAATTGATTTTACAAAATTGTATCAACAAGATAACGAACAATCTATAAATTAATGAATATAGCACTTCTTGCTAGGAACCCGAATCTTTATTCTCATAAAAGATTAATCGAAGCAGCACGAGAAAAAGGGTTTCAGATTAGAATTATTGATACTTTAAAATGTTACATGGGTTCTTCTCCTAAAGGGGCTAAAGTTTGGCTTCGTGGTGGAGAAGAATTAGATAATGTAAATGTAGTAATTCCTCGTATTGGTGCTTCTATAACATTTTATGGCGCAGCAGTTGTAAGACAATTTGAAATGATGGAAGTTTACACTGCTAATTCTTCAGCAGGCATTGTAAATTCACGTGATAAATATAGATGTTTACAATTGCTTGCTAAAAATGGAATTAATATCCCTATAACCGCTTTTGGTCATTCACATGAAGACACTTCAGAATTAATTAGGATAGTTGGTGGAGCACCTCTAATTATTAAGTTACTCGAAGGTACACAAGGTGTGGGTGTAGTTTTAGCGCAAGATAATAGAATGGCAGAAAATGTTATAAATGCCTTTAAAGGTGCAAAAGCAAATATCCTTATTCAAGAGTATATAAAAGAAGCTTCAGGTTCAGACATTAGATGTTTTGTAATTGGTGATAAAGTTGTTGCCAGTATGGAAAGAAAAGCTATGAAGCCTGGTGAATTTAGAGCAAATTTACATCAAGGTGGAGTAGGAGAACCGGTTGTTCTAACTGATGAAGAAATTCATATGGCAATAAGCGCTGCAAGAGTAATGGGTTTAGGTATAGCTGGAGTTGATATTTTAAGATCAAATAATGGCTCAATGGTTATTGAAGTAAATTCATCCCCAGGCCTTAAAGGAATTGAAACTGTAACAGGAATTGACGTTGCGGGAAGTATAATAAAATTCATTAAATCCCAATTTTAAATTATGGTAAATTTAAATGTCAAATGATCAAGGCAAAAATTATGATAAAATTGCCAAAGATTTTGATTTAGCTCGTACAAAAAATTTAGAAAAAGAAAAAATATATTTAGATATTTTGACAGAAAATTTATTAGAAGATTCACATATTTTAGATTTAGGTTGTGGTACAGGTGAACCAATAGCTTCTTATTTAATAGACAAAAATTTTAATGTAACCGGTGTTGATAGTTCCAAAGAACTTCTTAAAAAAGCAAAAGAAAATTTAACTAAGCTTGAAATTATTTTTGGTGATATGAGAACAATTGAATTTGATAAAAAATTTGATGTTGTAATTGCTTGGGATAGTTTTTTTCATTTACCTCATAATGATCAAGAATTAATGATAGCTAAATTTTCAGATTGGTTAAAATATTCTGGTAGAGTAGTGTTTACTACAGGCAGCGAAAATATCGAAATACTTAATGCCGATATGTTAGGTGAAAAATTTTCTTATTATAGTTTTTCTCCTGAAGAGTATAATAAACTACTCGAAGAAAATAATTTTAATGTAATTCTTTTTGAGGAAGATCAACCTAATCATTTAGTTTGGATTGCAGAGAAATATTAGAAACATTTTTTAAAGATATTATCGTTATTAAAGTCATAATTCCAAGTAAGCTTATATACAAAATAGTTAAAAAAATACTATGCGTAAAATGCCAAATAGATAAACATATCATAGGAAGTGAGCGACCTATTATTGTAGATCCTAAAGATCTACCAATTCCAATTAGAAAATATTTATCATTTGAATTAAATAATGAATTTAACCAAACATTTAGTGGAGTTAGATAAGTTACTCCTAAAATTATTATCCAAATGCGAATAAATGTTACGTAGTAAATTGAAGAATTTTCCGCATAATAAAATAAAAATGGAAGAGTAAATGAAAATATAAAGGAAGATAGTATCATTACACTCGCAAATTTAAATCTTCTAATTATTTTACTAATTATTGGTATTAATAAAAAATCAAGAATAAGGAGAATGCTATTATAATACATCATTGATTCTAAGCTTATTGAACTAATAAGCGGTATAAAAGCATTCATAAAAACAAAAGGAACGCTATAAGTTAAATAAGAAAAGCCATCAATTATAGCAATGCGTAAAACTAGATATTTATTTTTCCATAAAAAAATTAAATTTGAAAAAGAATAGAATTTAAAAATACTAGTTTTTTGTTTCTCAAAATATCTTAATTCTTTTCTTAATCGATATGCAATAAATCCCGTGAAGGCTCCTAATAAAAAGGGTATACGCCATAAATATTCATTAGCTTTAAAATTTGTAACTATTACGGTTATTAAAGATGCAAGTAAGATACCTAAAACTGTAGTTGAATTATAAAAATTTGAATGAGATACAGAAATTGCTTTTGGTTTGTTTTCAATAATATAAAGGCTTGCAATTGTACTTTCACCAGATGCACATAATCCTTTTATCATTCTTAACAAAATTAAACAAAAAGGTGCAATCCAACCAAGTGTTTCATAAGTTGGAAGACAACCGATAAAAAAAGTAGTTATAGCAACTCCCATTAAAGAATAGGTAAGCGCAATAGCAGGTCCACTATTTTTTGCTAAAATTCCAAATATAAAAGCACCTAATGGGCGGGTAAATAAAGAAGTAGCTAAAACACTATATGCTAAAATTAATTGGACTTCAGGAATAAATTTTGGGAAAAACAAAGGAGCAAGAATAGGTGCAAGTAGTCCATAAATTGCTGTATCAAAATGGTCTAATATATTTGCAATTAAAATTGAAGAATCTTTTTTAGAAATTTTTGCCATAAATACTCCATGTTTAAAATGTCACCATGGAGTGATGGTAAAAATATAATTACCATATTCTTCACGCTCCTTACGCTAGTATTACCTAGAATCAAGTTTTAGAGTTGAACTTTAAAAGTTCTCTCAGCCCAAAGGCACCCCTGGTGATAAATGAAATATAATAAAATCATTTAATTAAATCAAATATTAAGTATAATCTAAACCGCTGTGCCGCCAACTGTCATTGAGCTTAGAAGTAAAGTAGGTTGGCCAACTCCAACAGGAACGCTCTGGCCATTTTTACCACATGTTCCTATACCTTTATCTAATTTCATATCATTACCGATTGCTTCAATTTTTGTTAAAGCATCTGGGCCATTGCCAATTAAAGTTGCGCCTTTTACTGGATGAGAAATTTTTCCATCTTCAATTAAATAAGCTTCCGATGCAGAGAAAACAAATTTACCAGAAGTAATATCAACTTGCCCTCCGCCAAAGCTTACTGCATATAATCCCTTTTTAACCGATTTAATAATATCTGCAGGGTTTGAATTGCCACCTAACATATAGGTATTGGTCATACGAGGCATTGGTTGGCATGCATAGCTTTCACGTCTACCGTTTCCAGTTGCTTGAACATTCATTAGCCTTGCATTAAGCCTGTCTTGCATAAAGCCCTTTAGAATTCCATCTTCGATTAAAACAGTTTTTTCTGTAGGGGTTCCTTCATCATCAATTGAAAGTGAGCCGCGTCTATCTTGCATTGTTCCATCATCAATTACAGTTACACCTTTAGATGCAACTTGTTTACCTAAAAGGTTATGAAAAGCAGAAAGTTTTTTACGATTAAAATCTCCTTCAAGTCCATGACCTACTGCTTCATGAAGTAACACACCAGGCCAGCCAGGACCAAGTACAACAGGCATTTCACCTGCTGGGGCATCTTTTGCTTCAAGGCATACTAGCGCTTGTCTTAAAGCTTCATCAGCTTGTGATTTCCACTCATTTTCATTTAGAATAACATTGTAATTAAATCTTCCACCTTTACCGTCAGAACCGCCTTCTTGTTTACCGTCTTTTCCTACTACCGCAGAAATATTTAATCTTACAAGCGGTCTAAAATCATAAAATTTTTCGCCATTAGGTCGTATAATACAAACAACTTGCCATTCACCTATTATCCCAGCTGAAACTTGTTTAACTAGTTCATTTTTACTACGAAGATATTCATCAATATTCTTTAAAATTTCTACTTTTTTATCAAAAGATACTCCTAATAACGGATTTTCTTCCATGTATAATCTTGGATAATTACTTTTAGTATTATTAAGAGACAAATTATTGCTACAATTAGATTGCTTCATACTAATAATAGCTTGAGAAGCATTTAAAATTTCTTCTTGTGAAAGTTTAGATGAATGAGCATAAGTTACCAATTCATCAATAACACCTCTAATACCAAATCCTGAATAAACAGAATAATTTGCGGTTTTAATTTTTCGATCATCAAGTATAATTTTTTCAGATTCTACATATTCTAAAAATAATTCACCATCATCAAAATTTGATAATGAATTTTTAGTTGTTTGCTCTAAAAATTCTTCTGAAAGATCATTTTTTAAGAAAGCTTTAGCGAGTATGGAATTTTCAAACATAATTACATTTATTAGGAATTAACTGAATATTAACAAAAACAATGTTGTATTTATCGGAATATATGATATTTTTTAGACATTGTCTATTAATCAAAATTTTTATAGTTTGCGCAAGGGTTAAGATGAAAAAAATTGGGTTTGTGTTGTTATTAATGATGATAGCTTTGAATGTTGCATTCGCTGACTATCCAAGGCCATGGGAAACATATTTTCAAGAGCCGGCTACACCAGTAATGGAGAGGTTTTATAAATTCCATGATAAACTATTAGTTATTATTACTGCTGTTTCATTATTTGTATTAGCTTTATTAGTTTATGCTTGTATTAGGTTTAGTAAAAAGTTTAATCCCATTCCAAGTAAAACAACACACAATGTAAAACTTGAAGTGCTTTGGACAATTATCCCGGTATTTATTTTATTATATATTTCAGTTCCGTCTTTTAAAACATTATACTATTCAGATGTAACACCTGAATCTGAAATGACCTTAAAAGTAGTTGGGCATCAGTGGTATTGGGAATATATTTATCCTGAGCAAGAAAATATAGCTTTTGAAAGTTATATGATCAAAGATGAAGATATAAAACCAGGTCAAATAAGATTACTTGAGGTTGATAATCAGGTCGTATTACCTGTAGATACTGTAGTAAAAGTTTTAATTACCTCAGCTGACGTTTTACATTCATGGGCTATACCTGCATTTGGGATAAAAACTGATGCGGTTCCTGGAAGAACAAATGAAACATGGATGAAAATTACAAAGCCAGGTGTTTATTATGGTCAATGTTCGCAATTATGTGGCTTTGGACACGGCTTTATGCCAATTGCAATAAAAGCAGTTTCAAAAGAAGATTTTAAACAATGGCTTGAAGATGCTAAAAAGAAATATAGCTACAATCAAAATAGCTTATTAAGCAGTATTAATTAAATTTGTATAGGTTAGAAGTATGGCAAATGTAAATGCAATAGTAGGACATCATGATACACATGATCATCGTCCAACTGGTTGGAGAAGATGGGTTTTATCTACCAACCATAAAGATATTGGAACCATGTATCTTACATTTTCAATTATTGCAGGATTAGTAGGTGGTTTATTTTCACTTATCATGCGTATGGAATTAATGCATCCTGGAATTCAGGTTCTTAATGGTGATCATCAATTATATAACGTTATTTTAACTGCGCATGCTTTTATCATGGTTTTCTTCATGATCATGCCAGGGTTATTTGGTGGTTTCGGTAATTGGTTTGTTCCTCTTATGGTAGGAGCGCCGGATATGGCTTTCCCGCGTATGAATAACATCAGTTTTTGGTTACTTGTACCATCATTTATTTTACTTATCGGTTCTGCCTTTGTAGGTGGAGGAGCAGGTACAGGCTGGACAGTATACCCACCTTTAAGTAAAAGTACATTCCAAGCAGGACCTGCAGTTGACATGGCAATTTTAAGTTTACATATTGCAGGTATTTCTTCGATTTTAGGTGCTATTAATATGATAGTAACTATTTTTAATATGCGTTGTAAAGGCATGACATTACATAAAATGCCATTATTTACTTGGGCGATTTTACTTACTGCATTCTTATTAGTATTAGCATTACCAGTTTTAGCAGGTGCAATAACAATGTTACTTACAGATCGTAATTTTGGAACTGCCTTTTTTGATCCAGCAGGGGGAGGTGATCCAATTTTATACCAACATTTATTTTGGTTCTTTGGTCATCCAGAAGTATATATTATTATTCTTCCAGGGTTTGGTATTATAAGTCACGTAATAGCTACATTCTCACGTAAACCAGTATTTGGTTATTTAGGAATGGTGTATGCTATGATCTCTATTGGCGTAATAGGTTTCGTAGTATGGGCGCATCATATGTTTACCGTAGGGTTAAATGTAAATGCACTTGCATATTTTACTGTAGCTACAATGTTAATTGCTGTTCCAACCGGAATTAAAATTTTCAGTTGGATTGCAACTATGTGGGGTGGTTCAATCGAATTTAAAACACCAATGTTATTTGCGATTGGTTTCATTTTCTTATTTACCGTAGGTGGTGTTACAGGTGTAGTACTTGCAAATGGTGGATTAGATAGAGTATTCCATGACACTTATTATGTAGTAGCACATTTCCATTATACAATGTCATTAGGTGCAGTATTTGCTGCATTTGCTGGATTCTATTATTGGATTGGTAAAATGTCAGGTCGTCAATATCCAGAATGGATGGGTCAATTACATTTTTGGTCTACATTTATTGGGGTAAATTTAACATTCTTCCCACAACATTTCCTTGGTCTTGCAGGTATGCCTCGTCAAATTCCTGATTACCCAGATGCATTTGCGGGGTGGAATTATGTATCATCAATCGGTTCAATGATTTCTATTGCTTCAACCTTTTGGTTTATATTTACTGTAATTTATACTTTGAAATTTGGTAAAAAGTGTGAGAATAATCCTTGGGGTGAAGCTGCAGATACATTAGAATGGACTTTACCATCACCACCACCGTTCCATACATATGAAAAGATACCTGAAGTAAAGTAAATGGTTAAAACTATAACTATCAAAGATACTAGTGTGAATCATGAAGAGTCACGCGTAAGAGATTATATCTCTTTGCTAAAGCCAAGAGTAATGTCTTTAGTTGTATTCACCGGTTTCGCAGGGTTATATTTAGCGCCAGGAAAAATAAATCCTGTTATTGCTGCAATAGCTATATTATGTATAGCTATTGGCTCAGGAGCTGCTGGCGCAATTAATATGTGGTACGATAAAGATATTGATAAAATAATGAAACGTACTCAAACTAGACCAATTCCTGCAAAGAGAGTAAATCCAGAAAGTGCATTAGAATTTGGCGTTTGCATGTCATTTGTTTCGGTATTTTTAATGGGAGTAGCTGTAAATTATTTATCAGCCTTTATACTTTTAATAGCAATTTTATTTTACGTTTTCATTTATACGATTTGGTTAAAAAGAAACACTCCACAAAATATTGTTATTGGGGGTGCGGCTGGGTCTTTTCCACCAATGATAGGTTGGGCTGCTGTAACAAATTCTATTTCACTTGAAGCAATAATTTTATTTTCAATTATTTTTATGTGGACACCTCCACATTTCTGGGCGCTTTCACTTTATAAATCAGATGATTATAAAGAAGCAGGTGTTCCTATGCTTTCTGTAACGCATGGTGAATTAGTTACAAAGCGTCATATATTTGTATATAGTGTACTGATGGTACTTACAGCATCGCTACCATATTTTATTAAAATGTCATCATGGGTTTATTTAACAGCTTCTTTAATTTTAGGAATAAAATTTATATATGATGCTTTAAGATTGCTTGTTTCAAGAAATATCATATTAGCACCAAAATTATTCGGCTATTCTATACTCTACTTATTTCTGATTTTTACATTTTTAATCTTAGATAAAATATTTTTTATTTAAAAAATTTAAAAATAATTTTTATTAATATTATTACTGATAAAGAGGTTCCTATGCCTTTACACGAAATTCATAAACAAAAAAAATATAAAAATTACACTTTGTTAGCTGCATTATTTGGTATGATTTTTATATTTTTTATTTTAGGTGTAATCAAATATTCCGATTTATTAATTAAATGAACAATAAAAAACTTGCAATTAATATGGCGGCTATAGTTTTAGGCATGTTCATGATGGCCTACGCTGCTGTTCCAATTTACCGAGTATTTTGTCAGGTTACAGGTTTTGGCGGTACAATAAGCCAAGTTAAACAAAAATCTGACAAAATAGGTACGCGAGAAATAAAAGTTTATTTTGATGCAAATATTGATAAAAACTTGCCTTGGGAATTTAAAACTAAACAAAATAATATTAAAGCCTTAACTGGTTCAAACATTTTAGTATATTTTGAAGCTAAAAATTTATCGAATAATATGATAAAAGGAATGGCAACATATAACGTTACTCCACTTAAAGCAGGTAAGTATTTTAAGAAAATTCATTGTTTCTGTTTTGAAGAACAAATTTTACTACCAAATCAAAAAGTTGAATTCCCAGTAACTTTTTATGTTGATCCAAAACTAGAAGACGATCATAATTTAGATGATGTTAAAGAAATAACTTTATCATATACTTTTTTTGATATAACAGAAAGGTAATTAAGATAAAATATTAGTAAGGAGTTTTAAATGGCAGACCACGAAAAATCGCACCCGTATCATCTAGTTAATCCAAGCCCATGGCCAATAATGGGAGCCATTTCCTTACTTACAACTGCAATCGGTGCCATATTATTTTTACATAAATATATGTTAGGTAAATTTCTTTTACCACTAGGTTTTTTAATGATTTTTTATGTTATGTTTGCTTGGTGGCGCGATGTAGTAAAAGAAGCTGCTATCGATAAAGCACATAATAATGTAGTTAAAAACGGGTTAAGAATAGGCATGGCCTTATTCATTCTATCAGAAGTAATGTTTTTCTTTGGATTTTTCTTTTCATTCTTCCATTCAGTTATTGCAACTCCTGGAATTTTAGAAGGAGTATGGGTAGTAAAAGAAGGTGTATGGCCACCAGCAGATATTAAAACTTTTGACCCATGGCACTTACCATTATTCAATACATTAATTTTATTATTATCAGGTACAACAGTAACTTGGGCTCACTATTCATTACTTGAAAATAATAGAAAAGATTTTATTCAAGGATTAGGGATAACAGTTTTATTAGGTATGTTTTTTACCTTATGCCAAGCTTTTGAATATATGCATGCACCTTTTACTTTTAATGGTGGAAATTACCCTTCTAACTTCTTTATGGCAACAGGTTTTCATGGTGCGCACGTAATTATAGGTACTATATTTTTAGCAGTTTGCTGGTTTAGAGCGCGTAAAGGCCAAATGGATTCAGAAAATCATTTAGGTTTTGAATTTGCAGCTTGGTATTGGCATTTCGTTGACGTTGTATGGTTATTCTTATTCGTATTTGTATACGTTTGGGGTAGATAAATAAATAATGAAATTTAAATTCAAACTTATTCCAACTACCATGACTATAATTATGGTTATATTCATGGTGTCGCTTGGGGTATGGCAATTATTTAGATTAAATACTAAACTTGATATTATTAACGATATTAAGAAAAAAATAGATCGGCCTGTAGTTACCGCTACTTGTAAGGAACTTAATAAAAAATTTGATGATAAAGAAGATATTTTTTATTCAAAAGTAAAAATTTCAGGCACTGTTAAAGCAGATCAAATCTTATTTTTATATTCAGGTCCTATTCAGTTTAAAGGTGAACCAGGTTATAGATTACTTGCGCCACTTAAATGTAAAGATGGGGATTATTTAGTTGCTGATATCGGGTGGATTCCCCTTAAGGAAAAAGATAAATATAAAAAAGATTATAATTTAAAACTTACAGGTGGAATACTTGAAGGTGAAAAGAAAAAAATGTTCACACCGACAAATGATGTTGAACATAATGTATGGTACTATATTTCACCCAAAGAAATAGGTAAGCATTTCAAAATTAATGTAAAAGATTTTTATGTGATGAAAGCTTATGAGAATAACATACCGCCTATTGGTAAAGATATCTCTTTAAACATACGTAATGATCATTTAGGTTACGCCTTTACATGGTTCGGCATGGCAATAGCACTTTTAATTATCTTCTTAGAATATTCAAGGAGACTTGCTAAAAATGAAAGAGTATAAAAAGTTAGAAGAATATAATAGTCGTCTAAGTAGTATTTCAGATGCGCTCTCAATTTTATATTGGGATTCTGCAACTATGATGCCAATAAAATCAGGGGAATTCCGTAATAAACAAATCGAAGAACTTTCAAAATTTTATCATGAGCTTACAACTTGCAAACAATATGAAGAATTAATTGTAAATGCCGAAAATAAATTAAATGAACTTAATGATTGGCAAAAAGCAAATGTAAGAGAAACAAGAAAGTTATATGACATCTCAACTTGCATTGATAATGAGCTTGCCGGAAAAATGGTTAAAGCAGGTTGTGAATGTGACCTTGTATGGCGAGAAGCAAAGCCAAAAGGTGATTTTAAAGCTGTTAAGCCTTACTTAGAGGAAATTGTAAATTTAACTAAAGAAATTGCTTCTATTAAAGCAGAGAAATTTAAAGTTACTAAATATGAAGCTCTACTTATAAGCTATGATTACGGTAGAAAAGAAGAAGAGATAAATAAATTATTTTCTAACCTCAAACAATTTCTACCAAGTTTTACTGATGAAATAATTGAAAAACAAAAAAGAGAAAATAATAACTATTCTAAAATTAAATTAAGCAAAGAACATCAAAAACAAATTAATTTAGAGATCATGAAAGATCTAGGTTTTAACATAGAAAATGGTCGGGTTGATGAAAGTATTCATCCATTTTGTGGTGGAACATATGGGGATATAAGAATAACTACAAATTATGATGAAAATGATTGCTTAAAATCAATTATGGCGACAGTCCATGAAACAGGACATGCGATATATGAACAAAATAGGCCTTATGAATATTATAACCAACCGGTTGGAAATTCATTGGGTATGTCGATTCACGAAAGCCAGTCTTTATTTTATGAAATGCAAATAGGAACAAATAAAGATTTCTTAAGTTATTTATCTAAAAAAATAAAATCTATTGCAAATGTAGATGTTAGTGAAAAAGATTTATGGAATAATTCTAATAAAGTAGAAAAATCTTTTATTAGAATCTATGCCGATGAAGTAACCTATCCTTTACATGTTATTTTAAGATATGAATTAGAGCAGGAAATTTTAAGAGGCGATGTTCAAGTAAAAGATTTGCCAGAAGCCTGGAACGCGAAAATGAAGCAATATTTAAATATCACTCCACCATCAGATGATTTAGGTTGCTTACAAGACATGCACTGGTATGGTGGGCATTTTGGATATTTTCCTTGCTATAGTTTAGGTGCAATGATAGCAGCACAATGGTTTGACGCTGCTAAACCGCATATTGATACTAATCAATTTAGAAATGGAAATTTTTCATCAGCAAAAATTTGGCTAAATAATAATGTACACAAATATGGTTCATTTTATAGTGCAAGCGGACTTATAGAAAAAGTAACAGGTAAAAACTTAGATCCAGAAATATATATAAATTACTTGAAAAACAAATTTAAGTAGATTTTAATTAATCATTTCAAATAGTTTTCTAGTAATTTCATACACTTTTGTTTCCATGATATTACTTAATATAATTATATGAATATCTCTTTTAGGTTCATATGCCATTATAGTGGAAAACCCGTTTATACGACCCTGATGATAATAAACTTTTTCATTACTTAACTTAGTACTTATGAATATACCATACCCATGGTTTTGTGAGTGATTTGTAAGCATTAAATTTAAATAGTTTTCTGATAATAATTTACCTTTAAACAATCCTTTTTGCCATTTATATAAATCATGAGTTGTTGAAATAATACCTGCTTCACCAAAAGCTAAACTTAAATTTAAACCCTTAGTTTCAATAAGATTATTTTTATCTTTTAAATAACCTTTAGCGAGTATTTTATTTTTAGTATAAAGAGAGGAAACTAATTTATTACGGGGTATAAAAGTTCTACTCATTTTTAAAGGGATAAAGAAATTATTTGCTAAATAATCTTCATATTTAATATTAGAAGCGTGTTCAATAACAGCACCTAATAGATTAAATCCAAATCCACTATATTCATATTTACTTCCAGGAATGAACCTTAATGGTAAATCTTTCCCTATATTAATTACTGTTTGGGTAGATTGAGGAGATTTATATAATTTTTTAAATTCTTCTGTTTCTATATAATTAGGAACCCCAGAAGTATGAGTTAGTAAATGATGTAATGAAACATCTTTAGACCACTTAGCTTTATATGTAGGTAAAGCCTTATCTAATTTATCGTTTATATTTAAAACATTATTTTCTGCGAGTTTTAAAATAGCGACTGAAGTGAATATTTTCGATAATGATGCAATAGGAAATTGTGTGTTAATAGTATTTAAAACCCTTTTATTTACATCAGCAAATCCATAAGCTTTATTAAATATAGTTTTATTACCTTTAATAACTAAAATAGTACCGCTTTCAAAATTTTCTTTTAAATAATTTTCAATAGAAGTTGATGCATAAACTTGAAATGAACATATGTAAAATAATGCTAATAAAAAAATAGTAATAGCTCTATTTCTCATCTTTAAAATATCCTTTTTCTTTAAGTTTATCTTCTAATTCTTTTGGAATATATTTTTCGTCATGCTTAGTTAAAATTTCGCTAGCTAAAAATTCACTAGAATTAATTAATTTTCCTCTTGCGACTACGCCTTGATTTTCTCTAAATAATGCAGGTAAAATTCCTTTATATTTTACTGAAATTTTTGCTTCTTCATCCGTTATAACGAATATATGAAATTCATTTGAGTGGCTGGCGTTTTTTATAGATCCTTCTTCAATCAATCCGCCAATTCTCATTTCTTTATTAAATAAATTTGTTTGATTTTTAAGCTCTGAAGGAGTGTAGAAAAAAATTATATTTTCTTTAAATTGAACTAAAACTAAAGTTAAACCACTACCAAAAAGAGCTAGAAAAATAAGTAGTGATAATAATCGTTTATATTTCTTTTTTATCATTTGATCTAATTTTATACCACTCTTTAAAAGTGTAAAAAGTATAAGAAATTATACAGGTAAAAAAAACTATATAAGATAAAATTACATATGTAAGATATTTTGCGTGCATACTTAATCTTGTTTTTTTATATTAATTACAATAATATCTATAAATATCAAAAAATTAAATGTATTAACTTATGATAAAAAAATATAGGTTAAATAGTTGTGGTGGTCCAGAAAAACTTGAACTAGTTCAGGATCAAACTACTATTCCTAATTCAGATGAAGTTCTTGTAGCACATAATTTTATTGGAATCAATCACCAGGATGTACTTAGAAGAAAAGGTATTATCCCAACTAAAACCCCTTATGTATTAGGTTATGAAGCAGTTGGAAAAATAGAAAAAATAGGCAATGGGGTTGAATGGAAGGATTTAAATGAAGGCGACAAAGTAATTTATGCGACAGTAGGTTCAGGTGCTTACTCTACTCATCGTGTAATTAACCCATATTTTTTAGTAAAATTACCTTCCGATATAGATCAACAAACTGCTATAGCTTGTTTTTCAAAAACTTTAACCGCTCATTATTTGTTAAAAAGAGTAGCGAAAATTAAAGAAGGACAGCCAATACTTATTCATGGAGCTGCAGGGAGTGTCGGTCATATACTTTGCCAAGTAGCTAAATTTTATAATTTAAAGGTTTTCGCAACTGTAAATTCAAAAGAAAAATATGATTATTTAACTTCTTTAAAATCATGTGAAATGGTTATTGATGTAACGCAGCAAGATTTTGTAAGTGAAATAATGAAAAAAACAAAAAATATTGGTGTTGATATTGTATACGATTTAGTTGGTGGCGATTATTTAACTAAATCTTTTAAATGCATGAATTTCTTAGCCGTAGCAGTTTCTTTAGGTGATATAGCAGGAAGGCCAAATAATTTAGATTTAACATTATTAGATGATAGATGTTTATTTGTTACAAGACCTGATCTAAATATTTATCAAATTTCTAAAATGGAATTAACGCTTGCCGCTAATGATGCGTTTGAATTAATGAGAAGGAAAGCTATTAAACCTACAATTAATATTTATAATTTTGATGAAATATCAAAAGCTCATAGTGATATTGAAAGTGGTACAAAAATAGGCTCTTATATAGCAAAAATATAAAAATAAGAGAGAAAGTTATTAAATTTTCTCTCTTATTTAAATCTATAGACCTTTTTTCTTACGAATGTTGAATCTTCCAAAATTTGAGAATATTTCTTTTACAAAGCTTGGATCATCGCCAAATGAAGGAGTTTCTTCATAAGAAAAACTTATATTTTTATAATTATTTAAATCAATTTTTTGATAATAAGTTAAAATGTTATTATCGAATTCAAAAAGAAAACCATATTGTTTTACAGTTTTAGCTTTAAGAAAACCTATTTTATCCATTTTTCTTACAATATATAACCACTTGTCGCCATCAATTTCTTCTACAGCAGTAGGTGAACCTAATTCTTGATGAATCTCGTTCTTTGTAGTTTTATTTATTTCAAATTGTAAAGAATCTTCTATTAAAAGTTCATTATTACCATTTATAATTTCCTTCTTTAAGCATCCATTAAGATTTAAAGTAAGTAGTAATAAGATAAGGCTATATTTCATAAAACTCATTGATATTCTAAAATTAATACGAAAACGTTTTATATTACACAAAAAATAATTTGCATTCTAGATATTTTCAATATATTAATAACTTTATTTTGAAGATCAATAAATCAATTATTTTAAATTAAGGGTAAAAAAATGGCAGTACCTAAACGGAAAACCTCGCCTTCCAAAAGAAAAATGCGTAGAGCGCACTTAGTAACGAAGGCTACACCATCAATGCCTGTAGAAGACACTACAACAGGTGATTTCCACAGACCGCACAGAATGACCAAAAGTGGTTATTATAAAGGTAGAAAAGTTATAATTAAAGCTCAAAAGCAAGAGACACACGACCATAATCATGATGAAAATGACAATCATGATGATCACAAACACTAGGATAATTTAATAAAGAATGCCAAAGTCCAATAGAGAAATAACCATAGCATTAGATTGTATGGGGGGCGACAACGCCCCTTCATCTGTCATAGCTGGTGCAAGTAAGGCATTAGAAAGAGAGGGTAACCTAAGATTCCTTTTAGTTGGTGATGAAGATAAAATTATTAAAGAAGTTAATAAGTCTCCGAACCTTGTAAATCATTATCATATTATACATACAACCGATATAGTATCTTCAAATGATACACCCGCATATGCTATCAGAAATGGTAAGCGTTCAAGTATGTATTTAGCAGTACAAGCAGTAAAAAATGGTGAAGCTCATGCTGTAGTTTCTGCAGGAAATACAGGTGCTTTAATGGCAATTTCTAAAATTGTACTTAGAACCTTAAGTGGTATAGACAGACCTGCAATATGCGGTATAGTCCCTACATTAAGAGGAAAAGCTGCAATGTTAGATATGGGTGCTAATATTGAATGCTCTGCTACAAATTTAATGCAATTTGCAATAATGGGTTCAGCTTTTGCAAAAATTATTTTTCAAGTTGAAAGACCAAAAGTAGGCTTACTTAACGTAGGTTCAGAAGATATTAAAGGCAGTGATACTATAAAGCTAGCTTCTCAAATGATCAGAGAATTTAGAGATTACATAAATTTTTATGGTTATATTGAAGGCGACGGTATTATCGATGGATTTGTAGATGTTATAGTTACAGATGGCTTTTCAGGAAATATTGCCCTTAAAACTGCTGAAGGTACAGCAAAACTTTGTAGAGAATTTATGAAAGAAGGTTTTCAAAACTCTATAATAGCAAAAATAGGATATTTGTTAGCTAAAGCAAGTCTTAAGAAAACTTTTTCAAGACTTGATCACAGAAATTATAATGGCGCCATGTTATTAGGTTTAGATGGAATAGTGGTTAAAAGTCATGGTTCATCTGATGAGCTAGGTAATGCAAATGCCATATTAGTTGCTAAAAGCCTTGCGAGCGAAGAAATTAATAAATCAGTAGCTAATATTTTAGAGCAATCATTTAGTGTAGAAGCTTTAATAGAGTAGAACAGTGCAAAAACAAATGATTAAAGCAGTCATAAGTGGTATTGGGTCTTATTTACCTAAAAATGTTTTAACTAACAATGATTTAGAAAAAATAGTAGATACCAATGATGAATGGATAACTACAAGAACTGGCATTAAACAAAGGCATATTATTGACGCAGATATGTTAACCTCTGACCTTGCAAGTGAGGCTTCAAAAAAAGCTTTAGAAGATGCAAAACTTTCTGCAGATAAAATTGACTGTATCATTGTAGCAACAACGACACCAGATTATACATTTCCTGCAACTGCGGTAAAGGTGCAAGCAAATATAGGAGCTTCAAATGCTTTTGCATTTGATGTGCAGGCAGTATGCGCAGGTTTTATTTATGCACTCCACATTGCAAAGAATTTTATTGAAAATAATCAGGCTAAAAATGTTCTAGTTATAGGCGCTGAAGCGATGACTAAAATACTAGATTGGAAAGATAGAACAACATGTGTTTTATTTGGTGATGGGGCAGGAGCTATAATACTTTCAGCTGAAGAAAATTCAAGTAGAGGAATACTTGCAAGCAAGTTACATTCTGATGGCAATTACATTGACATATTACGTACAAGTGGCGGTATAGGCGTAAACAACGGTGAAAAAAGTCTTCTTTTAATGAAAGGTGGTGAAGTTTTTAAACATGCTGTTGAAAAAATGCATGAAGTTATTGAAGGTATACTTGAAGAATTAGGACAAAAATCAGAAAATATTGATATTTTTATTCCACATCAAGCAAATGTAAGAATTCTTTCTAGTGTAGCAAAAAAACTTACATTAGAAGAAAATAAAGTAGTTATAACATTAGATAAGCACGCTAACACATCAGCAGCTTCGATTCCGCTTGCGTTAAGTGAGGCTTATAACCAGAAAAGAATAAAAAAAGGTGATAAAATTATGCTAGCAGCAATAGGTGGAGGACTCGCCTGGGGTGCCGCATATTTGGTATTTTAAATTTAACAAGAGATTGAAAATACTAGCTTTATTAAAATAAAATACATAGGAAACTTATAAAATTCTTTACTAATCACTAAAAATGTTTTAAATTTCCTGTGCTTATAAACTTTAAAATTATAAAAGGTAATAAATAATATGGCAGTTAAGATCAGATTAGCAAGAGGCGGAGCGAAAAAAAAGCCATTCTATAAAGTTGTAGTGGCAACTTCTACATCTCCGCGTGATGGTAAATTTATTGAAGTGATTGGTACATTTGATCCTTTAAAACCAAAAGGAACAGAAGATAGATTTGCAATTAACATCGAAGCTTTAAATAACTGGATGAGCAAAGGCGCTTTACCATCTGATAGAGTAGCAAAACTCGCTATGGATAAAGGAATCCAATTACCGGCTGCAGTTGTTCAGCAAGTTGAAAAATTAAAGAAGAATCCAAAAAGAGCTCCTAGAAAAGCAAGTGGTGAATAATTTAGTTTGTTTTGGAGTAATTTCAAACGTTCACGGATTAAAAGGAGAAGTGAAAATTAAACCTTTTACTTCTTCTGCATCTTCTTTTATTGAATTTCATAGTTTTACAGATGAAGAAGAAAATATTTTAGAGTTTAAATATAGATCTATAGGTGATAGTCAAATTATAGCTTCTATAAAAGGAGTTACTTCAAGAACTGATGCCGAAAAGTTCAAAGGTAGAAAGTTATATATTCTTAGAGAAGAATTACCGGAGATTAAAGAGGAAAACACTTTTTATATAGAAGATTTAATAGATTCAAAAATTATATTAGAAGGAAGTAATAAAGAATTTGGAATAGTAACCCAAGTTTTTAATTTTGGAGCTGGAGATATAGTAGAAATAAAGAAAATAGATAATACAAAAGTATTATATAATCTCACTTCAAAAATTTTCCCAGTTATTGATGTTAATAAAAAAATTATAGAAATTATTCCTCCAGAAGAGGTGTAAAATGATAACCTTCCATGTACTTACTTTGTTTCCTGAAATGTTTCCGGGAACGCTTAAGCATTCACTTGCAGGTAAAGCTTTAGGTAGTAAATGGGAATTAAAGGTTTATAATATAAGAGACTATAGTCAAGATAAACATCAAAATGTTGATGAAAAACCTTTTGGTGGCGGTGCCGGAATGGTAATGCGGCCTGACGTATTAGGGAATGCTATAGAAAATATTATAAATGAACATGTTATTGAAAAACAAATATATTTTACCCCTCGGGGTAAGGTTATGGAGCAAAATTATATAAGTCATTTGACTAATTTTAATTCTGCTCTATTATTGTGTGGGCGTTTTGAAGGTATAGACCAAAGAATTATAGATTTCTATAACTTTGAGGAAATAAGTTTAGGTGATTTTATAATGTCAGGAGGAGAAATTAGTGCGTTAGCTCTAATTGATGCTTGCATTCGTCTTCTACCTGGTGTAATAAATAACCAAAATGCGTTAAGTGAGGAAAGTTTTAGCAGTCAAAATGAATTTTCGGGATTGCTAGAATATCCGCTGTATACTAGGCCCTCTGAATGGAATGGCCTTATGGTTCCTGAAGTTTTAATGTCAGGTAATCATAAAGAAATAAAAAACTGGCGACATGACCAAGCAATGAAAATTACTAAAGAACGTCGTTCAGATTTATGGAGCAAATATAAAGAAAGTTAACTTACGGGGATGTTATGAATAAGTTAGAGCAATTTAATAACGCTCAAATTGCAAAATTGACACAAAATAAAAAATTACCTGAATTTAAAGCAGGCGATACAGTATCAGTGCATGTAAAAATTGTAGAAGGAAATAATGAAAGGGTACAGGTCTTTGAAGGACTTTGTATTGCAATCCGTAACAAAGGTTATGGTTCATCATTTGTAGTACGTAAATTATCTCATGGTGTGGGTGTAGAAAGAATATTCCCAACATATTCACCACGTATTGAAAAAGTGGAAGTGGTTAGACGCGGTAGAGTTCGTAGAGCGAAACTTTACTATATGAGAAAATTACGTGGTAAAGCTGCGCGTATTTCAGAAGTCGTTGACAGAAGAAATACACAAAAAGATTAAACAAATTTAATTGGATAGAGAATATGGTTCAAACAACTTATTCAATGAAAGCATCAGAAATTAAAAAAGATTGGCTTATAATCGATGCTTCTGATTTAGTATTAGGAAGACTTGCAAGTATAGTTGCTAAAGTTCTTCGTGGTAAGCATAAACCTACTTTTACTCCACATATGGATTGCGGTGATAATGTAGTAATTATTAATGCTGAAAAAGTAAGGCTTACAGGTAATAAAGCAAATAGAAAAAATGGTAAATTTTACTATCATCACACAGGATTTCCAGGCGGTATTAAAGAAATAACAGCTGGTAAAGTTCTTGAAAGTAAATTTCCTGAAAGAGTTATCTATAAAGCTGTACAAAGAATGATAACAAGAAATACTCTTGGTAGAAAACAAATGACTCATTTATTTGTATATGCAGGAAGTGAACATCCTCATCAGGCTCAAAAACCTGCTGCTTTAGATGTAGCTTCTATGAATAGAAAAAATAAAAAAACTAGTTAATTATAGGTGATAAGTTTATGGCTCGTAAGGAAGAAGCAGCACCAAAAAAAGTTAAAGTAGAAAAAGTTCCAGCTGTAAAAAAAGCTGCGGGAACAACAGAAAAAAAAGCTGTTACAACAGCTAAAAAGTCTACTAATATGCAAAATGCAACTTATGCTACAGGTAGAAGAAAAAGATCTATAGCAAGAGTTTATGTAAAACCAGGTACAGGTAAAGCTGTTATAAATGGTAAACCAATAGAAGAATATTTTGCTCGTCCAATTTTAAGAATGATTCTTAATCAACCTTTCGCTGATACTAATACAACAAATCTTTATGATATAGTTTGTATGGTTAAAGGCGGTGGTTTATCAGGTCAAGCTGGGGCTGTAAAGCTTGGGATAGCAAGATGTTTAGACCAAATTAACCCTGAAAGTAATCATAAAGCTTTACGTCAAAATGGTCACTTAACAAGGGATTCAAGAGAAGTAGAGCGTAAAAAATACGGTAAGAAGAAAGCTAGAAGAAGCTTCCAATTCTCAAAACGTTAGTTTTTACTTCTATATATTATTCAAAAAAAGCTCAAAGTTATTTCTTTGAGCTTTTTTTATACAATCTTTATAAAATATATATATTAGCTAATTCAATAAAAAATTATACCATACATATTAAATTAACATTTTAGCTAAAATGTAAAATCTTAATGAGTTAATTTTTAATTATGAATATTTATATCTCTAAAATCTCATAAAGATAACAAATAAAAAACTTATATCCCCTTATAATATTTACCAATTCTAATTATAAAATGCTAAAAAATTAAAATTGTGGAATAGTAAATAAATAATTAACGTAATAAAATAAAATCAATTTTTAATTAAGAAAGTTATTGAAAGCTTGAATTAAATGTTCTAGCATAAATTTATACGAAAAGAGGATGTATAATTTAAAAAGAGGATGGGTCATGAAAAAATACTTATGTGTACTCTTATTATTATTAATCGCTGGATGTGCAACCGTACTTTCAGGATTAACACAAACAATACATATTAAAGTCGTTGATAATAAAACTCATACTGAAATACATAAAATTCATTGTACTGTCATAGATGGTAAGGGAAACCACTACGAAATAACTACTAACCCTGCTTCACTAAATGTAAATTTAGGTCATGGAACCTTAAGAATTGAATGCGTAAGAAATGGTTATAGACAAGTTGGAACTGTTGCAGGCGAAAACTTTAATGTGTTAACTATTGGTAATGTACTATTCTGGCCAGGCTTTGTAATTGACGCTGCAAGCGGCGCTTATAAAAAATATCCAACCCATTATATTGTAAAAATGGCAAAAGAATAAATATTATTTAAAATATGATGAGATAGGGGGAGGTGGTTGAGCTCCCCCTTTTTTATTTAACGCGACTACCTTTACCTCTATTGTGAGGAGTTTTTCCAGTAAAATTTTCATGTGATTTATCATTACTATGAGATTTTTTACTAAGATTTGAAAAAAACTTTTTGATGCTTTCCACATTTTTCTTATGCGTTTCAGCCATTTTTTTCATATTATTTTGATGACGCTCTTTAAAACTTAACTTTTTATCTTTACCTTTCTCATCAACTCCAAGTGTTTTTTGTACTTTAGAAGATTTAAGGTTTTCTACTTCTTTATTGTCAGCTTTACTCTTATTTATTTCTACAGAATTATTTTTAATATGTACTTGTTCAATATTAACATTGCTATTTTTGCCTATTTTTTCTGCAAGTTTTTGGTCAAAATTCTTCTTATGCTCTCTTTGAAAATCATTTCTTGGTTCTTTAGCTACATCAATAGGGGTTTTACCATTTGTATCTTTTGCTTTAAGATCAGCGCCATTATCTATTAAATCATTAGCAATATTATATTGAGCAAGCTTAGTTGCTCTGTGAAGAGGAGTATTACCCAAATTATCAGGATTATTAACAAGAGAGGTAGGATCTTTTGAATGTGATATAACTTCTTTTACAACACTTGCATCTCTAGCATCAACTGCAATATCAAGAGCAGTATAATTATGGGCATATGGATCTTTAAAATCAACATCCATACCGTTTTTAATAAATATTTTTCCAATTTCTCCAAAGTCATTTCGCATTGCAAAATCAAAATGAGGTCTTAAAACTTCTGTACGCATATTTTCAGGAACAGTTTTAGCATATTCATCGATTTTATTAAGATTAGCCGCGTTAGAATTCCTTTGATACTCAGCAAGAAGTTGAGTGAAAGTTTGTTTAAAAGGATTTTCAGGTCTTGTTTTAGTCATAAAAACCCTCATAAATAATTATTATTCTATATATAATAATTATATCATATATTTTATCAAAAGTTAATATTTTAATAATTTAATAGTAATATTTTGAGATGTAAGGATTTTATAAGTAATTAATCAGTAAAATTATCGGCATAATTCTTTTTAACTTTCTTACTTTCATGTGGATAAGAAATTTCATAATCAGGGTAATATTTTTTTACATAATTTTCAGCAGCTTCTTTAGAAGGAAAAGTTAAAGTAGTTTCTTGAAGCATGTCCTTTGAACCGGTCCATCCCATTAAACTATCAACATAACGAGATCCATCATGCTCAAATTTAACTAACCATTTTTTTGTATTACGCAATCCAGATTGCATCGCAGTTTTAGTGGGCTTAAAAATTGTTGCTTGCATTGAAATTTCTACCCTTTTTAAATTAAAACTTTTTTAGCTAAAGTTGAAGCCGCTTTAACACCTATATCTTTATTATAAGAAATATCGCACATTTCTTCAAAGTAATAAATATTATTCATTTCATCATCTGCAACCATTGCCTTAAATTTAAGTTGATTTGCAGAGATTTTTGCAAGAGCTGCTATTGGAGTTTGGCAACTTGATATACGAATTCCAAATTTATTAAATTTTTCTACTTCCCATTGTCTTAAAAAAGCTCTTTCACTTTTTGCTATAATGTAAGTTTCACCATGATTTATTTTACTTAAAATATCGCGGATCATTGTATTATCTTCTCTAGACTCAATAGCAATAATTCCTTGCGCCGCAGCAGGAAGAAATTGCGTTTCATCTAAAGGGAAATAAATATTTTTATCAATTCCTAATCTTTTAAGCCCACTTACAGCAAGTATAGTTGCACTAACAATACCTTCATTTAACTTATTAATTCTAGTAGGAACATTTCCTCTAAAAGGAATTATTTTTAAATCAGAACGAAGGTTTTTTATTTGAGCAGTTCTACGTAGTGAAGAAGTACCGATTATTGCATTAAGCGGTAATAATTCAAGCGATGGAATGCCTAAAATAGCATCTCTATAATCTTCTCTTTCGAGAACTGCAGAAATTATTAAACCTTTTGGTAATTCAGCCGGCATATCTTTCATAGAGTGAACAGCAATATCAATAGAATTGTTTAAAAGTGCATCTTCTAATTCTTTTGTAAATACACCTTTTACCCCTATTTCACTGATATTTTTATCCGTAACAATATCACCTATAGTTTTTATAGGGATAATTTCAAATGCATCTTCCTTAAATCCAAGCATATTTATAAGTTGATTTTTTACAATATTAGCTTGAGTGATTGCAAGTTTACTTGTTCTGGTACCGATTCGAATTTTATCCATAAGTATAAAATTTTAAAGAGTTATTCTAGGTAATATATAAGTATATTTTAAATAGTCTACTGATAGTTTAAGTTGAAAATATATATTAAGTTAGAAATATTGCTGAAGAATAAAACTAATAATGTAAATTTTTATTGAATCTTAATAATTAATAAAATATTATTTTTAATAAACAATAATTTTTTTTAATAAACAATAACTTATGGTGAAATAGCATTGCTTAAAAATTTTTTAAATCTAATTATTATTTCTACAGTACTTGCAAGTTGTACATCATTAGAAACCTTAAAGCGTGCCAAAGCAAAGGGTGATGCTTACCAGCTACATTTATTCGAATTATACAAAGAATTTGCTGAAAACGAGGCAGAAAAATATGATTGGATTGATTCTCAACATTTTATAAATAAAGCAATGTTTATTGTATATGGTCAAAATGTTGAACCAGAAAAAATTGAACATTGGAATATTCCAGATCAATTTATTCCAGAACTTAATAATAAAAGAAAAATATTAGTAGATTTAATTGCAAAAACAGAAATTCGTAAAAACTATGCAAAAGATTTAGCAGAAGCCCATTTTGCTTTTGACTGTTTATTAGAAGAACAAGAAGAAAATTTACAACAAGAAGATATTGGTAAGTGTAAAAACCTACTTGATCAAAAATTAGCTTTATTAAGTAATTTAAATGTTGCAACAAATAAAACTATCCTTGCACCAGTAAAAAGTGAACCGATAAAATCACCTGAAGAAATATTGAACCAGGCAAAAGAAAATTTTTCATATCGTATATTCTTCGAATTCGATAGCGATAAATTAACTGAAGGTTCAAAAAATGCTCTTAAGAAAATATCTAATGAAATAAAGAAAATGAAACCTGCTCCGGAAGAAGTTTCTCTAAATGGTTTTACTGATAAAGCTGGTTCAGAAGTTTATAACCTTGAACTTTCTAAGAAAAGAGCGACAGCGGTTAAAAAGTTCCTTGCTTCTGAAGGTATTTCAAAAGAAAAAATAGTTATTTATGCATTTGGTGAATCTGACAATGCAATTGAGACTATTGATGGTCAAAGAGAACCAGGAAGCCGTAGAGTAGAAATCTCAATTGTTGATTAAAGAATCTAGCTTTTAAAATGCTCAAGAGTTTTATTAATCACATTCTCACAAAATTCTCTAAAATTTTGGGTTTGATCGTTATTGATATTATAGTTATTCGTATTACCGAAATCTTGTTGTTCATTGTTTTTGCTACCAGATAAGTTGGTAAAGTAATAGAGCACTAAGCTTAGAGAAACAAAGCTAAAAACTTTTATTAATATTCTTGGGGCATAATGTAATTTAATATCAGTTTTAATTTTTTCGCTCTTACTTTCTTCATCAAAGCTCGTGAATAAACCATACAGAACTTTTACATTCTTATTTTTTAAATCCTCTTTAATTGAAAGACATTTTTCTTGAGATGTTTTGATATCTGAGCCAAGTAGGCTTAATAACTTTAAATTAAATAATTTAAATATCTCGGGTAAGTTATGTACCACAGATCCACTCAGATCAAGTTCAACTAAATTAGTAAGAGCAGTTACATGATTTATATTAAAAATATTTAAAGACTTTCTAGATAAAGTAAGGTCGCGAATTTTTAATATTGTAAGAGTATGTAATTTGTTTAACACGTTAGTTTCAGTTAATGCACATTCATATAAATCAAGTGACTTCAAATGCGTAAATTTAACTAAAAATTTTAAATTAAATTGAATATTTCTACAGTAAAGATGAACGAGATTATTAAATTTACTTATATACGATAAGTTTTTAACCCTATCATTATTACTAACAAGTTCTAACGATGTTAAATTAGGAAAATTAGGGATATCCTTACAATCAATTCCACGAGCAAAAAAATCAAGGTGTAGCTCTCGAAGCGATGATAAGTTTGTTAAAGATTTTAAGTGATACGATTTAATATAAGCATTTAATTTTAATTTTTCTAATTTTACAAGTGATGAAATATTATCAATATTTTCAAAACTTCCGCAATTAGCTTCAAAACTAGTTAAATGCGGAGGAAGTATAAATCTATTAATATTAATATTAGTATAAAAACTATCTAAGGCTAGCTCTTTTAAGCGTGTTAAATTTTTAAAAAGATCAAGGTTAATACTCTTACCTTGGGTACGACTAATTCTAAGAGAGGTAAGTTGAGTTAGGTAAGAAATATTAGAAAGATTACTTATATGATCATTTTTATCATATGAATTACATTCAAATTTTAAACTTAATTCTCTTAATTTAGTAAGACCGGTAATATAAGGAAAATTTCTACTATGATAAAAATAATATTCTAAAGAAGTTAAATTAGTTAGAGATTGAAGAACAGTTTGATTGAACCCCTTCTTAGAAAAAATGCGCAAATTTAAATTATCAAGCTTTGTTAAGGCTAATAAATTTGTGAAATAAAAAGGATAGGATGGAAAATTAGATAATTTGTAGTCCGAATAATGTAACCTTAAACTTCTAAGGTTTGTGAAATAAAGTAATCTATTTTGGTTATCTTCTTGTACATCGATTGAGAGCTCTTCATTTTGTAAATATTCCTGAGTAGAAGTCCATTTATATAAATCTATATGCGTTTTAGACATATAACTTTCCCTACTTAATTATTTTATTACAGATTATTATTGCAATCTCATAAAGAATAATTAGCGGTAAAGCTAAAGCAATTTGGCTAAACACATCTGGTGGAGTAATTATTGCTGAAATAATAAACATGCCTACAATTGCATATTTACGTTTAGCTTTTAATGTTTCTATAGAAACTAGGCCAATTTTATATAATAACACCGTTGCAACTGGTAGCTGAAACGCCACCCCAAACGCAATCATTAAATGCATTACAAGGGATAAATATTCATAAATCCTTGCTTCAAAAACAATAGGTAAAGCGGCATTAGGGGATTCAAAGCTTAAGAAAAATTGCCATGCATAGGGGAAAACTAAATAATAAGCAAAAGCAATACCGCTGTAAAAAAGGAAAGGAGTAAATATTAAAAAAGGTAAAAATCCCTTTCTTTCATTTTTATAAAGCCCAGGTGCTGCAAATAAATAAATTTGCCAGAAAAAATAGGGAATTGTAAAAAGAAGAGCTGTAAAGGTAGAAAGTTTTATATAGGTAAAAAATGCTTCTGTAAGCCCAGTATAAATTATGCGGTGATTATTTTCACCATTGATTTTAATTAAAGGCATTAATAAAAAATTATAAACATTTTCCGAAAAGAAATAAGCAATTGCAAATAATGCAATAAACACAATTCCAACTTTAATAAAACGATTTCTAAGCTCAATTAAATGAGCGCTTATAGAAGCAGTTTTTTTTAAAATTTCGTCATTAGGTAATTGGTTTTGTGTCTGGTTCTGTATGTTCTTTTTCATCATTAGCAATATCAGGTTTTATAAAATCTAAATCATAGGCAAGATATTCTTTACCATCTTCACCTATAACGATTTTTGTAAATTGTTTGTTTATTTCTTCAATTTCTAGTTCGTTAGAGACTTCTTTTATATAATCCTTTACTTGAGATTTATAAAATGACAATTTTTTTATTACCTTTAATGCCATTTTTACAAGTTCAGGAATCTCCTTTTTACCAAATAAGGTAAGTGCCACTACGAAGATAACTATAATTTCAGAGAACGAAATCGAGAGCATCGTCAGTACCTAATTTTTCACCTTTATACATTGCATAATTACCGTTTGAATCTATTATTTTAATAGAATGCAATACTTTTTCATTAATTTTAACTAATAGCCAATTCCAAAAGGTAAAAGCTAAATTTTCTAAAGTGGGAACAATATGATGAAATTCATCCACTTCTTCATTTAAAAATTTATTATTAACTTTATTTATAACAAATTCCTTTACGAACTCATTTAATTTTAAATGGTTTAATACCATTCCATTTACAGGGTCAATTGCACCTTTAAATTCAATAATTAATTCAAAGCTATTACCTAAAATGTTATTATTTAAACCATAAAACATCAAATTTTCTTGTTCACTAAGATTTGGGTTAGTCATTTTATAAGAGCAAGAAAATTTTGTTTTATAAGCAAAAATCATTAAAGATTTTTCCATTTATAAGATCCTTAATTTTAGTTTTATAGAATAATATAAAATATTTGTTTCTAAAAATAGTTTCTCATAAGTAAAATTGTTAGTCTATAAAGTTTTGGAAAATAGAAATTAAAAATCGCTTACTCTACCTTTAACTTCCCAATCGCCATAGCGTGTTGGTTCAGGACCTTTTGGGCCGCCAATTTCTTCAATAGACTCATTATTTTTATTATCTTCACTATTATTTTTATCTGCTTCTTTCATGCTATTTTTTCCATATATGCATTATTAAATTTTGTAATACAATATAAACCTAATAAAGCGCTAACCATAATTAAAAAACCATGTGTATAAATTATACCAGTTTGCTTATAAAGAGATAAACTAAGGGTTGGAGCATAAGCTCCTATTTGGCTACCTATAGAATAACCAAATGAGATATTTGTATATCTTCTATTTACAGGAAATTGTTTTACAGACCAAGGGTGAAATGCTGTAATAAAAGCAGCGCAAATGGTAATCATAATTAGCTTGAAAGCAAAAATTGACCATATATCACCGCTAGTAAGTAATGTGAAAGTTGGGACGGTAACAAATACTCCAGCAAGTAAGGAATAATATAACAATCTATCAGTACCAAGTTTATCTGTAAGCATTCCCATAAATGGTAACATTATAGCATATAATACTAATACTAACGAATTTATTTTCATAATTTCAGGCACCGTTATATTGGTTACAATTGTTATGAAAGAATTTACCATTATGGTAGGTACCATATATAGAACACTTATAAATGTTGCAAGAACGATAATAGTAACTAATTGTTTAGCGCTCTCATTCGATAAATTACAAAAATGCTCATTAAAAGTTTTTCCATGACTTTTAATAAATTCAGGTGTTTCTGTTGCAGATAATCTAAAATATAATCCTATAAGAGCTGTAATTGCTCCTATAAAATATGGCACACGCCATAAATTTGCTTCTTCTTTATATTCTATAACAAGTGTTGTGGCAATAGATGCGAGTAATATTCCAATTGCGGTGAAACTACAATAAATTCCACTCATTAAACCATTATCTTTTTTATTGTGTTCAACAATAAAAATAGCGCCACCATTATATTCGCCGGCGACAAAAAATGCCTGTAACAATCGACTTAATATTAATAAAACAGGTGCCAAGCCTCCAACTTGAGCATAGGTAGGTAATAGACCCATAAATATAGTTACTATACCCATGCCTAAAATAGAAGTTACTAATGCTCTTTTTCTACCATATTTATCTCCTATCATACCTAATACAACAGCCCCAATAGGTTTACCTAATAAACTAATTCCATATCCAGAAAGTATTAGCATAATTCCATTAATTGGATCGACATTAGGAAAGAATAATTCAATTAATAAAGGAGACATAAAACCATAAAGGCTCGTATCATAATGCTCAACGAGTACACCTAAGCTTACAGGTAAAAAACGGAATCTTTTTGACACTGGAGGGCCCCTTAAATTTATTAATTGAATATAATAAAAGAAGTGTTTAGGTAATATTTTTAGCGTAGACCTTTAAGTGAAAAAGTCAATAAAAAAACTTCTGGGAAACCCCAGAAGTTTTCTTAAATTATTTGGAAATAATTTATGCAGTAACTACATCAACTGTAACTTCAGCTGGTAAAACGTTTGTTGGTACTTCGATAACTTCTTCAGTTCCATTAACGTTTTCTAAAACTACTACGTTAGCTTCTTCACTAACTGCAACTTCTTCATTATTTATAACTTCGTTATTTTCCATTAAAACCTCCTTAAAAAATTAGTTGTAAAGTAACCTTACAACGTAACTGTTATAAATATTTTATTTTCTAAAAGTGGTCAACAATTAAATCAAAAATTGTTAAAAATACTAAATTGACCAAAGAGGTTCTTTTATTTTTGAAAGAATTTCAAGATGAGCTAGTTTTTCTTCTTCAGATATTTGTGTAGGGTTTTCACGTGAGAATAAATTTCTTCTAGTAATAATAATTTCTTCGATTTGTTTTTTTGTAACATCAATTGTAAGAGAATCTTGGTAGCCACCAGTCAATTGAATATAAACATCAGCAAGTAGGTTAGAGTCAATTAAAGCTCCGTGTTTTTCACGTGAAGATAAATCAATTTTAAATCTGCGACAAAGAGCATCAAGATTAATTGGTGAACCAGGAAATTTAGTTCGAGCAAGTGTTAAAGTGTCTACGATTTTCCTATTATGATCAACAGGAAGGAACCCGAGTTCAATTAAATGATGATTAAGAAATTTAACATCGAAAGAGGCATTATGAATAATTAAACTTGCATCACCTATAAATTCTAAAAATGTATGCGCAATGTCTTCAAAAAAAGGTGCATTATTTTTTTTTAAAAAATCTAAAGAAATTCCATGAATGCGGAAAGAATCTTCAGGAATATTTCTTTTAGGATCAATATAAGTATGAAATTCAACACCAGTTTTAACTCGGTTAATTAATTCAACGCAACCAATCTCAATAATTCTGTGATTATTTGCAGGATTAAGGCCTGTTGTTTCAGTATCAAGAATAATTTCACGAATTAAAGGTTGCATCGATTTCCTCAAAAATATTCTTTAATTGTTTTAGCACAAAATTTTTACCTAAGCTACTATTTATAGTAAAATCGGCAAGCTCTGACTTATGCTTTGAACTGATTTGTCTTTTCAATATATTTTGAAGTTGTTTTTCATCAATTTTATTTCTCTTTAAAACACGTTTCTTTTGAATATAAAAAGGTGCTCTAACGTTAATAACATAATCACAAAGCCGGTCTAATTTTGACTCAAAAAGAAGAGGAGCCTCAATTACCAAATAATTGTACAATTTGTGCATTTTAAAATATTGAATATTTTTTAAATAAAACTCTTCAACTTTAGGATGAATAATTTTTTCTAAAACAAATAGCTTATTTTCATCATTAAAAACGATATTTCCTAATAATTTCCGGTCTATTGTATTATTAACAATTGCTTCAGGAAAATGATTTTTTACTTCTTGTGAATTTAAAAAATTATGCGCGATTGTATCAGCATTTAAAGTTATACAATTAAAATTTTTCATTAAGTCAGCGACAAAACTTTTGCCCATTCCAATTGATCCAGTTAATCCAATAATAATCATATAAAAAAATTTTAGGTTTTAAAAAGCTTACTTGCCATGTTAAAAAGTATATGATAGTTTGAGCAACAATAAAATCCAACCAAAAGTTAATCTATTATGGCAAAATCTGCAAAAGATGATGCAAAAATTATAAACGTATATGCAGAATCTTTATTCGAAATAACAGAAGCAAATTACAAAGGTATCAAGAATACCTTAGATAATTTATTGCAACTATACAATACTTCTGAAGAGCTGAAAAAGCTCGTACATAATAAATTTCTGAAAAAAAATATTGTCGAAAATACAATAAAAGAAATATTAAATAAATTAAACGCTGAAAAGTATTTGATAAATTTTATAAATCTTTTAATTAAAAATTCTCGACTAAATTATTTACCGCAAATTATTGAACGCTATAATGAAATAATTGAACAAAAAGAAAATAAATTTAGACTGAAATTAATTTTTGCTAAACAACCATCGCAAGAATTAATTAATAAAGTAGTAAATAAACTCGAAACTAAGCTAAATAAGAAGTTAATTACAGAAATAAAAATTGATCCTGAAATACTTGATGGCTTAGTGGTACAAATTAATTCAACATTATATGACGCGTCTCTTTACAATAAGCTGAAAAGCTTCAAACAAAGTGTGTATAAAGAATTTAGTAATCTAACTAGTTAAGAGGAAGATAATGGAAATAAAGGCTTCTGAAGTATCTCAAATAATTAAAAAGCAAATAGCAGAATTTGCTGATTCAGCTGAAGTAAAAGAAGTTGGCGAAGTACTTACTGTGGAAGATGGTATTGCTAAAATTTACGGCTTAAATGATGTCCAAGTAGGTGAAATGATAGAATTCGAGTCAGGACTTAAAGGTATGGCTCTAAATTTAGAATTTGATAACGTAGGAGCAGTAATTTTCGGAGAAGATTATAAAGTAAGAGAAGGTGAAACCGTTAAAAGAACTCATCAAATTGTTCAAGTACCAGTAGGAAAAGGTTTGCTTGGAAGAGTTGTGGACGCCTTAGGTAATCCTATTGATGGCAAAGGCCCTTTAACAAATGTTGAATTTCGTAAAATTGAAATAAAGGCTCCTGGAATTATTGCAAGGAAATCAGTTCATGAACCTGTACAAACGGGCCTTAAAGCTATTGATACTCTTATACCAATTGGAAGAGGCCAAAGAGAACTTATCATTGGTGACCGTCAAACAGGAAAAACTTCAGTAGCATTAGATGCTATATTAAATCAAAAGAAAGTAAATTCACTTGATGATGAAAGAAAAAAATTATATTGCGTATATGTTGCAATTGGCCAAAAGCGTTCAACTGTTGCACAAGTAGTTAAAAAATTAGAAGAAGAAGGTGCATTAGAATATAGTATTATAGTTGCTGCTACTGCTTCCGAACCTGCTCCTCTTCAATTTTTAGCACCATATACAGGTTGTACTATGGGCGAATATTTTAGAGATAATGCAATGCACGCATTAATTACTTATGATGATTTAAGTAAACATGCGGTAGCTTATAGACAAATGTCACTATTACTTCGTCGTCCACCAGGAAGAGAAGCATATCCAGGAGACGTGTTTTATTTACATTCACGCTTACTTGAAAGAGCAGCGAAAATGTCTGATGAAATGGGTGCTGGTTCACTTACTGCTTTACCAATTATTGAAACTCAAGCAGGGGATGTATCAGCTTACATTCCAACAAACGTAATTTCAATTACTGATGGACAAATATTTTTAGAATCAGAATTATTTTATAAGGGTGTAAGGCCTGCGGTAAACGTGGGGTTATCAGTAAGTCGTGTAGGATCTGCAGCTCAAATTAAAGCTATGAAACAAGTAGCTGGTTCAATTAAGTTAGAGCTTGCACAATATCGTGAAATGGAAGCGTTTGCACAATTTGGTTCTGACCTTGATATCACTACTCAAAAATTACTTGCAAGAGGTCAAAGATTAACTGAGTTACTTAAGCAACCTCAATATTCTCCGCTAGCAGTTGAAGAACAAGTTATAGTAATTTTTGCAGGGGTAAAAGGTTATCTTGATAACGTACCAGTTAATAAAGTGCAAAGATACGAGAAAGAATTATTAAGGCTTATTAAAACTCAATATAGTGATCTTTTAAAAACTATTAGAGAAGAGCAAAAAGTTTCTGATGAAAATGAAAAAATATTAAGGCAAGTTTTACAGCAATTTTCAGAGAATTTTGTATAAAAGGTTTAAAATATGCCAAGCTTAAAAAGTTTAAAACTTAGAATAAAAAGTATTAAATCTACGCAAAAAATAACTAAGGCTATGCAAATGGTTTCAGCCGCAAAGTTAAGACGTGCAAGATTAAAGCTTGATGGTGCGGTTCCTTATGCAAGTGCTATGAAGGAAATGATTAACACTTTAGCTAATAGTATTGATATTAGCGATGAAAATGTTAATCCACAATTAGTAAAACTGCTTAATGGCAAAGGTTCAGATAATAAACATTTACTTATTATTACTTCATCCGATAGGGGTTTGTGTGGCTCTTTTAACACTTCAATAGCGAAAGCTGCTAAACAACGAATTTCAGAATTAACTACCTTAGGTAAGCAATTTGAAATTGTAACTGTTGGTTCTAAAGGTTTTGATTTATTAAAACAGCAATTTAGTCAAAAAATAATAAATTCTTTTGATGGATTAAGTAAGAAAACTTTACATTTTAGTGATATAATTCAAGTTGCAGATAAAATTATAGATCTTTATTTACATGATAAATACGACACTGTAACAATTGTTTATAATCATTTCAAATCGGCAATAACTCAAGAGGTAACTTTTGAAAGATTACTTCCATTTACTGAGCATAAAAAAGAAAAAGACAGTGTAGTTGAAAACTTTAATTATAGCTTTGAACCAGAGCAAAATATTATTCTTGAAAATTTAATTATAAAAAATATTCGTACAAGAATTTATCATGCTTTATTAGAAAATGCAGCAAGTGAACAGGGTGCGCGCATGACAGCAATGGATAATGCAACGCGAAATGCAGGTGAAATGATAAATGATTTATCTTTAGAATATAACAGAACTCGCCAAGCACACATCACCAAAGAATTAATTGAAATTATATCAGGCGCAGAAGCCGTATAAGTTTTAAGGAGATAAGAATGACTAAAAACGTTGGTAGAATCACACAAGTAATTTCAGCAGTTGTGGATGTATATTTTGAAAATGGACAAGTGCCACCAATTTTAAATGCGCTTGAATGTAATAATAATGGCCAAAAATTAATTTTAGAAGTAGCTCTTCATATTGGAGAAAATACAATTAGAGCTATTGCTATGGATTCTACAGATGGTCTTAAAAGAGGTGTAGAAGTACTTGATACAGGTAAGCAAATAAGCGTACCGGTAGGTCCTGCAACTCTTGGAAGAATTATGAATGTTATAGGTGAGCCTATTGATGAAAGAGGCAGTATTGATTCTAAAGATACAGCGCAAATTCATGCTAAAGCTCCTGATCTAACCGAACAATCAACAAAAAAGGAAATTCTTGTTACGGGAATTAAAGTAATTGATATGTTAGCGCCTTACGCTAAAGGTGGTAAAATTGGATTATTTGGTGGTGCCGGTGTTGGTAAAACAGTTTTAATTATGGAATTAATTAATAACGTTGCTAAAGCTCACGGTGGATATTCTGTATTTGCAGGAGTTGGCGAAAGAACTCGTGAAGGAAATGATCTTTATCATGAAATGATTGAATCAGGGGTAATTAATCTTGATGAACCTTCAAAATCAAAAGTAGCCCTTGTTTACGGACAAATGAATGAGCCTCCTGGAGCACGTTCACGCGTAGCTTTAACAGGACTTACTCTTGCAGAATACTTCCGCGACCATGAAGGCCAGGATGTATTATTCTTCGTGGATAACGTTTTCCGTTTTACTCAAGCAGGTTCAGAAGTATCTGCGCTTTTAGGAAGAATACCGTCAGCAGTAGGTTATCAACCAACACTTGCAACTGATATGGGAGCGATGCAAGAAAGAATTACTTCAACTAAGAAAGGTTCTATTACTTCTGTTCAAGCGGTATATGTTCCAGCGGACGATTTAACAGATCCTGCACCGGCAGCGTCTTTTGCCCACTTAGATGCAACTACAGTACTTAGTAGACAAATTGCAGAACTTGGAATTTATCCTGCGGTTGACCCATTAGATAGTACATCGCAAATGTTAGATCCAGCTGTAGTTGGAGAAGAGCACTACCGTGTTGCGCGTGAAGTTCAAAGAATTCTCCAAACATATAAATCATTGCAAGACATTATAGCAATTTTAGGTATGGATGAATTATCAGAAGAAGATAAATTAGTAGTATCAAGAGCTCGTAAAATTCAAAGATTCTTATCACAACCATTCCATGTTGCAGAAGTATTTACAGGCTCACCAGGTAAATGGGTGTCACTTGAAGATACTATCAAAGGATTTAAAGGTTTAGTCGAAGGTGAATTCGATGATTTACCAGAAGCAGCTTTCTACATGGTAGGTAGTATTGAAGAAGCGAAAGAAAAAGCTTATAAACTTTCACTCGAGGCAGCATAAATATGTATAGTGTTAGGCTTATAACCCCTGAAAAATTAAAAAAAATTGATGATGCAAAACTTATTCAATTTGAAGCATTTAATGGTCAAATGGGGGTTATGCCTGGACACGAAAAAATGATGGTAATGGTAAAACCTGGAATTGTTACCATTGATAATGAAAATGAAATTTTTATTACCGGTGGCTTTGCTGAAATTAAAGAAAGTGAAATAATTATAATATCAGAGGAAATTGTTTATCCAAAAGATATTACTCATGATTATTTACAAAAAAAAATAGCTTACTTACAAGGTTTAAGTGCTGACCATCCAGATTATGACAATGCTTTTCTTACCGTTCAAAATATTGAACATTTAGTGTTAAGTAAAGAATAGTTATAAGTTATTTAAAGTTTTTGTTTTTTAAAAGTGCTTTAATTTTGTTACGTTTTTCTTTTATTTTTGTATCATTATTTAAATATAAAGGCCTTAAAATTATTTTAGAATTTTTTATATCAGCATAATCATATGCTAAAAACCCTTCATTATCTTTGATATTGATATCAATATCATTTACCAATAAAGCTTCAGCGATTTCAATTAGCCCATATTTTGCAGCAACATGCAAAGGTGTTCTACCATATTTATCTTGCAGGTTTAATTTAGGGTTATGGTCTAGAATTATTTTTACGCATTCCAAGCATTCTTTATTAACGTATACATGTAAGGATGTATTTGCCAACTTATCTTGAGCATTAATATCTGCCCCGTTATTAATAAAAAACTTTATTAGGTCAGGATTACTTACATTCATAAGAGGGGTTTTACCTGAAATATCTTTATTATTTACATCGGATATTGGTATCAATTTTTTACAAGCTTTAATCCCTTTCTCACAAGCATAATGTAAAGCCTCACGGTTATATAAATCTTTTAAGTTAGGATTAATTTTATTTTTTAATAAGATATCAATAATTTTTAATGCTTTGTCCTCATCATCACATTCTTTTATTACTTTATGAAGTGGGCTAAAGTTATCACCACCAAGTAAATTTACTTCGGCGCCTTTTTTAATTAATTCAATAGTTTTATTAATATCACATTTACTTACCGCATAATGAAGTTCGGTATTATTATATTTATCTTTTAAATCCACGTTTTTTGCAAAAGCAGAATAAAAAATAATGAAAAAACAAATGATTATAAGCTTCATCGAATAGGCCTTTATATTATTTGCATGTTATAAAATAATTTTAATTTAACTTATATGCTCTATCAATTAAAGATTTATTTACGATTTGACAATTTACCTAAATAATTGTAGCCATATATACAGAAATTTAAGATTTTTAAAGGGAAGCTCTGTATGCATATGTCACAACTTTTTTTACCAGTTTTAAAAGAAGACCCAAGGGAAGCTCAAGTTATTTCACATAGACTTATGCTTAAAGCAGGTATGATTCGCCAGGTTACATCTGGTATATATAATTGGCTACCTCTAGGCCTTAAAGTATTGAAAAAGGTAGAAAACATTATCCGTGAGGAGATGGATTCATCAGGAGCACAAGAAATTTTAATGCCTACAATTCAGCCGGCAAGTCTTTGGATTGAGTCAGGAAGGTTTGAAGCTTACGGCAAAGAAATGCTTAAAATTAAAGATAGACATGAAAATGACATGCTTTATGGTCCAACTCATGAAGAGGTGGTAACTGATATAGTAAGACATACTGTTAAATCTTATAAGCAATTACCTTTAAATTTATATCAAATTCAATGGAAGTTTAGAGATGAAATTCGCCCACGTTTCGGAGTTATGCGTGGTAGAGAATTCTTAATGAAAGATGCATATTCATTTGATTTAACGAAAGAAGAAGCAGAAAAATCTTATGCTTTAATGTTTAAAACCTATGTGAATATTTTTAAAAGAATGGGTTTAAATGCATTACCAATGCAAGCAGATACAGGACAAATTGGTGGAAATTTAAGTCATGAATTTCATGTAATAGCTGAAACTGGTGAAAGTGAAGTATTTTATGACAAAAGAATTCATGAAGAAAAAGAATTAGATATAAATAATTACAAAAAATATTATGCCGCAACTGATGAAAAGCATGATGTAGATAAATGTAATGTACCTGCTGAATATTTAGTAAATAAAAAAGGTATTGAAGTAGGTCATATCTTTTATTTAGGAACAAAATATTCAGAGGTATTAAAGTTACAAGTAATGGGTTCAAATGGAGCGCAAATTACTCCTGAAATGGGTTGTTATGGTATTGGAGTTTCACGTTTAGTTGCAGCTATAATTGAAGCAAGTCATGATGAGAAAGGAATCATTTGGCCTGAGCAAGTAGCGCCATTTGATTATGCAATAATTCCTCTTGGAAATTCAGAAGCTGTAATGAATCTAGCGCAAAAGATCTATGAAAAATATTTAAGCGAAGGTTATAATTGTTTGCTTGATGATAGTGAGGGAAGTGTAGGAAATAAACTTGCAACAAATGATCTTATTGGCACCCCAAAACAAATTATTATTGGGCCAAAGAATTTAGAAAAAGGTGTGGTTGAAATTAAGGATAGAAAAACTAATATTTCAAAAGAAGTTAATATTAGCGAGTTCTAATAAAAATGTATGAAGAAAAAAATATAGAAAATTTATGGTCAAAAGAATATCAAGCTAAAGGTGTTCCTTCTTCATTTAAGGAAACGCCTTCATCAAATTTAGTAGACTTTTTAAGACTATTTTCTAAAGAAAAACTTTCTGATTCAAAAGCTCTTGATATTGGTTGCGGTAAGGGTAGGCATTCTTTTTACTTAGCTGAAAAAGGTTACTTAGTTACCGGAATAGATATAGTAGCCACTAATATTGATGAAATAAACAATGCTGCTTTAAATTCTGCTTTACCTATAAAGGCATATAAAAGAGATTTAAGTGAAAATTGGCATTTAGAAAATGAAAAATTTGATATTGCTATAGATTGCTTTTGTTTTAAACACTTAATCTCAATAGAGTCTCGAGAAAATTATTTAAATGAACTAAATCGTTATCTTAAGCCGAAGGCTTATTATTTGCTTACTTTATCAGATATCGATGATGCTTATTACAAACAATTTCCAGTTAGAAAAGAAGAAGAATTGCAAGTAATTTTAGATCCTGTAAATAATATTGAATCAATACTTTATGCTAAAGAACAAATATTAAATTTTTTCTCTAAATACTTTGATTTAATTGACCATAAGTTAAACCACGCTTTTTCTGAAATGCATGGAAAAACCTTTTTAAGAAGTACTCATAAGTTTGTAATGCAGCATAAAATTGGGTAAAAAATGAAATACATATTTTTAAGTATATATTTAATTTTGCATCCATTTTCTAATAGTATTGCTCGAAGCGATTTTGAATATAAAATTCTAAATGAAAATGATTATGTTAAAATGCCATGGGTGAATGGTAAAGGTGTTACTTATGAAATTGCACGAGGCAATTTTTATAATAGTAAAACTTGGGATTGGCGTGTTAGCAGAGCAGAAGTTACAGAAGACAATGAATTTTCACTTTTTCCTGAAGTTGATAGAAAAATTACAGTTTTAAATGGAGAGGGAATCGAATTAAGTTTTCCAAATAAGACAAAGATTTTACTTAATAATCAAAGAATTTATTCCTTTCAGGGTGAAAATGCCCCAACTTCAAAATTAATAGGAAATAATGTTCAAGATTTTAATGTAATGACAAGACGAGGAATTGCTGAATCAAATTTACAAAATTTAGAAAATAATTTTAAGCCTAAATTGGAAGAAATAAATTTATTTTATATAATTAGTGATAAATGTAATTTTATAATAACTCAAAAATCTCCGCAAAATTTATTTAAAAAAATTACCCTTGATAAAAACAATACGCTTATTATCGGAGATAAATATGAGCTACAAATCGGGTCAAAATGTAAGGGTTTATTTACTTCTATTAATAAAGTGAAAGAATAGTTATTTTTGACATTTCTCACAATAATAGGTCGTACGTCCTCCTTGAACAATTTTAGTAATCATGTTTTCACAAAAAATACATTCCTTGTTATGCCTATCATAAACGCTAAATAATTTTTGAAAGCTGCCTGTAGTTCCATCTGCTTTTTTATAATCTTTTAAAGTGGAACCTCCTGCCTCAATAGCTTTTTTTAAAGCTTTTCTAATACAATCTACTAAAATTTTACACTCATCTAATGATAAAGAATTGGAAGGTCTTCTAGGTGAAATTTTTGCCATAAACAAACTTTCTGAAGCATATATGTTACCAACTCCAACTACAATTTTAGCATCCATTAAAGATATTTTAATGGATTGTTTAATTTTTTGTAGTCTGTTAAATAAATAATTTTTATTAAAATTTTCTGAGAATGGTTCTGGTCCTAAGTTTTTGAATAATATATTTTTTTCAAAATCTTTTTCTTCAATTATAGTAATTAACCCGAATCTACGCGGATCGGTATACAATAAATGTTTATTATTATCAAAACTTGCGATAAAATGGGTATGTTTTTCAAGTAAAGTTTCAGGATTTAGGTTAGTAAGCAGAATTCTACCGCTCATCCCAAGATGAATAACTAAGATTTTAGAATTATCTAGGTGTATAAGTATGTATTTAGAACGACGAGTGATTTTCTCAATTTTGTGGTTTTGTAATATATTTTGTATATTTTCAGGAAAAGGAATTCTTAGGTCCCTTCTTAAGGTTTTAGCGTTTATAAATTTAGCATGTCCTAAATCTTTTTTAAGTGCATTGCATATTGTTTCTACTTCTGGTAATTCAGGCATATACAAAATGGTTTTTAAGTTATGAATAAAAATGATGATAATGTAGATTTTGGTTATAAAAAGGTCAATAGTAAAGAAAAACCTAAACTAGTTAGTAATATTTTCTCAAACGTATCTAATAATTACGATTTAATGAATGACTTAATGAGTGCAGGTCTTCATCGTATGTGGAAAAATCGTTTTATTACTCATATACCTAAATTTGATATTGATTATTTAGATGTTGCAAGTGGAACTGGTGACATTGCGCTTAGGTTTTTACAAGAAGCGAAAAGTAAAAATAAAGAGAGTAAAGTAGTTTTAAGCGATTATAACATAGATATGTTACGAATAGGAAAAGATAAATTATTTGATAAAGGTTTTTATAAAAATATAAATTTTCTGGTCGCTGATGGGGAAAAACTTCCTTTTCCAGATAACAGTTTTGATTTAATTACAATAGCTTTTGGAATACGTAATTTTACTAATATTGATGCTGCATTAAAAGAATTTTATAGAGTATTAAAACCATTTGGAAAATTTTTGTGTTTAGAATTTTCTAAAGTAAATTCATTTATTGAAATCCCTTATAATTTTTATTCTTTTAATGTTATTCCTAAAATAGGGAAGTTAGTCGCAGATGATGAAGATGCTTATCAATATTTAGTTGAAAGCATAAGAAAATTCCCTAGTCAAAAGCAATTTGCAAATATGATGATTACAAATAATTTTAAAAAAGTAGATTACGAAAATCTATCCTTTGGCATTGCAGCAATTCATTCTGGATATAAACTATGATGAATTATTTTAAATTTATATATTTTATAATAATATTTATTCGTTATAAATTATGGGCAGTCTTTAGCGAAAAAGATTATGAATCAGGTTTAAGATTAGCCCGTGCTTTACAAAAACTTGGACCTGCTTTTATTAAACTAGGTCAAACCCTCTCTACAAGACCGGATATTATTGGCTCAAATGTAGCGCTTGCTCTTACAAAACTTCAAGATAATTTACCACCTTTTGAATATAAATTTGTTGAAGAAACATTTATTAAAGAATTTGGAGTAAAACCAGAATATTTTTTTCCTGTTATTGAACGCCCTGCAGTAGCGGCAGCTTCAATTGCCCAAGTACATAAAGTGCAAGCATGTGGAGGAAAATATTATGCAGTGAAAATTCTCCGCCCAAATATAGATAAAATAATAGATAGAGATATTAAATTTTTTCATTGGGGAGCTAAAAAATTAGAGAAATATTTTCCTGCAACTCGTAGGCTTAAACCTAAAAGTGTAATTGAAACATTTGCTGAAGCAATGAGGCTTGAGCTTGATTTAAGATTAGAAGCTGCAGCAGCTTCAGAATTAAAAGATAATTTAAAAGATGATTTAGGGATAAAAATCCCTGAAATAAATTGGAATGTAACTTCTAAAAGAATTTTAACTATAGAGTGGGTAGAAGGCATTCCAATAAATGATTTAAATCAATTAAAAGAAAAAGGCTATAATCTTAAAAAAATTGCCTCAAATTTAGCAATTAATTTCTTTAATCAAGCTTACCGCGATGGTTTTTTTCACGGTGATATGCATCCAGGAAATTTATTTGTAGATAGTGACTATAATATTGTTTTAGTTGATTTTGGAATAGTAGGAAGATTAGGTAAACAAACTAGAATTTATGTAGCAGAAATTTTACGCGGGTTTTTAAGTCGTGATTATCTACATGTAGCAAAAATTCATTTTGAAGCAGGATACGTTCCTCATGACAAATGCTTGTTTAGCTTTGCTCAGGCTTGCCGGTCAATTGGAGAGCCAATTATAGGTCTACCTTCAAACCAAATTTCAGTTGGAAAACTTCTTTCTCAATTATTTGATATTACTCGCGAATTTGATATGGAAACTCAGCCTCAATTATTACTTTTTCAGAAAACATTAGTAATAGTCGAAGGGGTAGGGACAAAGCTTGATCCTGAAGTTAATTTATGGAGTTTAGCAGAGCCTTGGATAGAAAAATGGGCAATTCAGAATTTAGGTCCAGAAGTGAAATTAAGAGATGGGCTACTTAAACTATTTGATTTTATGAAAAAATTGCCAGATATTTTGGAAGAAATTTCTAATAAATATGAAAATAAGAAAAAGAAACATGAAAGAGAACAAAATTATAATTACAATTGATGGTCCTGCAGCTTCAGGTAAGGGCACTGTTGCTAGGTTACTAGCTAAGCATTTTAATTTAGATTATTTAGATTCAGGGATAATTTACAGGTTACTTGGATTTAAAATTTCAAATGAAAAAGTTGACGAAACGAATATAAGTATTTTAGTTAATTTAGCAAAAAATTTAGATTTAACTCAAATTACTGATATCTCCCTTTTAAAAACTGAGGAAGTAGCAAAAATTGCTTCAAGAGTTGCAGCAATTAAAGAAGTTAGGGAAGCTTTATTAGAAGTTCAAAGAAAATTCGCTGAAAAATCAAGTAATGGTATTGTTACTGACGGACGTGATATGGGAACAGTTATTTTCCCGACTGCCAACTATAAGTTCTTTTTAACGGCTTCAATTGAAGCTAGAAGTTTAAGAAGATTTAAAGAGTTGCAGAGTAGTAACAAAAGTGTTATATATACCCAAGTTGTGCAAGAGTTAGTTGATAGAGATAATCGTGACATGAGCCGAAGCTCTGCGCCACTTGCGCCTGCCATTGATGCTATTACTATTGATAGTAGTAATCATACAGCAGTAGAAGTGGCAGATTATATTATTAATTACATTGCAAGTCATAACTCTAATTAATATTTAATAAATAATGCTGCTTTAAGCATTATACGAAAAGGTGATTTTTATGTTAAAAAAAGGTAATTTAAAGTCTAAACGTCTTAAAGTTGAAGCGGAATATACAACTAACGAAGATTTCGCTGCTCTCTTTGAAGCTTCTAATACTAATACTAGAGTAAGAGAGGGTTCTGTTGTAAAAGGTATAGTTATTGATATTCAAAAAGATAACGTAATAGTTGATATTGGTCTTAAAACTGAAGGTATAGTTTCATTAAAAGAGTTCGAGTCGATTAATGAAACAGCTAATATCGGTGAAACTGTTGAAGTTTATCTTGAGAAGATTGAAAACCGTTACGGTAGATGCGTAATTAGTCGTGAAAAAGCTCTAAGAGAAGCTGCATGGGCTAATATTGAAAGCGCACTTGCTGAAGGTAAAACAGTTAGTGGTTTCATTTGTGGTAAAGTTAAAGGTGGTTTCACCGTTGATTTACAAGGTGTTATCGCTTTCTTACCAGGTAGCCAAGTAGACATTAGACCAATTAAAGATATTGCACCATTAATTGGTGTGGTTCAGCCATTTAAAATCTTAAAAATCGACAGGAAAAACGCTAACATCGTAATTTCTCGTAGAGCAATTCTTGAGGAATCAAGAATGGAAGAGCGTGATGAAGTTCTTTCACAAATTAAAGAAGGTATGGTTCTTGAGGGCGTTGTTAAAAATATTACAGATTATGGTGCGTTCATTGATCTTGGAAGTTTTGATGGTTTATTACACTTAACTGATATTTCTTGGTCAAGAATTAACCATCCATCTGAAGTACTTTCATTAGGTCAAACTGTGAAAGTTATGGTGATCAAATACAATGCTGATACAAAACGTGTATCATTAGGTATGAAGCAACTTGAAGAAAACCCATGGGGCGATATTGAAGCTCGTTACCCAAGAGGTTCAAGAATCCGTGGTAAAATTAGTAATATTGCTGATTATGGTGCTTTCGTTGAATTAGAAACAGGTATTGAAGGTTTAGTTCACGTTTCAGAAATGAGCTGGGTGAAAAGCAATGCAAACCCTAAAAAATTCTTAAGCTTAGGTCAAGAAGTTGAATGTATCATTTTAGATGTTGATGCAAACAAACACCGTATAAGCCTTGGTATGAAGCAATGTGAAGAAAATCCATGGCAAGCGTTTGCTGATAAAAACGCTATTGGTTCAATCATTGAAGGTGAAATTAAAAACGTTGTTGATTTCGGTATCTTTGTTGAATTACAAGGTGGTATTGAAGGTTTAATTCACGTAGCTGATGTTTCATGGGAAGATGAAGATCCTAAGAGACTTAAAGAATTCAATAAAGGTGATAAGGTTAAAGCTATCGTACTTTCTACCGATGTTGAAAAAGAACGTATTAGCCTTGGAATTAAACAATTAGAAGGTGGAGATCCTTTTGAAGGTTCAACTAAAGATCTTAAAAAAGGTTCTAAAGTAACTTGTGAAGTAACGGCAGTTCAAGATGATGGTATTGAAGTTCTTGTTGATGGGTTACAGTGTTTCATTAAGAAGGCTGATTTAGCTTCTGAAAGATCTGAACAAAAACCTGAGCGTTTTAGCGTTGGTGACAAAATTGAAGCTAAAATTACTACTATTGATAAATCTTCACGTAAAGTGAATGTTTCAATTAAAGCTCTTGAAGTTGACGAACAAAAACAAGCATTAGCTGAATATGGTTCTGATAATACCAATTCAACACTTGGTGACGTATTAGGTAATGCAATTAAGAACGCTAAGAAAAAATAAGTAATTCTTTTTTCGAAGTTTAAAGGGGTCTTTTTAGGCCCCTTTTTTTATTTGGTTTATAAAATTCCTACTTTTTTATTGTTAAGCAAAATCCTAATTTATAAAATAATATCAGGAAGTTATTTTTTAAATTTCGGTTATAGAGGATAAAATGCCATTAAATGAGCAGCAACGTGAGTTTTTATTATTTTTACCTTGTGAAGCGTTAATTGATGCTAATAAAGGGATAAAATTTAATGATCTAAATATTCAGGAAGAAATTAGCCTTATAAAACAGGCTTTATTTACTCCTACTAAAAATAAATATAGCTACCTTGCATTACTTCTTTGGAACCCTGAAGTTTATATGTTTGAAATTCAAACTAAATTAAGAAATATGAATATTAATCCAGCAGAAATAAGAGATGGAATAATCGAAGGAATTAATAGAGAAATAAAAGATTTTTTTAAAGTAGAAGACTTAAAAGAAATTATCATCTTATTTAATGAAAAGAAAAATGATCTTAATTTTATTTCTGTAATGAAAGTTATAACTAGTGACGGAGCATTATATTCTCATCTTAATAATAAGGTAGAGAGCCTTTTAAACTCAAAAGGTTTCAGGCATAACTTTCGTGCCCCTACTTTTGATGAAATGGTTAGAGATAAAGTTGCAAAAGATATGATAAATGATTTATTTGACAGATATTAATTATATTTTCTCAATCCAGCCGCCCCCAAGAACTATGTCGCCATCATAAATAACGCAGGCTTGGCCCGGGGTCACAGCACGTTCTGGAGTAAGCATTCTAACAATTGCCTTTTCGCTATCATATTTTTTTATAATTGCATTAGTACCTTTATGAGTAGAGCGAAGCTTTACCATAGCTTCAATACCTTCATCTGGTATAGTTTCACCGTCGCCAAGCCAATTAATGTTTTTAATAAAAAATTCGCTGCTTTTAAGAGCAGATTCAGGTCCAACAACCACTTCTTTAGTATCAGGGTTTATTTTAACGACATATAAAGGATCAGGGGATGAAATTCCTAAGCCTTTCCTTTGACCGATAGTATAGTTAATAATGCCATCATGAGTTCCAAGTACCTTACCTGCTAAATCAACAATATTACCAGCATCCAAAGCACCTGGTCTAAGTTTAGAAATAACGGAAACATAATCACCATTAGGTACAAAGCAAATATCTTGGCTATCAGGTTTGTTTGCAACTTCAAGGCCAAATCTTTCAGCATGTTTACGGGTTTCTTCTTTATTTAACCCACCTAATGGAAAATAAGTGAAATCAAGTTGTTCTTTAGTTGTAGCAAATAAAAAATAGCTTTGATCTTTAAAGGGATCACTTCCTTTAATAAGCTGGGCTTTACCATTTACATAGCGTTTTTGTACATAATGGCCTGTGGCTAAAGCGTCAGCTCCAAGTTCTTTTGCAACTTTAAGTAAATCTCTAAATTTCACTGATTGATTACATTTAACACATGGTATTGGGGTCTCTCCGCGAAGATAGGTATCTGCAAAGTCATCCATAACTGATTCTTTAAATAAGCTCTCGTAATTTAGCACATAATGTGGAAAACCAATCTTATCAGCAACATTTTTAGCATCATATATATCTTGGCCCGCGCAGCATGCGCCTTTCTTTTCTAAAGTGATTCCAAGATCATAGAGTTGAAGAGTAATACCAATAACTTGGTACCCAACTTCATGAAGCATTGCTGCAACTGTTGAGCTGTCTACGCCACCAGACATAGCGACGACAACTTTGGTATCCTTGATTGGTTTATTGATATTCTCAAGTTTCATTTAATTTAATTATTTTGTTATATAGAAACAAAATATTAATAAATTATAAGATAAAGTCAATGTTTTATGCAATTTAAAGCTTAAGTTATTTAAATTTAAGCCTTATTTATTACGGTTGAATTTAACAACTTTACAAGCAGTAAATGTATTATCTTCTAACACTCTTTTACAGTAAACTTCAGCAATATTTGCATTACCAAGAGCACCAACTTTTAAATATTTCTCTTTAGTTTTAATATTTTGGACTATTTGATATTTAATTTTATAGTTCTGTACTTGTTTAATCGCTTTATTTAAAAGGCTACCATAATTATTAGTTTTCTTAGCATTTATAATTAGCCAGTAAAGTTGAGGACCGTTGTTATTAGCCATTATATCTTGATAATTAACTTTCCATTTAGTAATACCTTCATCATGGATAAGTTTAGCTTTGCCGACAGTAATTTTTTTATGTTTCTTACTTTCAAAAGTTACAGATTTAGCTGTAGGTTCTATATGGGCTAACTGAGGGGTATTTGGAGTAGGTGGAGCTATCTCTTTTGGTTTAGTTGGTGGAGCAGATGCAACAAGTTTTTCAGGCGCCTTTGCGGTTGTAGATTTATCTTTAAGCCATGCTAAATCAATATTATTATCTTCATTTTCAATATTTGGAGCGAGGGCATTTCGTGTAACCATTGTAGTATCAATGGCATTAATAGTTTTTGACGCTTCAGTTGACTGTTTACTTGGAGCTTTATATGAAATTTGAATTTTCTTCTTTTTATTTTTGGAATTTTCAGCTTTTTCTATTTTATCATTTGGCAGATTGTTTTCTTTTACTCTTACAATCGGAGCGAATGTTGATTTATTTTCTGTTTGTGTAACTACTTTAGATTCGCCACTACTTTTAATTATAGTACTGTCTTTAGGTAAATTTTCTTTAGTTACAGTAATTGCACTACCTTCAGTTTCCTTATTGTCAACCACGGCTTTTTCTTTATCTAAAGCATTATTTTCAACTAATAACTGCATCACTCTATTTTTATGTGCTGCAGTTGCTTTTGCAAGAGGTGTCATACCATATTTATCTTTAGCGTTAATATTAGCACCTGCGTCTATTAAAGCTTTAGCTATTTCATAGTGTCCGTTTCGCGCAGCAATGTGTAAAGGACTTACTCCCGCTATATCAGTTGAATTAACATCGGCGCCAAATTTTATAAGAAGTTTTGCAGCATTATAATTTTGTCGTGAAATACTAACCATTAAAGGTGTAATACCGTAATTTCCTCTTTCATCAGGATTTGCACCTGATTCAAGCGCACTTTGTAAGCCATAGATATTATTTTGGTTAATTAAATCAATGAGTTTTTTAGTATTAGCATTTGAAGGATTCGCTGTTAAAAGAAGAACACAGAGAATAGATAGCGCCGTTTTAACAAAATTTTTATACATACTTTAACTCAAACTCAACATTGGAGGCCGGGGTCGGAATCGAACCGACGCGTAGCGGATTTGCAGTCCACGGCATTACCACTTTGCTACCCGGCCTATTTATTAAATATTTCTATCTTAATATAAGTTGAAAATTTATTGAGTTTCAAGTATTTTTTAATTAAGTAAAATATCTTGTAACTAATTATATGGTTGTTTAATATCAGGCTTTATAAAGAAAATCAATATAAAACATAAAAATATGCATAATAACAATTTATCTGAAAAACAAAATTTTAATATGATTTTAGGACAATTATTTACAAATAAAGTCCATAACTCAGAAATATTAAATGCTTTTGCTAAAAATCCTAGACATGCTTTTCTACCTGATCATTTAAAAGCAGTAGCGTATGTAGATGAACATTTAAAAATAAATAATTCAACTTATCAAATGTCAGCGCTTTTATTCGCTCAGTTACTTGAAATTATAAAAGTTAAAAAAAGTGAAAAAGTTCTTGAAATAGGTGCATCAACGGGTTTTAATGCAACAATTCTTTCAGAGTTGTCTCAATCCATAGATTCTTTATATTTTGATGATACAATTTTAAATAATGCAAAAGATTTTTTAATTAGTAAACATAAAGATAATTGTCATTTTGTTAATTCTATTCCCCAAAATACTAAATATGATGTAATTATAGTTTCAGGCGGAATCACTTCATTTGACTCATTTGCAAAGCATTTAGAAGATAATGGCAGAGGGATAGCTGTAATATGTAACCCTAGCGCTACAAATTCACCTTATTTATCTTTAGGTGAAATTAGAGTTTTTAATAAAAATGGTATTAGTGTAAGTTCTAGGTTAATAAATAGAGTAAATATATTCAGCTTGAGGTTAAATAATGAATAAGTTTTTATATTGTATAACGATCTTGATAATCTTAATAAATTCTGCATCAGCCGAAACAATAAATGAAGCATTTAAAAAAGCATATAATTATAGTTTTGATATAAAAGCTCAAAGAGAAAATTTAAAATCTGCAAAGCTGCAGAAAACAAAAGCTGTTTTAGGTTTTATGCCAAAAGTTAGTGGCTCACTTTCAAGAAATCATCTTGAAAGAAAAGATGATGCAAATCCAAAAGTGCAAGGAACATATAATAATCGTAAATTAACTGTAACACAAAACGTGTTTAATGGTGGCGCAAGTATTTCTAATTTTAATATTAATGATATTAGATTAAAATTAAGTGAATTAAGGCTTAAAGGTACTGAACAAGTAGTTCTTTATACAGCAGCTCAATCATATATTGGCGTAATTTTAGCAAATGAATCATATAAAATAGCTGAAAATAATGAGCAAATTTTAAGAAAGCATTTAGAATCAACTAAATTAAGATTTGAATTAGGTGAAGTAACAAAAACAGATGTTGCTCAAGCTGATGCACGTTATTCTTTAGCTCAAGCTCAACTAATTAGATATAAAGGTGAAATTGAAAACGCTAAATCAAATTATATAAAATTGATGGGTGAATTACCTGTGACTTCACTTAGTAAGCCTCATCAATTAAAAAATATTCCAGAAAGTTTAGAAGAAGCTATATATATAGGAAAAGAAAATAGTTTTGAGTTAAGAATGAGTGAACTTTCTATGAAAGAAGCAAATGAAGGAATTAAATTAGCATGGTCTAAAATATTGCCTTCCGTTGATTTACAAGGTGAAGTATCGAAAACAGGACGCTCTGCTATTACAAATGATAGATTTGATAAAAGTGCTTATATCAGTCTTACTATTCCTCTTTTTCAAGGTGGTGGAGAATATATTGATGTTAAAGATAGTTCTGTTCAAAAAGAAAAAGCAAAATATACCTACCATAAAACACTTGATGATTTAGTCGCAAGAATTAATAATTCATGGATTAAATACAATTCAACTAAAGCTACTATTAAATCAGCACAAGATGCTGTAGATTCAGCATTGTTAGCATTTAATGGTGTAGAAGAAGAAGCAAAAATTGGATTAAAAACAAGTTTAGATATTTTAAATGCAGAACAAGAAGTGTTTGATGCTAAATTAAAACTTCTAAATGCAGAATATCAAACAATTTTAGCTGGATACGAATTATTAGCTATAATAGGGAAGCTTAATACTGATAGCTAATTAAAATAAAATTAAGGGAATTTTTATTAATAACGAGCATTTAAGTACATAAAATTTCCTTTAAAAATATATAATGATAGAAAATTTTTATATAAACGAATTTTTTATTTGTATATTTTACTGTAATAATGTTAAATTATTTAAATAATAATAAATTGTTAAGGTTATGACCATAGAAAATAAAGATAATCCTTCAATGCAGGACATATTAGCTGACATAAGGGGAGTTATAGCGGGTGACAATATAAGTGATTCCAAAGAAGATGTTTTAGAACTCACAGAAATTGTTGAGCAAGGTTCTAAACCAAAAAATGAATTGAATGACGTATTAGATAATATAGATAGTTTATTTGCAAATTCTTCAGTAATGACGCAAGAAAATTTAAAAAAAGAAGATGAACCTGAACAAAAACCTGCTGATGCAGTTGTTGATAGTTTATTAAATACATTAAATGAAAATAAAGAAGAAAATATTGTAGAAACACCTCCAACAACAGCGGTTGAGGAACCAAAAGAAGAACCCAAAGAAGAATCTACAATGGAAAGCAATCAGCCAATTGTCGATTTCGATAATCTTGCTAAACAAGCACCAGAAGCAAATGTTTCGAATGAGGAGCCAGAGGTGAAGAAAGAATTAAATGATGAAGTAGATCCTACAAAAAATTCACAAGATAATAATTCTAAAACTCTCTTAAGTGAACAAGCAATTGAAGAAACCTCAAAACATTTTAAAGATTTACTGCGAGCAGTTTCAAGGCCACAAGACGGGTTTGGTTTAAGATCAGGAGTAACTGTAGAAGATTTAGTAGTTGAATCTCTTAAGCCACAATTAAGCATTTGGTTAGAAAAAAATCTTTCTGCGTTAGTTAAAGAAATTGTAGAAAAAGAAGTGCGTAGATTAATCCCAAACGATGATGAGTAATTAAATATGTTAAAGAAAGTTCTGTTAGCTTTGTCTTGTATTTTACCTGCTTCAATAAGTTTTGCCGAAGATAAGCCGTTAGAAGCTCCTACTTTGCACTTACCAGGAGCAGTTAATGGAAATATAGAAATGCCTAAAATTGAAATTCCACAAGTGGTTGGAAGCGAAAACAATTCTATAATACCGCCAAAAATAGATGCACCTGCTACACCACAAAGCACTACTACTCCTCCAGAACAAATTCCAAGTAATAATACTGATGTTCCAACCTCAATGATTCCGCAAATAGAAGCGCCAAAAATTGAGGAGCCTACTTTAAATAATGACCCTGACGCTAAAGCTATTGATGTTAAGGATCCTATGATACCAGATCTACCAAAACCTGACAATGTTATGGTTGGGTCGGAGAAAAAAGATGATAAGAAAGATATAAAAATTCCAGATACAAACCCTGTGATTGACCAAAACAAAGATAAAGCACAAGAAGAAGGTAAAAAGGAAGAAGCGGATAAAAAAACTGCTACAAAAGAAGAACCAAAGCTTGATAAAAAAACATCTAAACCAAAATCTGCAGCAGAAATTTTAGAAGAGAAAGAAAAAAATAAAAAGAAGAACCCTTCTACACCAAAAGAAAAAAAGAAAAAGAAAGAAGAGGTAGTTTTACCAATTACTCCCGGTACTACACTTGATGTTAAAAAAATTAGTGGAAAACCAAAACTTGACCCAGATCAAAAAAAGGATATTGAATTAGAAAAAACCAGAAATGAAGCTGAGCAGGCTGAAAAAGTTTTTTCATTAGATTACAGAAATAAAGAATTACCGGCAGAATTTTATTATAATGAGAATGATCCAAATAATAGACACTTGCCAAAACCTGTTAGTACAAAAGAATATGTTTTCGCATCCTTTGTAGCTATTGAAAATCATGATTTAGATGGCTTAATGGATTATAGCAAAAGGGTAGGAGAGGTAAATTTTGTTGATGATGATGGTAATAGTTTATTAATTTATGCTGCAATGTTTAAAGCTCATGATATAGCTAAATGGTTAATTAAAAATCATGTTAGTGTAAATCTTAAAAATAGATACAATGCCAATGCTTTACATGCGGCTGTTATAAACAATGATGTGAAAATGGTAAAAATCTTACTCAATGCAAATGTTTCAATAAATGTTTATGATCAAAATAACAAAACTCCATTAGATTATGCTATGGCTAATAATAATAAAATTATAGTAAATTTATTGAAAAAAGAAGAAGCCAGTCACAACCCTAAAGCGCAACGTAAAAGTAAATAGCGGATAAGTTTTTCAACTTAAGGCTTACCTTATTATAAATACATACATATTTAGACATTAAGGTTTATTTTAAAATAAAAGATATATAGAGGAATGGTGACCCCTACGGGATTCGAACCCGTATTGCCACCGTGAAAGGGTGATGTCCTAACCATTAGACGAAGGGGCCATTAGAAAACTCTTTTTAATATACCTTTCTAAAAAAAGCAAGCACAAAATAACAGTTTATTCTAATAAATATACATTTTTAGGTGCAGAGCTTGAATTTAGGATTAATTATTTTCATTAAGGCGTACTTGTTAACCTATTTTGTTTTAAAATATTATTATTAAACAAATGGTTATTTTTAAAGCTCTACGCCAGAAGAGCTATTAAAGCAATAAGTCTTTTGTGAGGTTAAATCTAGTTTGTTTGTAGAAGAGTTATAATTTATTTTAAATTCTTTATTTGGATTGTTTCTTAAACCTTCTTTCTCTTTGAAAAATTCTCTTTTTAGCTCTTCGCTACTATTTTCAAGCGATTCTTCTTCATTTTGTTTCGTTTCTTTTAAAATTTCTCTACACGTTTTATGATGAATACTGCTAATTTTATGTAAAACAATTGAAGTATCTTTTAGTCTTTTGAATTTTGACTCATATTCTTCATTACTTAGCTCATCTATATTATTTACTAAATCTTGTAATTTTTCAGCTAATTTTGCGCTTGTATTAAGAATAGTATTATGAGTTTTCTCAATATCTATAATAATTTGTGTCATATATATATTACCCTTTTAAGTTTATAGTAATATATATACAATATTGAAAATTTTTGTGTAAGAGGTTGGAAGAAAATTTGATTCTTTGAAAATCAAGGGGTTAGAAAAAAGGATAATTAATCTATAAAAAACTATTAATATTATTATAATCCATACCTATTATTATTTTTAATAATATATCCAGCATTTTCAATACTTCTCAATAAAACGCGTTTACCCTTTTTTTCATATAAAATCTTCTCATCTCGGAGTGAAAGTTTTGACATTATTAGGCTTATTCTAATTACGCATTTCCATTAATTGATTATTAAATATCTTTTTATCCAATAAGTTATTAAGGGAAAGAAAAAGATAATATTAATTTTAAAACATTTAGCTGATTTATATGGAAACTTTCCTTATAAAGTTTATCAAACTCATAATTCTTAAATTAAATCATATTAACCTTATTTAATATCACAAACTTGATTACAACTATATTAAATGGTAAAATTATTAATATAATTGTAATTCAAGGAATTAGTTTGTATGAAGAAAAAGTTAGAAGCTACCTCCCTTCTGTATCAAAACATAAATTATATTTTAGATAATGGATTAGTTAACCCAGTTACTATAAAAGAAGGGTTAATAAGTAAAAAACCAGCCTTTGGTAGAAAAGCTTCTAGTAAAGAATTAAAAAATATAATTAATGAAATAATTACCGAATTAAATAATCCTAATGAATTAACAAAGTTAGATGATAATCAACTAAAAACATTATTTTTTGACAAATTAGCTTTATTGCCATCAGAAATTTTTGACAGAAGCTTAATAAAGGGTGAACTTAAAAATCGTTTAGAAGGTTTTATAGAAATAGATCAAGATATAAAAGATTTCGTTGCACCAACTGATGATTATAAAAAAGAATATAAAAAGGCAAAATTTTGTGCTGCTCTTGGTTGTTTTGAAATGAACAGTGTAGGGGTTAGTGATTCTTTAATAATATATGATCCTTTCGAGAAAAACGATAACAACAAACATCCAAATCTAGGTATATATAAACCACCTGCAAGTGACCCTTTAAGTAAAGAAAATATGCACCTCGGTCAAATTATTAAAAGGTTAGTTTTATTATACGTAAATGCCATTTATAAGCTTTTAGGTTACAAGGAAAACATGAACGTTTTCCATACTGTTGCCGGTACTTCTTATTTAAATGAAGTTGCAACAAGCGTTATTGATAAAGAAGTACAAAAAGCCCTAGTCGGAAAAGAAAAAGAAGGTTTAGATCTTTCTAGCTTTGTTCCAGAAACTCAAATAGGACGATTTGATATTCCCGGTAAAGGGAAAACTATTGGTTCATTCCAATTATGGGCAAAAGGCGCAATTACAATGGGAGATCGTTATTTAGGAACAGATATTAATTATAACAAACGAAAAGGTCAGGATCAGAAACAATTACCTCCTGAACTCTTTGATGCGCTAGTAATAATTTCATATATAAGTGGGGATGCTGATAAAAAAGGTGATAATTGGTTAGTAAATGAAAATAACGGAAAAACAGGTATTCAATTGATTGATGGTGCATGGAGCATGCACCCATTTTTTCTTGAATCGATTTTTTCACCTGAAGCTGCTAAACAACATCATTGGAAGAAGATGCAAAATTCTGACAATAATCTTTCTGAATTAGGTAAAGAAACAATTATTAAATTATGGGCAAGCAGAGAAGGCCTGGCTAAAAACATTAAAGCTTTTTACATGCAAAATCAACTAATGAGAACCTCAAGTGAACATGCTGATTTAATTGAAAAATGTGTAGGAAACGTTTTAAATTCTAACCTTGAAAAGATGTTTTATAGTAATACAAGTAACGGCTCTAAAACACTTAATAATGCAATTAAAATTTTAGATGGTATTGAACAAAAAATTAAAAAAGATTCCAGCAATAAATGGGTTATTGAAAATGAAACTAGAAAAAAATACCCTAATCTTAATAAAAAAGAATTGAATGAAAAAATTAAAAGTGAAATTGAGAATAGTAAAAATAGAAGAGCTAATGATTTTAGAACTAAAAAACTACAATTCATTTTAGAAGAATTTGCAGATAATAAGGAATTAATAAACTTAATTAAAGAGCAAATGGTTGAAGATATAAAATATGAAATGAAGATTAATAGTATTTTTTTAAGTAAATCAGAAATAAGTAAACTTGTTGATGAACAAATTGAATTTTTAAAATTTAACAAGCATCAAGAAAATATAATTGAGGGAAGAGTTAATTACATGTTAGCTCGCCTCGAAGTATTGTATAACGCTGCAGTTAAAGAGGAAAAAATAAAAGATTTAGCTGCAACTAAACTTAAAGGTCAATTTAAAAATAAATGGACTTCAATCGATAGTGAAAGAAGTACTGCAATTGAATTAATTAACAATGTATGTGAATGTTTTGCTTATGCGGAACCTTCTATAAAAAATTACCTTAAAAATAAATTAGAGAATGAAGGTATTATAGTTGAATTTGATAAACATACATTTGGGGACTTTAGCGTTAAGGCAAAAAATGGTTTTAATTATAGTAAAACTGCTGCAATTTTAACAGAAGCAGTAACAATAAAAGAGTTAATCTCTTTAGAGGAAAAATGTTCAAATGTTTTAAAAACAATTGAGAAAGTGGAAAAGATGGAAAACGGTAAGTCCGTTAATAAAATAATTAGTAAAGTTGGTGAGTATTTTCAGGGTACAGCACCTTTTGTAAAAAATTACCTAACTGATAAATTAAAAGAAATAGGTTATGAAATTAAATTTGAGGCTGGAGTTTTCAAGTTTGAAATAAAGCCTGGGGTTAATTTTAATGAAACTTGTAAAAGCTTAAAAGAAATACTACTAAATTTAAAACCAGAATGCGAAAAAGCTTTACAAACGATTGCAGAATCAAATAAACAACAAGAAAAAAGTCGTTAGTATCGTGGGAGTTTTATTCCCACGGACTAGAAGTTTTATTTTCAGGTTTATTGCTGGTTACTTGCTTTGCTTTTTCTTTTGCTTCATTAATTAAACCTTGTTTGCCATCTTTCGGAGAAAGTTTATTAATGAGAGTAGTAGCTTGTGTTATCATTCCACTTAAATCAGTTAAGTTACTTGGTACAACAACAGTAGTACTTTTTTGAGCGATTTCTTTAAATGCATCAATATAATTTTGTGCGATTTTTAAATTAGCAGCTTCATTTCCTCCAACTGTATTTAAAGCATTACCAATAAGCTCTAAACTTTTTGCGGTAGCGCTTGCAACAAGAGAAACTGCTTCAGCTTCACCTTTTGCGCGATTTACTTGCTCAGTTAAATTCGCTTCAGACTTTAAAACGATTTCTTGTTTAAAACCTTCTGCAATATTAATTTGTGATTGGCGATGACCCTCAGATTCAAGAATTTGCGCTCTTTTTTGTCTGTCGGCTGCAACTTGCAATTCCATTGCTTTTAAAACTGTTGAAGGCGGTTTAATATCTTTAATTTCATAGCGCATACATTGAATTCCCCAATTAGTCGCCGCTTGGTTCATTGCTTGAACTATATTATAATTCATTGTATCTCTTTCTTCAAAAGTGCGATCAAGTGTCATTTTACCAATTTCAGAACGCATTGTAGTTTGCGCGAGTTGGGTGATTGCATAATAAGGATCATTAACACCATAAGAAGCTGCAATTGGGTCAATTATTTTAACATATAACACGCCATCAATTGCAAGTGTTACGTTATCTTTAGTAATAGCAGTTTGTTCTCTAACTTCTATTGCTTGTTCTTTTAAAGAATGGTAATAAGCAACTCTTTCAATAAAAGGAACTAAAAAATTTAAACCAGGTTCAAGTTTACGATCGAACTTTCCTAATTTCTCTATTATCCATGCTTCTTGTTGCGGAACTATTTTAATGCCACGAGCAAGTGCAATTATCACAATTACTGAGATAGCTGCAGGAATTAAATTACCAATTTCAAACATATTTTACTCTTTAATTACAAAAAATGTATTACCTTTAACTTCTACAATCTTAACAGTTTCATTTAATTCTGCAACATCAGCGTTAAGGAGAGAAGCATTAACAATTGTACCTGACCAATTAATTTTACCCAAAGTACCTTTTATAAGTGGTTGTTCTATTACCACTCCAAATGTATTTTTAATATCATTAAATTTTGATGTTTTATCCCTCAATTTTTGGATTTTTCCCCAAAAACTTATGAGTAAAATAACGCTTAATATTCCAAATATTGATACAGAAGCGAGAGGAGAACTTATAATACCTGCATATAAAGCAGCAGCCGTAATAAGCCCTGCAATTCCAACAATAATTAAAAAGAATGATTGAATAAAAATGAGCTCAACGCACAATACTAAAGTACTAACTATAAGCCAAATATGTGCTATTGAATCAGTTAAGAAATCTAAATTCATAATTACTCTTTACTTGAAACTAAATCTGCTGGTGGTAAAGCAGGAGGGTTATCATGAAGCGTACGTAAATATGCAATTACATCAGCTAATTCTTCAGGCTTTTTAAGACCTGCAAATCCCATTTTTGTGCCCTTAGCAAAATCTTTTGGTGAATAAAGAAATTTGAATAAATCTTCATAAGTCCATTTACCTTCTTTAGCTTTTAAGGCTTCTGAATAACTATAACCTTCATGAGAAGCTTTATCATGATCTACACTATTCCAAAGTCCAGGACCAACTTTATTTGTGCCATTTTTTTCATTACTATGACACACAGCACATTTTTTAAAAATTTGTTGACCTTTTTCACTATTTGCAGCAGCCATTAATTTACCAATTTCAAAACTTGGCCACTCGAACTTTCCTGTAGTTGAAGCTGTAGGAGTATCAGCAATACCTTCGACTTGATATCCTCTTTTTTCAGGTTGTTCGTGAATATCATATAAAATTTCTGCACCAAAACCAGAAAGCATTGCAATTATTCCACCAACAAGTATTGCTGCGGCAATTTTATTTAATTCAAAACCGTTCATAAACTAACCTTAAATAAGAACGTTAAGGTAAAATATAATTACCTTAAACGATTGTTAAACATAGTATTTGGGGTTTATTATAACTATAAAAATTTTATTTTTTCAATAGACTTCTTATATGAATTAAATAATTTATTTTAACTTAATAAGGTAAGGCTGTTGATCCTAAGGAATTACTATGGTAATTTATTTGTAATAAAATTATGTTGAGAATATGATTAAATATTTTTTTAAAGCACTTACATTTCTAATTAGCCTTATATTTATAGCCTCTACAATAGTAGTTATCATCACAAATAATAAAGTCAATTTTAATAAGCTTAGAGCATCTTTAGATAAGAAATATACTATCTTCGATAGTAATAAATATGAAATAAGTTATTTCCCTTATCCATCAGTTAAAGCATCTAATGTTAAAATTATGGAAGGAAATAAGTTAATTATAGAGGCTAAAGAGGTAGAAGTAGGATTTACTATCCCGACAATATTAAATTTAATATTAAGTAATAATATTTCTCAAAATATAGATTTTTTAAAAGTTTCAAATGGAAAAGTTATTATTGATAATTTTATAAATTTTTCCGCAAATCAAAAATTTATAGATAAAGTTCAGCTTGAAAATGTAGCACTCTCAACTGATTACTTAGATAAAATAAATGTTATAAATGAAGAAGGTGAGAAGTACGATTATAATTTTGGTGTAGTAAATTTAGAATTAAGTTATACGTTTGGTAGGTATAAGTTTAAAGGTGATTATATTAATAATCAAAAACTGACTTTACGTGGAGAGTATAATAATTATTTACAATTAAATATTTTTGGCGAAGGTGTTGAAATCAATTTAACTCCAAATGAAGCCCTAAAAAACTCTAATGTTAAACTTGATATTAAAAATTTTAAATTAATAAATAATACAATATTAGATAATTTTCCTGAATATATAAAAAATAATCTAGAAAACGAAATTATAACTTTAGATGGTTTATATAGTTATGATAAGGGAACTTTTAAAATTAATAATGTTGATGGAAGTATTATTAAAGGGTCAGGAACCGAAAGACTTTTAAGTAATGGAGTGAATGTTTCTTTATTACAGTTAGAATATTTAAAATGGGGTAAAAAGTTTGATACAGTCCATGATAATTTTTTCCTAGATGTAATTGTAAATTATGATTCCGTTAAAACAAACGGTTTTGCAATTTTAGCTAAACAAGTTAATTTACATGGAAGTGAATTTGATGGACTCAAGTTATTTGTAGTAAAAAATGATGAAAAAGTAGTTTTACAAGAATTTAAAGTTGGTAATAATGACGAATATATAGAGGTTAAAGCTAATTATTTAGAAAATATAAAAAGTATTGAAGGTGATCTTAATATTCGCTTAAATAAAAATAAAAGTATATTTAATGAATTAGTTCGATATTTCCTAGAATATTCTTATAATTTTACATTAAAAAACGAACCTTTAATTTTAACATCAAAATTTAAATTTTCTGATAATTATGCTGAAATTGATAATTTGCAAATTAATAATGATTCAGCAATTGTAGTTGCAGGATTTAATTCTAACTTTAAAAATCCTTTGACCCCTGTAAAAAATTTAAATGTTTATTTGAAAGATTTTAATTTTGATGATTTTAAAATAAATGATTTCTTTTCTCATGCAAGTGAAGATCTACTTTACACTGATATTGAATCACCACAAAAAACATTTCATTTTTTAAGAAATGTTAAATCCGAAACGAGAATTTTAGTTAATGCTACAAATCTTACACTTAGAGAAAAAATATTAGATAATATAGCCCTTGATGCGATTATTATGCCAAATTTATTACGCATAAATTCTATTAAAATTAATGAAGAAGAGCAGGCTAAAATTAATGCTAAAATAGATTTGTACGTTGGTAAATTAAGACCTATTATTAATATGGTAATAGAAGGATCTTACTTAGCTACAGAATTTTTTAATATTTTTGAACCAAGTGTAAAAAACGATATAGATGCTAATAAATCAGAACAAACTGTATGGTCTAATTCTTTATTTGAAACAATTAAATGGAATAAATTTGACGGTAACATAAAAACAAATATTGATCGCGTTCAATTACAGAAACTTTCAATGGATGATGTTAAAGGAGAGGTGGTATTTGTAGGTGGATTAATGAATATAAAAAATAGCTCAGCAAAAATGTTTGGAGGAGAGTTAAAACTTAATGGTTCTTTAAGAGCAGCAGATAATTACTTAAGTTTAGCTTTTTCATTAAATAACGCTGAATTTACCTTTACAGAAAGTTTTGAAAAAAGATTCTTTCCTAATTTTGCAGGCCCTTATAGTTTAGGGGGAACTTTATTTACTAGTGGCAAAACCCCACTTGAAATGATTAGGAATTTAAATGTAGATAGTAAGTTTGCTGCTAAGCAAATTAGCATTAATAATATTGCCTTAGATGAAGTGGTTATAGCAATTGCTCGTACCAAAAACACTTTAGATTTATCTTTACTTAAAACTCTGGAACAGTCTGGGGCAAATGTAGGTGTAACAAATTTTAATACTATCAACGGTACAGTAAAAATAAATAATGGGATATTAGTTACTCCTGATCTGGTTTTTGCAAGCCTTTATACTAAAGGTTTTGCTCAAATAGTGATGAATTTAGAAAACCTTAATATTGATCCTTCTTCTAAAATTGAAGCAAGCTTTGTTCCATATAAAGATGCAAATTCGATGATTGCAAAAATACTTTTGCAAGGTAACTTTAACTCACCTCAAAAAACCATGAAGTTAGATAGCGTTGCCTCAAGTTTAAATATTAAATATCAATAATATTTATTTATTAAAGAGCTCTTTTTTAGCTTGAGCGTTAAATTCAATAACTTTTTGCTTAATTTCAGCTTTACTTAATTTGCTACCGAATTTTTGGAGATCTTCATAAACTTTATTAATTACATCGGTGTCACCTGGAATCTCTAAATCACTTTTAATAACGTCTTTAATGTAACTTTCAGTATGTGATTTGTCTAAATGCATTAAATTTGCAGCCCATTCACCTAATAATCTATTTCTTATAGAATTTATTTTGAATTCAATATTTGCTTCGTTGACAAACTTTTCTTCTTGAATAAGCTCATTTTTATTTTTATTAAATGACATATCTATTTACTCTAGTATTTGTTACATTTACTATATTTAAAAATACTGCTAAAATTAACATTTGGCAAGATAAAATTAAGGAAAAGTTAAAAAATTTACTTTTGAAGAGGTGTGATGTTGGCAAGTAAAAATAATAAGAGACAGGCAATTTTAGAAGGTAAAACTAAAGTTTTCTATCAATATCAGGACCTTAATCATTATATAATGCATTTTAAGGATGATATAGAGCTTAAAAATGATAAAAGTGGAATTATCTCAGGAAAAGGGGTGATTAATAACAAAATAAATGAATTAATAATGACTCGTTTAAATGAGGCAGGATTACAAACGCATTTTGTAAAAATTCTAAATATGAAAGAGCAGCTAGTTAAAATAACAGAAGTTATACCTGTTAAAATAGTAATTAGAAACGTAGTCGCAGGCTCATTAAGCAGAAAATTTGATATTGTTGAAGGTTTAGTGCTAAATAACCCTTTAATTGAATATTATTATAATGAAAGTGGTAATAAGCATAATTTAGTTTCAGAAGAGCATATTTTAACTTTAGGCTTTGCAAATCCATTTGAATTTGAAGAAATAAGAACAATTGCTCTTAGAGTAAATGATTTTTTACAGGGCTTCTTTGCAGCTGCAGGTATTAGATTAATTGATTTTAAACTCGAATTTGGAAGAGTAATCGAGGATGATATATATAGTACCGTAATAATTGATGAAATTAGTCCAGATACTTGTAGGCTTTGGGATATAAAAACTAATGAAAAACTTGATAAAGACAGGTTTAAGTTAGATATGGAAGGTGTTCAAGAAGCTTATAGAGAAGTTGCTAAAAGGCTTGGGGTGCTTCCTAGTAACATTAATAATGTAGAAACTACAAATTAGCTTTATAGTTTTTAATTTAGTGTAAGCTCTAGTTTGTGATAAAGATCATAATCATATTCAGTATCAATTTCAAACCAGAAATCGCTTATACCGACAGTATTTACTGTTATTCCATCTTGAACTAATTTATTTAATAATTTAGTAGAATCAAGTGTTGAAATAACTTGTTCTGTAAAATTATTTAAAAAATTCCTAACCTGTAACCATCCATTAGGGCTAAATTTCATAATCCCCATGAATTGGCCCTGGATATTGTTAATATTGTCAGTTTTATTACCTATTTCTGTTAACTCGCCACGGTCATTAATTTTAAAGGTTTCTAAATATTCTAAAGGATTTGAGAAACGCTTAGTCCATAATTCTAACCATTTGGTATAATAGGGAATGGTAATATTTCTTTCAGCAGTCAGTAAAGTGCTTAGAGCTTCTCTGCTATATAATATATCAGTATAGCAAACTACAACTTCACTACCTTGAAACCATTTTTCTGCGCATAAAAGAGAAGATATAATATTAGAGTCTGCCCAATTTGAATTATGAAAAAATTCAATATTATATTCCTTTAAGTGTTCGTATAATACTTCATCACGATAACCAGTAACAACAGCGATTTCATTAGTAAAAGATTTGATAATATCAAGTTGTGATTGAATCAATGAACGACCATTTATCTCAGTCATTGATTTTGGTTTGTTATCTGACAAAGAGTTAACTCTACTCCCTCTACCGGCAGCTAATAATACGAATTTTATATTTTTCATACTTTAATTTTATTGTTAATTAGTGAAAATGAAATTTTTAAAATATTTTTTGAGCCAAGTTTCATATTTTCATAATCTATTTTAATTTGTCTTAGTTTTAATGTGTGTCATTTAATATTAAGTTATTGGAATTTTTTAAAAGTGTATAATATCCCTAGGTTATTTTAATTTATAGCTGCGCTTTATTTATTGTACGCTTCTAATGTTTTCTAGTTAAGAATAATAGACACAAAATCCTTTATTTATTAAAATTTATCAATTAATGAAATATCTTCTAAGTGATATAAAAGATAAAATTAAAAATATCAATGAATTTTATATTACAAATATAATTTTTAACATAATTAAAATTTATAGATCGTTGTGTAACATATTCAAAACTTTTAACATTCTTGAATGAATTTCAACGTTATGTACTCTAATATACTCAATTCTATTGCTTAATAGAAAGGAAGAAAGGCTAAGCGTTTCAATATCTCTTTCATTAAATGGCAACTTTGTTACTTTGTTAATAAAGGATTTGCGCGAATGACCAACAAGTATTGGTAGTCCAAATATTTTTAATTTATTAATATTTTTTATCACATAAAATGATTGATCAGCACTTTTACCAAACCCAATTCCAGGATCTAAGATAATATTTTGTTTAAGTATTCCATTATAAATTGCCCCACATATTCTTCTTTCAAAAAATCCAAACAGGTCAGGGAATATATTTATATTTGAAGGTAAAGGCAGTGAGCGGTCTTCCGGTATACCTCTATTATGCATCATAATATATTTAACATCATAATCGGATATGACTTGAAACATTAAAGGATCTTCACCACCACTAACGTCATTTACATAATTAATACCTAGTTTTAACCCATTTTTGGCAGTCGAAGAAAATCTGGTATCTAGGCTTACTTCGACATTATAATCTCTGCAAATACTCAAAATATCAGGTAAAATCTCTTTTAAACGCTCCCATTCTTCTTCAGGAGTTAAAGCTTTTGACTTGGGATTTGTAGATTCAGCGCCAATATCTAAAATATCAGCTCCATTTTGGACTGCTTTTAATACATGCTTAATTGTATGCTCTTTATTAGCGTGTATTCCATCTTCAGAAAAAGAATCAGGGGTTAAATTAACTATGCCTACTATTTTCATAATAAAAATTTTTCTTTATAATTTGGAACAATTTCTTTAACAGTAATTTGAAAGAACTCTCTATCAAAAATACCTGGATGAGGAATTACTAAATCTCTCTCCTTTATTTTTAATTTATCATAAAAAATAATATCTATATCAATAATTCTTGGGGACCATTTCTCATAATCTATTCTTCCCATAGATTCTTCTATTTTTTTAACAAAAGAAAGTAATTCATAAGGGTCTAATTTAGTTTTTGCATAAATTGCTATATTTATAAATTCTTTATCCCATTCTTTAGGAGCGTTTTCAGGCAGCATAGCATTATTATAAAATTCATTTGAAATGCTTTCGATCGAAATTTTTTCTTTTAAAAGATCTAAAGCTTTTTTAAGGTTTTCTTGCCTATCCCCTAAATTAGTACCTATAGTTAAAATTATTTCTTTCATTTAAAATTACAGCTTTAAAGTTCATTATATAATAATATAAATCTTAAATTTAAATTACCAAGATTAGACTTAAAATACTATATCGAATGCATACACATAATAAAAGTTATAAAATTGAAATAGATTGGCAAGAACCAATAGATATTGCAGCAAAATTTAGTTCTGAAGAAGTAATGGTATTTTTATATTCTTCGAGAATAAATAAAGAAAATTATCATTCGTATATAGGGTTGTTTGTTAATGAGGAAGTTTACCCTTTAGAAATCAATGATAAATTTTTTAAAAATGCAAATAATGAAATTTTAGATCGTTATTTCGGTTATTATTCGTATGAATTAAAGCACACTATAGAAGAATGTTTTACTAACGTTAATAAAAGTGTAATAAATCCGCCGCTCTCATATTTTGCTAAATTTAATTTAGTTATTACATTTAATCATGAAAATAAAAGTATTTATATACAATATAGAGACGAAAAATATTTAAATAAATTTTATGAAATTTTATCAACTAATAATGATTTAAAGACCAAGCCAAAAGCTATTAGTATATCTTCCAATATGAGTAAAGAAGAGTATCTCGATAAAGTTAATGAGATAAAAGCACATATATTAGAAGGTGAGGTGTATCAGGCCAATTTAACCAGAAAATTTTATGGAAAATTAAATTTTTATAATTCTTTGGAAATATTCAAAGATCTTGTAACTATTTCTCCAGCTAACTATTCTGCGTATTTTAAAATTAGAGACTTATCCATCGTATCATCAAGCCCTGAATTATTTTTATCTTTAAATGAAAATGACGAAGTTACAACTGAGCCTATAAAAGGTACAATTGGGAGGAAGGTTAATTCTTTAGAAGATGAAGTTACAAAGTTAGGGTTAATTAATGATATGAAAAATCGCGCTGAAAATTTAATGATAGTTGATTTAATGCGTAATGATTTAAACAGATCATGTATTCCAGGAAGTGTCATTGTACCTGAATTATTTAAGTGTACAACTTATACAGATTTACATCATTTATCCTCAATTGTTATAGGTAAAAAAGAAAGAGAAGTTTTAGCCTCAAAAGTAATAGTAAATGCTTTCCCTCCCGGTTCTATGACGGGCGCCCCTAAGATTGCTGTAATTAAATTATGTGAAAAATTAGAAAATATTGAACGAGGTATATATTCAGGAATTTTAGGTTGGTTTACACCAAATCTAGGTTTCAGATTTTCGGTAGTTATTAGAACTATTATATTTAAAAACGAAGAATTTGAATTTCAAGTTGGTGGAGGAATTACGATTGATTCTAATCCCTACGATGAATATGAGGAAACTCTAGTTAAAGCTAAAAGTATATGTAAAGTTTTAAAGATTGAAATAATAGAATAACTAAAGTTTAATCCCAGAAATTTTTAATTTCTCTTCAGCGATTATAAGAGTTTTTTGATCATAATTTGTTCTAAAACCTTCTTCACTGGTAATAGTTTTTACTGATTTATTATTCTTTAACTGTTCCCAAGTAGGGGGTATTAATTTAATAAGTTCTTGATAAAATTCTTCTAAACTTTTTTTATTATTATCTAATAAACCAAATTTAAATACAGTTATATAGGCAAGTCCATTATTGCCAAATATACAATTATATTCGCTCATTAACTTTACAATAAATTTTTTATAATCTAACTCATTTATAAAAATATCAAATGCAAATTAAATTTTGGCATTTTCAAATTTATTATTACTTAAAGCTAAAATTATTGGCAGTTCGCCTTTAGAATTTTGTAAAAAAGGATCTGCTCCTTTTATTAACAATAAGTTTACAATATCTGTAGAGGATCTATGACATGCATAATGTAGGAGCGTTTGATCTTTCGCATTAAGAAATTTGAGATCTATCCCTTTTTTAATTAAAAACTCTACAGCTTTCAAATTATTTAAAGATATTGCTTTAAAAATTAAAGTATCGCCATGTTTACTAACTGTATTAACGTCTTCACCCGCTTCAATTAATTTAATTCCATCTTGAAGCAAGTTTTCATTAAAAAATAAATTGTCATCAAGTAATTTTTTTAACATAGTTAACTCTAAAAATTATTCTATTATATAAATCATTTTACAAACAATTTGACCATTATTACTTGTGTTATAATGATCAGCGTTTGAAAGCGCGGAATTAGAACAAGAGTTAGCAGGAAGTGCAGCAAAAGTGCCAGGAGCAAGACCAGTTAAGCCAAGAACTAACCCTTGGTCTGCTACTCCATCATCAAGTTTTGTATCTATAAATAAAGCATTGGTTGGGTCAATAATACTTACATCTGCATATCCACGTGTTTGAGATGACATACCTCCAAATTCTACAAATGTTTTAGTTAAACCTGAAATATTAGCAGTTCTTACCGCAAAATATCCACCATCAATAGTACTTTTTGGAAGAATGTCATTTGTATTTGTTCCAATATATTCTTTAGTTATAAACCCGGCTAATGAAAGTTGCTGCCAAACTCTAAAAGTTTCATTGTCAGTATCAATTCTTTCGTTACCATCTCCATTACAAGTAGCAGTGCATCCTGAAATTATATCAGAAGCATTTGACATATCCCCTGGAAGAGCCGCGTATTTATTTTTAAAATTTATTACCGCTGCTCTATAGGTTATTAAATCTCTAGCAACTCTTTGTATTTTAGCTTGTTCATAAAACCTATTTCCTAAAGTTATACCTACAGCAAGTAAACTAATTATTAACATTACAATAGACATTTCAGCTAAAGTATAAGCATTCGTAAAAGTAAATTTCTTGTATAATTTAGAAAACATGGTAGTATCTCTAGTTATGTTACTGTATAATCGTAATAAATTAATCATAATAATCAAATCATTTTGTAATGAAGGATAACAATGGGCACGCTTTCTAAAGATAAATTAATTGCTTTTTATAAGGACATGCTACTAATTCGTCGATTTGAAGAGAAAGCAGGTCAGTTATATGGTATGGGTTTAATAGGTGGTTTTTGTCATTTATATATTGGTCAAGAAGCCGTAGTTGTAGGTATTCAAGGAGCTTTAACTAAAGACGATCAAATCATAACAAGTTATAGAGATCATGGTCATATGCTTGCATGTGGTATGGATCCTAAAAATGTTATGGCTGAGTTATTAGGTAAAGCAACTGGTTGTTCAAAAGGTAAGGGTGGATCAATGCATATGTTTGATATCCCTAAAAATTTCTATGGCGGTCATGGAATCGTCGCAGCTCAGGTGCCACTTGGAACAGGTATAGCCTTTGCTAATAAGTATAAAGAAAATAATAATTTATGCGTTACTTATTATGGTGATGGGGCCGCGCATCAAGGGCAGGTTTACGAATCATATAATATGGCAGCACTTTGGAAATTACCGGTAATTTTTGTTATTGAAAACAATCAATACGCCATGGGTACTTCGGTTCAGCGTTCTACAGCGTCTCCTGATTTTTATAAACGCGGTGAAGCATTTGGAATACCAGGAAAGCAAGTTGATGGTATGGATGTGGTAAAAGTTTGGGAAGCTGCAAGTGAAGCAGTTGAATATATCAGAAGCGGAAAAGGGCCAATGATATTAGAAATGAAAACTTATAGATATCGTGGTCACTCAATGTCTGATCCTGCAAAATATCGCTCGAAAGAAGAAGTAGAAAAATTTAAGGAAGAAAAAGATCCGATCACAAATTTAAAAACTTATATCATGCAAGAATTTAAATTAAGCGAAGATGATTTTAAAACTCTTGAAAAAGATATTAAATCAATTGTTCAGGAATGTGTGGATTTTGCTCAAAATAGTAGTGAACCAGATCCAAGTGAATTATATACTGATATTTATAATGAAAACTAATAAAGAGAAAAGCTTATGGCAGTGATTACAGTAAGAGAAGCATTACGTGATGCGATGCTTGAGGAAATGAAAAAGGATCCTAATGTTTTAGTAATGGGTGAAGAAGTTGCAGAATATCAAGGTGCTTATAAAGTTACTCAAGGGTTACTACAGGAATTTGGACCAAAAAGAGTAGTTGATACACCAATTACAGAACATGGTTTTGCAGGTGTTGCAGTTGGAGCCGCTTTTGTTGGTTTAAAACCTATTGTTGAATTTATGACATTTAATTTTGCTATGCAGGCAATTGATCAAATTATAAATTCAGCTGCTAAAACAAATTATATGTCTGGTGGACAAGTTAGATGTCCAATAGTATTTAGAGGACCAAATGGCGCCGCTTCAAGAGTTGCAGCGCAACATTCACAATGTTATGCAAGTTGGTATGGACATGTTCCTGGTTTAAAAGTAATAGCACCTTATAGTGCAGCTGATGCAAAGGGATTACTTAAATCTGCGATTAGAGATCCAAACCCAGTAATATTTTTAGAAAATGAAATTTTATATGGCCAAAGTTTTGAAGTGCCAGATGATGCTGATTATTTAGTACCAATTGGAAAAGCTGCCGTTTTACGTGAAGGTAGTGATGTGACTATTACTGCTTTTTCTTTAATGGTAAAACATGCACTAGCAGCAGCTGAAGAACTTGCAAAAGAAGGTATAAATGCTGAGGTAATTGACCTTAGAACTATTAGGCCGCTTGACAAAGAAACAATTTTAAGTTCACTTAAGAAAACAAACAGGATAGTTTCAGTTGAAGAAGGATGGCCCTTTGCAGGTATTGGTTCAGAAATTGCAGCAATAGCAATGGAAGAAGCTTTTGATGATTTAGATGCGCCTGTTGTAAGAGTTGCAGGTAAAGATGTACCTCTTCCATATGCTGCTAATTTAGAAAAAATGGCTTTACCACAAGTAGCTGATATTATTGATGCAGTTAAAAATGTTTGTTATAAAAAGTTTTAAACTATAAGTACTCGAGGAATAATTTATGCCAATTCAAATTCTAATGCCTGCTCTTTCTCCTACTATGACTGAAGGAAATTTAGCTAAATGGTTAAAAAAAGAAGGTGATAAAATTAAAGCAGGTGAAATTATAGCTGAAATTGAAACCGATAAAGCTACAATGGAAGTTGAAGCGGTTGATGAAGGAATTTTAGGCAAAATACTTATTCCTGCCGGTACAGAAAATGTAAAAGTTAATGAACTGATTGCGCTTGTTTTAGAAGAAGGTGAAGATAGTGGAGCTCTTACTAATTTCACCCCAAAACCTGCTGCTAATCAAAATGCAACTCCAGAGAAAAAAGAAGTGGTAGTTGAAGCTAAAACAGTTCATACATCATCTTCTGTTTTAACCTCAAATAATAATGGCAGAGTTGCTGCGTCTCCTCTTGCTAAAAGAATTGCCTCACAAGAAAGCATTGATTTAAGTAAAGTTCAAGGAAGTGGACCACGTGGCAGGGTTATTAAAGATGACGTTCTAAATGCGAAGAATAAAGGTGGGTCTACAAAATCATCTTCTGGTTTTTCATCAGGTGTTGTTGCTCGTAACCCAGAAGAATTTACTAAAGTACCGAATAATAATATGCGTAAAGTTATTGCGAAAAGACTTTGCGAATCAAAACAAACTATTCCTCATTTCTATTTATCAATTGAATGTGAAATTGATAAATTATTAAGTATGAGACAAGATTTAAATTCAGCGACTGATAAAGATAAACCTGCTTATAAACTTTCAGTAAATGATCTTGTTATTAAAGCTGTTGCTTTAGCATTAAGAGAAGTTCCTGATGCAAATGCGATGTGGACTGATGAAGCAGTATTGAGATTTAATAACGTTGATATATCTATTGCAGTTGCAATTGACGGTGGGCTTATTACTCCAATCATTCGTAATGCTGATCAGAAAAATGTAATTACTATTTCAAATGAAATGAAAGACTTAGCAGCACGTGCTAGACAAAATAAATTATCTCCTGAAGAATTCCAAGGTGGTGGCTTTAGTATTTCAAATTTAGGAATGTTTGGTATTAAAAACTTTAAAGCAATTATTAACCCACCACAAAGTTGTATTTTAGCTATTGGTGCAAGCCAAGAGAAACCAGTTGTTAAAAATGGAAATATTACAATTGCAAATACGATGGAAGTTACACTTTCTTCTGACCATAGAGTTGTTGATGGAGCTGTAGGTGCAAACTTCTTAGCAAGTTTTAAGAAATATATTGAAAATCCAGTTCTAATGTTAATTGAATAATTAATTTTAGGTTTTAAAAATAAAATAAAAATACAATTAAAGGCCACTTTAATTGTATTTTTATTTAAAATATTTATAATTCTATAAGATTGTATATAATTATCTAATACATAAAAATTACTTGGGAGTAAAATATGAAAGATAGTTTCGATTTAGTAGTGCTAGGAGCAGGACCTGGTGGTTATGTAGCAGCAATTAGAGCAGCTCAATTAGGTTTAAAAACATGCGTAGTTGAAGCAAACCATTTAGGTGGAATTTGTTTAAATTGGGGTTGTATTCCAACTAAAGCATTACTTAGAGTATCTGAAATTTATCATCTATTAGAAAACTTAGATAGCTTTGGTTTAAAAGCTGAAAATATTAGTTTTGATATCAAAAAAATTGTTCAAAGATCAAGAGATGTTTCAGGCCAACTTTCAGGCGGTATTAAAGGCTTACTTAAGAAAAATAAAGTTACTGTAATTGATGGCTTTGGAAAAATTAAACCTGGTAAAAAAATTGAAGTTACCAAAGATGGTGTCGTTGTTGACGAAGTACAAGCAAAAAACATTTTAATTGCAACTGGAGCTAGAGCAAAAGTAATTCCAGGATTTGAACCTGATAATAAATTTATTTGGACATATAAAGAAGCAATGGTTCCTGAAACTATGCCAAAATCATTACTCGTTGTAGGAAGTGGAGCAATTGGTGTTGAATTTGCAAGTTTTTATAAAACTATGGGTGCTGATGTAAATTTAATAGAAGTAGCTGAAAGAATTCTAATTAATGAAGATAAAGATATAGCAGATTTCGCTAAAAAGTCATTTGAGAAACAAGGCATTAAAATTCACACTAAAACAAATTTAAAATCGGTTACTAAAAATGCAGAAGACGTAACTGTTACTTTTGAAAAAGATGGAAAAGAAGAAAAACTTACAGTTGAAAGAATAATTATGGCTGTCGGTATTCAAGCAAATACTGAAAACTTAGGTTTAGAATCAACTAAAATAAAATTAGATCGTGGGCAAATTGTAGCAAACGATTATATGGAAACAGATGAGCCAGGTATTTATGCAATAGGTGATGTTACCGGTGCTCCTTGGCTTGCGCATAAAGCAAGTCATGAAGGAATTATTGCGGCAGAAAAAATTGCCGGTAAACATCCACATAAGATGGTTAAAAATAATATTCCAGGATGTACTTATTCACGTCCACAAATTGCAAGTGTTGGTTTAACTGAAGAAAAAGCTAAAGAGGCTGGCCTTAACATTAAAGTTGGTAAGTTTCCTTTCATGGGTAATGGTAAAGCAATTGCGATGGGTGAAGCAGAAGGATTAATTAAAACTATTTTTGATGCTAAAACAGGAGAATTAATTGGTGCTCACATGGTAGGTGCTGAAGTAACTGAAATGATTCAAGGTTATGTAATTGCAAAATCTGGTGAACTAACTGAAGAAGATTTAATTAATACAATTTTCCCACATCCAACAATGTCAGAAATGATGCATGAAGCAGTTCTTGATGCATTTGGAAGAGTCATACATATGTAATTATATTTAGGTGTAGCATTGAAAGCTACACCTATTATTTTAACTTAATTGAAATGGTTTTTCTTTAGCTTCATAAGCTTGGTTTATAAATTTTCTACTGTTATGTAATTCATCACCAATATTAATATTATAGTTAGATAAAAATTCACTTATTTGATTCATTCGAGCTGTTACCATATTTACTTGCATAAATACACTTTGTTCAATAGAACCGAAGTTTATTGACCATTCTTTAGGCTGTTTAGGGTTACTTACTTGGAATGCATTTATATTAAAACCAAAAATTTTTTCTTCATTGTTTTTATAAAGGTATGTAGCACCAGAAAGATTATCTGGAATTGCATCAATATTTAATGCATTATCAATTAAATGATTTGGAAAGTTTTTTTGAGCATTAGTGTAATTTTCTCTTTGTGCATTACTAATGTTTTGTGCTTCAGCATATGTTTTTTGCGAATATGCACAAAGGAGTCTTAGTTTTCCTTTATTAAGCATTTCATATAAAATATTTGCTCTTTTAGTTACCATTGCAATTCTTTCTGGTGTTTTTGCAACATCTTCTACAGCAAATGTAATATCTAAAAGGTTTTTATCGGGCCCCGCTAAAATTGGGGAAGGAACGTTATTTCATGAATAACGCATACTGCTTCAGTAATATATTTTTGTTCAACTAATCTTGAAAGTGTTGATTCAAAACAAGCTTGTAAATCAACATATAAAGTCTTTAATTTTTCATCGTTTATATTATTAGAAATACTTTGATTAGTGCAAAGTTGTGAAAGCATTTCGCTAATTTTAGTTTTATATTCGCTAGGATTATTTGATTTGTTTGCAAATAATTCGATAGTTTTATTCATTTCATTTAAAAATAAAACATCTTGAATTTTAGACATAATAATTCTCCTTACTTTGACAAAGTGGAGATAAAATTATAAAGGTTTATAATGCGTTAAGCAAGGATAGGTTAATTAATGGTTCTTATATGAAAAAGTGAGGGTAAATAATGACTATTACCCTCACTTAAAACCTTTAGAACTTTAAATGATTTTATTATAATTTCGCACTTATACTTAAAGTCGGGTTTTGACAAACAGTACTTCTGACAGATTTTTTAACAGAAGTTTTGGGTGCTTCAATTTTAGCATTAATAGAATTTAATCTTTCAGAAAAAGTGTTAAATTTCTCTTGTAGCGATATTAGATAATTATTATCAAAAAGTTTATAACGCAGTTTGCCGTTATTCTCTAAAATATCTATCAATCTTACATTGCTTGTTAACAAAAGCTCCTCTTCATACTTTAGTACATCCGATGGTTTTAAACTTCTATCTTTAAGTTTTGAAACTAGGGTGTTTAATTTATTATTTATATAGCTGCCATTTTTACCATTTAAATTGAATAACACTTTATCCCAAAATTCTATATCACTAATAAGTATAGCAAGTTTCTCTCTATTAGCTTCATTGCTTAGATCTTTTAAAGAAAAGGGGTTATCAATAAAAGATTTGAAGTTGTTTAGAAATGTTTCTAATGTTTGGTTGTTTCTTTTATCTTGAATGGTTTCTATATTTTTAATATTACAGTTTTTTATTACATTAGGGTTTACAGGTAAATGACTCCATTTATCCAAAGATATTAATAAAGGTTTCTTTTTAAACCAGTTAAAAATATTAAATAAGCTACCCTCTTTATTAAATACTTCAAATACACTATAAAGGCCACCAATCCCACTAGTGATGGTTCCTGTTACTAATGCCACAACTTTCTTAATAATCATAAATATCTCCATTAATTTTAGGAAATATTACATTAATATTAATAATATGTCAAGCAATAATTAATTTATTTACTTAATTTATAGAATTATTTGAAAAATAAGACTTTCTGCCTTTAATAATCTCTTCCACTACTTTCGGGTCGGCAAGGGTGCTTGTATCTCCAATACTTTCAAATTCACCTTCAGCAATTTTACGTAAAATTCTACGCATAATTTTGCCAGAACGTGTTTTAGGAAGATCAGTACATATTTGAATAAAGTCAGGAGTCGCTATTGGGCCTATAATTTTTCGTACCCAATTTTTAAGTTCTTCTTCAGTATCAATTGTGGCTTTAATTCCTTGTTTTAGAACAACGTAAATATATATTCCTTGGCCTTTTATATCATGCGGGAATCCTACTGCCGCAGCTTCAGCAACATTAGAGTGAGCTACTAAAGAGCTTTCAAGTTCCGCTGTACCAATTCTATGACCCGAAACATTAATTACATCGTCTACTCTTCCTGTAATCCAATAATAACCATCTTTATCTCTTTTTGCTCCATCGCCTGAAAAATAATAACCTTTAAATGGTGCAAAATAAGTTTCATAAAACCTTTTATGGTCACCTAAAATTGAACGAGCTTGACCAGGCCACGAATCTTTAATACATAAATTACCCTCACCTTCACCAATAACTTCTTTACCGTCCTTATCAATTATTACAGGAGTAATACCAAAAAATGGTTTTGTTGCCGAACCAGGCTTTAAATTGGTAGCTCCAATAAGTGGGGTTATTAATATTCCGCCTGTCTCAGTTTGCCACCACGTGTCAACTATAGGGCATTTTTCTTCTCCGACAGTTTTATAAAACCACATCCAAGCTTCTGGATTTATTGGCTCACCTACAGAACCTAGCACTCTTAAACTTTTCCTAGAAGAAGATGTTATGAATTTTTCTCCTTCGCGCATTAATGTTCTAATTAGAGTAGGTGCGGTATATAAAATATTAACTTTATATTTATCAACTATTTCCCACATACGAGAAAAATTAGGGTAGGAAGGTATGCCTTCATAGATTACACTTGTTGTTCCATTACATAAAGGGCCATACACCACATATGAATGTCCAGTCACCCAGCCGATATCAGCAGTACACCAATAGATATCATCATCCTTACAATCAAAAATATATTTATGAGTAAGTGAAGCGTAAACTAAATAGCCACCAGTAGTATGTACTATACCCTTAGGTTTATTTGTTGATCCCGAAGTGTAAAGTATAAATAAAGGATCTTCAGCATTCATTGGCTCAGGTCGGCAAATTTCGTTAGAATTTATGCTAACTTCATTAAATAAAATGTCGTGGGGTAATTTAGTTGTTTCTAAATTTAAATAAGGTATAACTAATACCTTTTCAATAGTTTTACATTCATGAACTGCTGAATCGACATTGGCTTTTAATAGAATTTCCTTACCACCTCTTTTACCGCCATTTGAAGTTATTATTATTTTAGCTTTAGTATCAATTATTCGATCACGTAATGAATTAGATGAAAAGCCTGCAAAAACTACTGAATGAACGGCACCAATTCTACTACATGCAAGCATTGCATAGATTGCTTCAAAAATCATGGGCAAATATATGATTACTATATCGCCTTTTTTAACTCCTAGGCTTTTTAGTACCAGGGAAAATTCATTTACTTTATTAAATAATTCTTGATATGTAATAGATTTTGTTTGATTAGGTTCGTCGCCTTGCCAAATAAAAGCTGTTTTTTCTGCCTTTTCTGGTAAGTGGCGGTCAATTGCATTATAACATGTATTTAAAATACCATCTTCAAACCATTTAATATCTAAGTCATCGCTATTAAAAGAAACATTTTTTATTTTCGTAGGTTCTTTAAACCAAGTTATATTTTTGGCTTGTTCAATCCAAAATTTTTCAGGGTCGTCAATTGAAGAATTATATAATCTTAAATATTCTTCCTGATTAATATGTGCTTTACTGCTGATTTCCGGGTTTATTTTAATAATATTTGATTCATACATATATTTTACTTTTTTCTTTTAATTCTGCTAATATTAATAGAGTATTTTCCAATACTTAAAAAATCAATACAGTCTTTTTTGTTTATTCAAAAATTACATTTTAATTGACATCTAACATTACTCGCTTTTCTAATAAGAGTAATATGTGAGTTAAAATTTTTACAGGCAAAGTTTATGAAATTTGGTAATTCCAATAATCTTGATAGCAAAAAAAATATTGTAATCGTAATTGGTAATGAAAAAGGTGGAGCAGGTAAAACTACTACTGCTATGCATACTATTGCAAGCTTATTGAGCTTAGGGTTTAAAGTTGCAAGTATAGACGTCGATTCTAGACAAAAAAGCTTAACTCGTTATATAGAAAATCGAGAATATACTAATAAAAAAACTAATAGTTTGTTAATGCCAAATCATTTTTTAATTCCACCGGTAAATGATGAAAATCAAGATGCAAGGCATAAAGAAGAAGAGAGATTATTTTTAGAGGCACTTAATAAAGCAAGTGAAGAATGTGATTTTATAGTAATTGATACACCAGGAAATAATACATATCTTTCAACACTAGCGCATTCACATGCAGATGTAATTGTAACCCCAATTAATGATAGCTTTATTGATTTAGATGTTTTAGCTAAGGTTAATCCTGATAATTTATCGATAGAACGACCAACTCATTATAGTGAAATGGTTTGGGGACAAAAAATGCGTAGGGCAAGTGTTGCTCAAGAATCTATCGAGTGGATAGTACTTAGAAATCGTTTAAGTAATATTGATGCTAAAAATAAAAGAAATATGACAGAAGTTCTTAATAAACTATCTGCAAGAGTTGGATTTAAACATATCCCAGGTTTTTCTGAAAGGGTGATTTTTAGAGAATTATTTTTGCAAGGCTTGACTTTACTTGACCTAGCGGCGCAAAATATTAGTATGACAATGTCTCATATTGCTGCAAGACAAGAATTAAGAGCTTTTTTAAAAAATTTAAACTTGAAAAAAGTAAATGAAGCTCTTAATAATTCAAATCTGCTTGCCTCACGACATGTTAATGAAATTGAACAAGAAGAATTGGCTTAGATTTAATGTTTACAAGCATAATTATAATTGGATTATTAGCAATAATATATATTACTAATAAAGATAAAATACCTTACCAATATAAAACCGCAATATTGGCACTGATAGTTTCTATTTTTTTTCTAAAATTCGGAATAGCTTTTTTAATTATAATTATGTGTTTAATATTTGCTATATCAGTGCTTTATTCTAAAAAAAATACAGATTTTCATTTTCACGATATGAATTTTTTCAAACACTATGAAAATATGTATAAAAATTGGCAGCATGAACATTTTCCTAATAAAACTCAACAAGGGATAACTAAGGAAGAGGCATTGAAAATTTTAGGGCTAAAAGAGGGGGCTTCAGAAAAAGAAATTAAAGCAGCACATGTAAAGCTAATAACTAAATATCATCCAGATAAAGCAGATGGGTCTGAATATTTCGCTCAAAAAATTAATCAAGCGCGTGACATATTATTAAAATAATTATTAAATAATAAACTTTCATTGCAATTTATTAAAACGCTCTTAATATGTTTAAGGCAATTAAATATAAGGGGGTTTTTTTGAAAGGCAATGTAGATTTAACTTTCAAGGAAGAAATTGAAAGATCTAAAAGTGAATTAAATGATCATCTGAATACAGTAGAATCTAATCTTAAGAAAAATAAAAAACCTTTAAAAGATAAATGGGAAATTAGCGAGTTAATTTTTGAAGAAAATAAGTTTAGAATCCAACTACTTCTAAAAGAACTTAAAGAAATAGGAGTGGAAGATAAATTAATTATAAATAATTTGCCCACAAGAATTATAGAACCTTTTGAAAATATCGACCAAATATATAATCATATCGATGAAGTTATAACTAGTATTTTTATTAAAGAAAATAAATCAAGTTTAAAAGAATTTTGCGGAGAATTTTACCTAAAACTACTTAAAGATTCAGGTTTAGTAAATTTATCCCAGTTAAAAAAAAATATTTCAATTGATGAATTAAAAGTATTTTTCCCTTTTCTAGCTGATCAACAATTTAAACATATAGAAAGCTATATTGAAAAGTATAAAATAAATTATGACAATGAATTATTAGAAACAATAATTGAATCCCTAAAAGTAGAAGTTCAAAGGTATTTTGATTTAGTAGGAGATCAAAAAGAAGAATACATTAAGTTCAATAATAATTTTGTAAATATTTTTATTGATAGCTTATTTAAAATTAAAAAAATTGAATTTAATCACTTTAACTTTGCTAATTCTCTTATGAATGGAGAAAGAAAAGCAGCTCTTAAGATGATTAATCCTACCAATCTAAATATGGGACTAAATATTGGATTTAGTGCTATAAAAAATAAATTACTACCAATAATTAGTAATAAAGCGACAAGAGAATCTATTTATTTACTTTTTACGGAGGAAAAGTTTATAAATTTGCTAATACAAGTTACTCCTAAATTAGAAGAAGTAATAATTAATAATAAGGAAGTATTAAGCGCAGTTTTGGCTTCTTTAATTACTAAAAATATTGTTATTGAACCCTCAGAGAAGAAGCTTTACGCAACATATAGCGCTCAAAGAGAGCGAATATATAATGATATAAAAGAAATAATAGATAACAAGATTAATAATATTATAGAAGGATTTTTTGGCGCTTTAAAAAAATGTAAAGGTGTTGAAAAAGAAATATTAGCTAAAAACATAGCTTTAGGGGTAAATAATTTAATAACAAAGTTTAGCGCTGATAAAATATTCAATGAAAACTTTAATGCTGTTTTTCAAATATTAACTAAAACCAGTCTACTAAAACATAATATTTTTCATAGTGATTTTGCTTTATTATTAAATAAACTCGCAGTTTATATAAAAGTATTAAATCAAAAAGATTATACTATATTAAATAATCAAGTAGAGAATTTCGGTAATTTGTTTTTTGTTACTGCCCAAGGAATTCAGTTAGGTAGAAATTGCTTGGAAATATTTAAAGAAGAAGAAATTGTTGCTAAATTTTTACCCATTATTCCTATTTTTAAACAACTCACAGGAAAATTAACTGCTAAAGAAGAAAAGTTAAAATTAGCAAATAAATTTGCTCGTTTAATAGCGGTTGAAGATCAAATTATAAAAAAACTTATTACGCCAGAAAATAAATGGTTAATAAGTGGAATTTTAAATGAAATTGAAGGTGCTGTAAAATTTCTAAAGGCTTATAAATTTTCTAGTAAAACTAAACTAATTCTAAAGGGTTTAGAAGGAAGTAAGTTAAATAGATTAAATATTGATAATATTTTTAATATATTTGATTTAGTGGTAAATAAGAGCGAAGATGAAATTAAAAGGTTTCTTTATAAAATTATTATAAAAAATGCTGAAAAAGAAAACAAACTTGATAAAAAAAATGCTGAAAAAGCTTTTATAGCCAAGCTTTTGGATGAAATCTCTTTAAATTTAGATAAGGTCCTTGATAGTAATAACGCTTACGTATTTAAAAATTTAGTATCATTTTGTCGACAGCATAATATTGCAGGCTATATAAGTCATAAAATAATTAAATTTTTGCCTGTAAGTAATATTTTTAAAGCTGAGTTAAGCTTAAAAACATTAATAAATGATAATCTTTTTGAGGCTTTAGAGCAGTTTTTCAATAAATTATCTGATCAAAATTTAAATATAAAATTTAATTACAGTATAAGGATGGTTTTAAAACCTCTCGCTTATTTAATACAGATGCCATATATCGAAAAGTCAGGTTTACAATTAGAAGAATTTTATGAAAAAAATAAATTTGTAAATAATAAAATTAAGGAAACAATACCTCAACTTTGTAATGCTTTCGCCAATTTAGAGGTTGATACCTTAAATATAATTTTAAGTGAAAATATTTTAAGTAGCACTATAGAATTTTTATTTGAATATATAGTTCCCAATTATAAATTAACTAAAGAACTTGGAGATCTTAAAATTTCTCTTTTAAATTCATTACCTAAACTCGCAGGTAATAAAGAAAATCTCTCTTTTTTATTAAAGGAATTAAATAATATCGCGCAAGGAAATTTAAGCGATAAACCAATTTTAAAGATATTTGATAAATTAATTGAATGTAAGTGCTTTGATTTAATTGATATCACCATGCTTAAAGGTCTTCATATTTATTCTTTATTTCATAGTAGAATTGATTTTGAAATAGAAAATGCCGTTAGGGAAAATACTAACCATCCGACTCAACATCATTCTTTAACCAAAAATATGTTACATTTATTATTAGGGATCGCTAATAAGCTTGGACAGAAAAATCTTTTATCTAATAATCATAAATTTATAAGGCAAATCATAAGTGATTTTGAAGATTTAATTTTATTATCTAGTTCTAGTAAACAAAACATTGAAGCGTCTAAAAAAATAAACAAAGAAAAAGTAAGGTTCAGTTTAATAAAAAATATTGTAATAAATTTAGATAAAATTTTAAAAAATACTAGTAAAAGCAATGAGTTTGAAAAAGAAATAATATTAGAAATTAATAGTTTTTTAAATCAAAATAGTCAAGAAATATCAGTATTTATTGAAGAAATTATAAAAGAAAAGCTTACTTTATCTTATGGCGTACCTTATTCTTTAAAAAATTTTTTATCAAGTCAAAATATTATTTCAAGTTTAAGTGTTTATTCAATTAAACTTTTAAGCAGCGTTTTAAATAATATTTATGATGAAAATAAGGTTTTAAATTTAGACGATATATTAAAATTCATAGAGAAACCTAAAACTAACTTTAAATTAATTCAGCATTTAATTAAGAGTAATAGAAAAGCGGTTGAGAGTCTTTTGTTATCTGTTAAAAATGATACTACATTAATGTCCCATTTAAAAAATGTATTAAAGAAAAATGTACCATATATAAGAGAAGAAGAATTAAACGCTTTAATAGATAAAGTTTTTAATAATGAAAAATGTCAAAATAATTTGTTTGATTTTATTGAAAATAAATTTAGTTACTCATTTATTGGATATTTAAAAACTATAGTATTTACGTGTAATAATATTGGGAAGATAAGATTAATTAAAAATATTATATATGCAATTCAAACAATTATTTATAATTTATATTTAAGCTATTTTACAAGACAAGAAGTTCAATTAGCGACAGCTTATAATCATATAAATAAAATTATACAAAATGCTGAGATAGATAATTTAAAAGATTTTGTCGATGAAGTAGATAAATTTATTGAGAAAAATTGCACTTCTTTTAGTGATAGTTTATATATAAGAAACTATATTAATTATAAATATATTTGTAATTTAGATTTAACTAAATTTTCTCTATCTTCCTTCAAATTTAATGTGGAGCTTGTAAATGTTACGTTAGATTTAAATTGTATAAGGGGTGCTTGGTTTAATAAAAGGGTGAATTTTACTAAAATAAAATTTAAAGATTTAGAGGCAAATAATAAGGAGAATATTATTAAACATATGGAAAGATTCATAGGTTTGATACAAGATAAACATGTAATTGTAGATCGCTCTGCTTTAAAGACTTTAAAAGAATTTTATTGTCAAAAACTAAACAAAGATCAAGATTTACTAGGTGTTTTAGAGAAGAGATTTGATGAATTAGAACATGAACTTGTTAAAAAGGTGATAGAATTGGAGATAAGTTTATAAACTTATCTCTTTTACTACTTAACTAGCAATTTTAAAATTTTGTATAGGTCTAGAGTTAAATTTAATTAAATTCCTTAAAGCAGTAATTTCGTCAATTGAAGCTTCAATTGGTTTATCCATAACTAACCAATTTACTCCTTCAGTACAAGGAGGGGTTGTTAAAGAGCCTACATAGTTATAAATATTACTATTATTAGGCAATAATCTACCTAAGTTTATATTTGTTGAATTTTCTGGAATATTTTTATCGGGATGATAGTTTAATAGTTTTTTAATTTCCGAATGTGACTTTCCTTCTTTAATTAAAATTCCAATTACTGCAAGAGTGTCGTCTTCATTTTGATGTACCAGATGTAATTCCATATCATATTTTTTACTATTAAGGGTATGTTCACTTAAATTATGAAAATGAAATTGAACTAAATTATATTTTTTATCATTAATTAAAATATAATTTTGATTGTTTTGTTTCAGTTTTAAAGCTGTACCTTTATTATCAACAATTTGCTCTGGCTTTAAAGATGAATAAAAATATTTCAGATTTTTAATTTTATTTAAAGAAGGGGTTATGTTTATTGGAGATTGAGAGTTGCCATTGTGACAATGGTTATAATCACTTGAAAGATTTTCCCAATTAGTTGGGACAAATTCATTTTCATAATACATATAAATATAATTATCTGATAAGGCGTTAAAAAATATAGAAAAGAAAATTAAGGTTAAATGCGTTAAAAAATGCTGTAATTTAATAATATTAAACATCTGAATTATCCTTATGAAAAATTTTTATCAAATAATAAGTCTATTTATACGGAATCATTTTAATTCCATATATATTTATAATTAAAATATTAATTATTTCAACCGATAAAGCTTTGCTTAAATTCCTTAACATTAAATTCTGCTACTTTTTTAAAACTTTTATGTTTATTAAAATATTTTTTCTGTCTTGTAGCACTATTACCATGTTTTAGTATAGTAAATAAGTAAGTAAAATATTCTTGATAACCTAATTTTTCCGATACTTCATTTAACTGATTAATTATATTTATAAAATCTTTTCTTATAGGAATAGTCTCACCGGAATTGTTCTTAATTAAATCCATTTCAAAACCATAACGCATAGCACGCCATTTGTTTTCTCTAATAAGCCATAATGGGATGTATTCTAATAAACCAAGATCTTTTCTTTGTGCATTTGATAAGTTTTCATACCAATGTGCTAAAGTATGGATAAAAGCAACAATAGCTAGCAATTCATTTAAGGTGGCTATTCCATCACATACTCTTATTTCTAGCGTGCCGAAATCTGGGCTTGGTCTTAAATCCCACCATAAATCTTTTGTTGATTTGATTGCACCGCAATTTATAAGGGCATTTACTTGTTCTGATAAATCATTCCAATCATACATCCATTGGCAATGACCGCTGGTTGGTGAAGCTTCAAAAATACTAAGTCTAGAAGAACTTAAACCGGTATCTTTGGCTTGCCAAAAGGGAGAACTTGCAGAAATAGTAATTAAATGAGGTAAAAATTTCTGGAATAAATTCATAAATTTAATACATTCTTCTCCTGATTTCATCCCGATGTGAACGTGTAAGCCAAAAATAGATAATCTTCTGGCAATCCATTGGTTTCTATCAATAGAATTTCTATATCTTTCAGATGGGAATAATTTACGTTCTACATAACGAGCAAAAGGGTGTGTGCCAGTTGTAGCGCATTCTACGCCTATTTGTTTACAAATATTATATAATAAATTTGTAGTTTGTTTTATATCTTCTTTTACCTCGTGAACATTATTGCAGATTCCAGTATTAATTTCTAACATACTTTGAAAAAGCTCAGGTTTAATTTTCTCTGCATTATTACATAATTTTAAGATCTCTAAAGCCTTTGGATATAAATTAAAATTATTAGGATCAATAAGTTGTAATTCAATTTCTACACCTAAAGTTAAATGTTTACTCGGTTCAAAGAATAAATCTGCCATATTACCTCAAAATTATTATTAAAATATTTACCATCCTTATAAAGCACTTAGTAATTTTATATGTGGGTTAATAAGTTTATTTAAAAACGAGCAAACTTCAAAGAGATTTTAAAAGTTATTTTTAAAAACATTGTTCATTGAAATGTAATAGGGTGCTGTGATACGGTAAAATCGCTAACTAACACTTATATATTAATGATATAGAAGTAGTAATTTTAAAATTTTTAAATTTTGCTAAAAACGCAATTTAGCAAGCGTAGGTTAAAATATTTTTTATTGACTAAACTCATAGCCTTAAATATATTGCATTTTTAAAATAGAGTATATTTTATGCAAGATACCCTTACAAAACAGAATTTAAATCAAAGTGATTTAGAAAAAATTGGTTTTGAAGATTCACCAATGGGGAAGGCTATCCTTAATAAAGCGATAGGATTTATCGATGTAGGCGCAAAAGATGAAATCATTGATGAATTTAAGCCTATATCTAATTACTTAGATGTTATTTTCTTTGAACCTAATAAAAATGAATATGAAAAGCTTATTAATAGAAATCAAGCTTATCACTCATGTAAATTTTTTAATGCTGCTTTAAGCAATGAAGAAAAGCAAGCTGATCTACATATAACAAAAAGTTCTATGTGTTCTTCTTTATATTCTCCACATCCACATTATACTTCAAGATATGGTTTAGTAGGTTATGACGTAGAAAATATAGAAACCATTTCAGTTTCGAGTTTAGATTCAGTATTAAAAAATGAAAAATTTACTAAAGATGATTTTTTTATTTTAAAATTAGATGCTCAAGGAGCAGATTTAGATATTATTAAAGGTGGAAAAGAATTTATTCAAAACAATGTTTGTGCAATAATTTCTGAAGTTAATTTTTTCCCTTCATATTCAAATATACCTTTATTTTCAGAAGTAGAGCTTTATTTACGTGAATTAGGATTTAGTTTTATAACATTTACAGATTATATGTTTAGATCGCATAGAAGAACAAAGCCTGCTAAGTCCTTATCTCGTCAAAGATTATTTCATGCTGATGCATTATTTGTAAAAGATCCAATTTTAAATGCTTCTAATATTAAAAATGATAGTTTTCCTTACTATTATATAATTTTATTTATGTTATATAATTTATATGATTCTGCTATCGAAATTGCAGAAAAGTTAATTACAAACCCTGTTGATAGGGAAGAGAGTATAAAAGTAATTACTAAAGCAGAAGAATTATATTTAGAAAGAGCAATTTCAAGAGCTAATAAGGGTTTAAATATTTTACAATCCTCGAATGATAATAAAGAAATACTTTATTATTTAAATAATAGAACAATATTATAATTCTTAATAATAGTAAAAATGAAAGATTGTTTAATCTCTATAATAGTACCTACGAGAAGGCCTGCAGAATTAAAAAACCTTCTTGAAACCTTAAAAAATAATACAGCTGATTGTAAAAATATTGAGCTTATTATTAAAATCGACGAGGATCAGGCAAGCTTATATCAAGATATAATGAAACAAATTGATAATTATCCATTTAAAACTCAGTGGGTAAGTTCCCCACGTTTGTATGGATACTATACAATGTGGATTAATAATCAATTGACGCTAAAATATGTTAGCCCTAATGCCTATTTTGTTTTACTTATGACTGATGAAGCAAAATTTAAAAAGGATTGGGATAGTGTCGTAAGAAAATATTATAAATATTTTGACGATGATATTTTTAGATTAAAAGTCTCTCATGCTAGATATTTAAATTATTATAATGTTGGCCAATTAAATTATTTGCCGGATAGTTTTTGTTTCATTACAAAAAAATGGTTGGATTTAACTAATGGATATGGTGATTGCTGGGGATCAGATGTATTTTTGCAATCTATTAGCTACCATTTAGGAAGGGGCATTGGTTCATTTTATAGTCCTTATATTAAAGCACCTATTTCGCGTGACATTCCTGTAAATGAAAATATTTTAGATGATTTAGAAATATTTGGTGATGCAACAGAAAGCAGATTTAATTCGTTATGCAAAAGTTCCATAATGTATGATGAGTGGAGCAGAAATGTTTCTCATAAAACTCAAACCTTACATTGCTATTATGCAAGATTAACATATCTTCATATAAAAGCTCATGAAGCAAAAATTAATTCATATAAAATTTATCAAGATGAGAAAAGTAAAACGCTAGTTTTATATGATGTTGATAATGATAAGGTTATTACTAAGGTTAATTATAAAATTCCTAAATTATATTTCACTATTCATAGAATATATTTTTCTTTACTTGAACTTAGGACTTTAATGGCGTTAAGTTCAAAAGAAGTTTTACCATTTTTCTATTATTTAAGACAATTATTAAGGTTACGTAAAGCATATAAAATTTTCCCCTACTATGTAGTGCCATTTTTAGGTTCTATATACAAAAAATTTAAGCCTTTATTCTATGTGCCTAGAAAATGTATAGAATTTATTATGAAAAAAATAAATTCTACTAAAAAAGGACAAGTTCAAATAGTCGAAGATAAAAATAAAGATATTTTGGGTAAAGTAGTAATTTTTGATGCAAAGAATGATATTAAACCTATACCTGTTATTACCTTAAATGCAGGTAATTTGTATTATGTAAATAACGGCCAAATTCTTCCATCAAAGTTTTTTAAAAAGATTATTTCTTCTTACCATTATACTTCATGCAGCGATGAAGAATTTACTCATAATCTTAATAAAGTTTTCGAAACTGGATATAAAACAGATATCTAATATTATTTACTATTTCTTCTTTAAGGTTTGACTTGCTATAACTCAAACCTTAAAAGAATCAGTTGTCTTAATATTCACAAATTATGATTTAATTTAAAATAAAAATAGAATTTATACTGTTTTAGGTAATGGTGAAATATTAAGAATATCATCGTAATCATTAAATTTACGTCTGCGATCTACGAAGTTACCTACTAATACGTTAGCATATTCAGGAGTTTTATTTACCTGAGCATTTAAAGAATTCAATGCTTCGATAGTAGTAACTGGTTGAATGCTTGAAAGTTCATCAATTAGTTTTCTAATTATAGCTTGCTCATTACTATCATTTTTTGCCCAAGTTGAACTAGCAAGTTCTAAAGCGAAATCATAGTAACCTATGAGTAAGGCTGCCATAAATACAACTTTAACATCTCTATCATTTAATTGTTTGTTTAGCTTCTTATCTAGAGGATCTTTAAAAAATACCGCATCAGTATAAAAGGCTCTTTCCATCGATACATGATCTTTCTTATCTAATAATTTTTTTGCACGGGTTCGAATTGGCATAAAACCATAAAAGGAAAAGCCAAGGCTTCTTAATAACATTTCTACTTCTGAGAAGAGTTTTTGTCCTTTATATAACTCACAAAAGGCAACTTCAGTTATAATTACTGAAGTTTTATTTGTAAGAGTATTTAGGCTTCCTTGAAATATTTCGTATTCGGTTCCTTGAGTATCAATTTTAATAAATTCAGCTATATTAGTTTTTTGGTTGTTTTCTAAAATTTTATCTAAGGTTGTTGCTTTTAATGTGCATTTTCCAACTTCGTGCCATTTGACCATGTTATAACGTTCTATAAAAACAGGGTTTGGGCTAAGTAATGAATGGTTAGTTGATGCAGAAAGTAAATGTAAGTCAACTTCCCCTTCTTTATCATATAATGCTATGGGTTCTAATTTGAATTCTGACCAGTTATTTACCACTTCAGGTAATGACATTAATCTTTTACATTCTTCTTCATCAGCTTCAAAACCAAGAACAGAAGTAATGCCCGCAATAGGTTCAATAATATCATGAGTTCCACCGCGAGCTCCAATATCCACGAAACCTAATGGGAGTGTTTTAAATTCTTTATATACTGAGGTTTCTTTAAATAAATTATTATTTATTAAAGCGTTTAACTCTGTTCCTAAAAACACTGCTTACTCCATTTGATTTAAAGGTTATTGAGAATGATTTTAATTCAATTATAATAAGATTTTAAAATTCAAAACAAATTAACATATTGAATTTGCTTGTCAATATTTATCATATTTGCATTAAACCCAAGGTTAACGTGTAAAATAAAAAGCTAGAAAAATTTATAAGTGATAATTAAAAAGTTGTATCAATATTATAAAGATTTACTTCTGCTCTTTGTGCGTAACGACCAGGTCTAAATTTTTCACCCTTTCTAATATAAGTACAAAGTAAAACATAACGGAAATCATTTGTTATATTAGGATTTGAACCATGTACAAGATTGCCGTGAATAAAAAATACTGAGCCTTTTGGAACTATCGCATCCATTGGTGAGTAATTCTCTGGCACAATAACTTCTTCATTATTAGCGTTAGGGTCTTGGCCTGAATCCTTTTCTAACTGAATTTTTCTAGTAGGCAACAAGTCTTCTTTGTGAGTACCAGGGTAAGCAATTAAACTACCTTTATCTTTATATACATCTGTAAGTGCAATCCATGCTGAAGCGAAAACTTCTTTATCTGCCTCAACAAAAAAATTATCTTGATGGAGAGAAAATCCTCGTGTTCCAGGTTTGCAGAAAAAGAATTCAGTTTGGAGGCCACTGACTTCCCCATTAACAAGAATAGACATTATATCTACCAATTTAGGGTAAGCCATAGCTTTTAGAAAGATATCGTTAAGACGATGTGGCATCATAAATGGCTTAAATGTTTTGTCGAGAGCAGAAGGAAGGGTTTGAGAAGCTTCAATAAGTTTATCGCATTCATCAGGAGTAAACAAATTATGCTCAATAAAATAACCATTTTCATTATAAAAATTTAAAGCAGCTTGTTTATTATCTAAAAATGATAGATTAGTTACTTCGTTCATTTTTTATCTCATATTTAAGTCTAAAATTATGCCAAAATTAACACTTTTTAAAGCGTAGGTCAACTTATTATAAGAAGATAATTAAGAGCATTTTTACTGGCAAAAAAGAAAGGCTAATTTTAGAAAAAATTCTCCATATAGCCTTAATTTAAGCTTTAAATTACTTATTTACTAATATTGTAATTATCTTTGTTTTTCAATAAGAAGTATTTAACAAATTTAACTTGGTGTCATAAAAGATAGTTTTTAATTCAAATAAAAGTTTATTCTATGCAACCAACGGAAAAAAATTTCGGATACACTTTTGCAGGAGTTTTCTTATTAATCTCAGGTTATATTTTTTATAAAACTGAACAAATAAATTTATATACTTTAAGTTTAGCTATTATTTTTTTTATAGTAACTATATTTACACCAAAATTTTTAAAACCACTTAATTTAATATGGTATCAATTTGGTTTACTCCTTAGTAAAATTACTACCCCAATAATATTATTTTTGATCTATTATTTAGTAATCGTTCCTTTTGGATTATATTTTAAATTATTCAAAAAAGATAATCTAGGGCTTAAATTTGATAAAAGCTCTAAATCATATTGGGTTAACAAACAATATAAAAGCAAATTTGAAAACCAATTTTAGAAGAGAAAAGAAATGACTGACCTATTAAAAGAATTGTTTTTATTTATGAGAGTTAGGAAAAAATTTTGGTTATTACCTATCTTAACTATAATGTTGCTTTTTGGTACATTGTTATTCTTAACTAAAGGTAGTGCATTAGCACCATTTATTTATACAATTTTTTAGTTGATTAGATTATGAAAATTTTAGGCATCTCTGCATTTTATCATGACAGTGCAGCAGCAATTATTGAAGATGGAAAAATTATTGCAGCTGCTCAAGAAGAAAGATTTACACGTAAAAAACACGATGAATCTTTTCCACTTAATGCAGTTAAATTTTGTTTAAAGCAAGCTAATACAACTTTAGAAGAGATTGATGCAATTTATTTTTATGAAAAACCTTTACTAAAGTTTGAAAGGTTAATGGAAACTTATATTGCTTTTGCTCCAAAAGGGTTTAAATCATTCACTAAAGCTATACCTGTCTGGGTAAAAGAAAAACTTTTTCAAAAAAGTTTAATTGCTGAAAACCTCAATAAAATTAATCAAAAAAAATATGATTTTACTAAAAAAGTATTTTTTAGTGAGCATCATTTATCACATGCAGCAAGCGCTTATTATCCTTCAATGTTTAATGAAGCAGTTGTTTTAACTATTGACGGTGTAGGTGAATGGGCAACAGGAAGCTTATCGATTGGTAAAGGGAATAATTTAGAAATTGTAAAAGAAATGCATTTTCCGCATTCTTTAGGGTTACTTTATTCGGCCTTTACATATTATACGGGTTTCAAAGTAAATTCTGGTGAGTATAAATTAATGGGGTTAGCTCCTTATGGAAACCCTATTTATACCGACATAATTTTTGATAATTTACTAGATTTAAAAGAAGATGGGTCATTTAGATTAAATCAGGAATATTTTGATTATTGTACTGGCTTAACTATGACTAATAAAAAATTTGATGGTTTGTTTGGTTTAAAGCCTCGTCATCCAGATGAAGAACTTACACAAAAACATATGGATATAGGAGCATCTATCCAAGTTGTAACCGAAGAAATTGTTACTAAAATGGTAAAGTTTGCCAGAAAAGAATATGGAATAGAAAATTTATGTCTTGCGGGTGGTGTTGCTTTAAATTGCGTAGCAAATGGTAAAATTTTGAAACAAAATATTTTTAAAAATATTTGGATTCAACCTGCGGCAGGTGATGCCGGAGGTGCTTTAGGTGCGGCATTAAGTGGTTATTATCTTAAAGAGAACAAGTCTAGAAATTTAACAAGTAAATCTGATACCATGCATGGCTCTTATTTAGGACCTGAATTTACAGAAAAAGAAATAGAAGAAACTTTTAATAGAATTGGTGCTAAATATACTAAATTAAATGATGAACAAGTAATAAAGCAAACTGCAAAAGCTTTATCAGATGAAAAAGCAATAGGATGGTTTCAAGGTAGAATGGAGTTTGGGCCTCGTGCTTTAGGTAATAGATCGATTATAGCAGACCCACGTTCTCCAAAAATGCAAAAGAATTTAAATTTAAAAGTTAAGTTTAGAGAATCCTTTAGACCTTTTGCACCTTCAGTCTTAGCAGAAAAAGTAAGTGAATGGTTTGATTTAGATAGCGATAGTCCATATATGTTAATAGTTGCTGATGTTGCTTCAAAACATAGGATTGAAATGTCCGAAGATCAAAAAGCTTTATTTGGAATTGAAAAATTAAATGTTGCGCGTTCAAGCATACCTGCAGTAACGCATGTAGATTATTCAGCTCGTATTCAGACTGTACATAAAGAAACTAATCCTAGATATCATGCTCTTATCAGTGAATTTGAAAAAATCACCGGTTGTTCTGTACTCGTAAACACAAGCTTCAACGTTAGAGGAGAACCAATTGTTTGTTCACCAGAAGATGCTTATCGTTGCTTTATGGGTTCTAACCTTGATGTGCTAGTAGTGGGTAATTACTTCTTAATTAAAGAAGAACAACCAGAAGAATTAATTTTAGATTATAAGAATTTATTTGAGCTTGATTAAGGATAGTAATGAATAGTAAATTAAAGCCTATACTACAAAATATTATACTAGCTACAGCTTCCACTTTATTTTTTATATTCTTAATAGAATTTACTTTTGGTTTTTTATATCAAAAGAATTTTTTTGAGTTAACTGAATTAGATAAAACTATATTTAATAATCGTTACTTTACTTTCTTAAGATTGTCAAAAGATAATATTAATGACTTAATGTACCCTGAAAATAAAAAAGCCTTTTCTAAAATGAGTAACGAAACTGATAAAGTTTTTTTAGAGATGATGTGTTATGAATTTTATGATCAAGGTACTATATGGGCATTTGAAACTGATATAGCTAAAAATGCTCATTGGTATAAAGATAATTTAAAAGAAAAAAATATAAGTTATAAAACTGTTGATTCAAGAGATGAATTTTTTAAACTTCTTGCTGAAAAAAGTAAGAATAAAAAATTAATAACTAGTTTTGGAGGCTCAACTACTGTTTTAAGTATTAATTGGCCTTATCATTTTCTTAAAAATGTAGATGCAGATTATAAAAACTATATTTTATTGAACTTAGGGCAACCCGGTTATAATAATGAAAGCTATCTCTTATTAATAAAAGCATTAAGTAGCTATTTTACTAAATATTCTATTACTCCTTCAATAATAATAAGTTTAGATGGAGTAAATGAATACCTTATTTACTTATTTAAGTATTTAAATGATAATAAAAATATGCAAGCGGGGGCAAGTAAACCTGCTGAATATAAAAGCTCTATTATGCAAAACTTAGCATTTTATAGTTTTAAAATTATGCCATATACAAGTACGTACTTCTGGCGTATGAATACATTTAAAAACAATAAAAAAAATCAATATAATTTGTCTATAGATGAAAATAATACTGTTAAATTTGAACAGAATTTTACAGAAGGTTTATTAAATAATTTTCGTAAACATCATAATGATTTCATAGAAACGCTCAATAATAAATTTAAAGCGCCGCATTTTCATTTTTTACAACCAATTTTAACAGAAAAATATTATCCTTTAGCTGCTGAAAGACATAAGTTTTATATTAGAAATATAAAAACTCCTATTGCTAAAGAGTATAGACCAACACTCGATTATACATTAGCTATTTATGGATTATTAGGTATAAATATAGATGTTTATTTGAATGTAAACCCAATATATAAACAATTTGAAGATTATTATACAACTTTTTCTATACCTTCTACCCATTTTAGCCTTAGCCATGTTTTTAATCACTTGGAAGGGTTTAAAAATGATGTATATTCAGGTGATGCCGTACATTACTCTATTCAAGGGTCTGAAATAATAGCAAAAGAAATGTATAAAATACTTAAACCTATTTATTTTGATAAAGAAAGTAGTTTAATTAAGTAATAATATCCATTTAATCTTTATTTTATTTATATTACAATTCCTAAGGACCAAAAATCTTTATTATACCAATGATTTGGGTGAAACCCTTCAACTTGCATGCCAATCTTTTTATAAAAATTTACTACTTCTTCAGAAGGAGCTGTTAGTTTAATTTTATGACACTTAATTGCTTTATAATGGTCTTCTGCCATTGTAAACAGGTTTTTGCCAATACCTTTATGACGACAATTATTATTAACTACTAACCATATTATGGTACCTACGCCACCTTCCTGGGGAGTACATAAAATTAAGCCATTTACATAGTTATTTTCTTCATAAATAGCAAGTAACCCTTGGTTTTGGATAATTTGAGATAATTTACTTAAATTAAAAGTTTCAATATAATTATTTACTAATTCAGAAGTGAAAATATAACGAAAATTTTCCTTTATAAGGGTTTTATATTGATTAAAAAATTCTGGTGTTAAATCAGTTGTATTTAAAATTCTATATTGTTCCATGATTTTCTTTCTTCGTAAGGTATTTTATATACATAAGATGTAAATTCATATAATCCATAATCAGCTCTAAATGAGTAATTATTTACTATATTTAGCTCTTTTTTTAAAATGCTTGCTATTTCATCATAAGAAATATGGAATAAATGATCTTTTTCATAATCGACATGTTTACTCATAACGTTAAAAGCAAAGCCAAATTTACTAATTTTAGAAGCTTCCTTTATTAAAGTTATAAAAAATTCTTGCATCTCAATTTGAGTCATGGAGAGTTTCTCAGTGAACACTCCATTCATAATTACGAAATCAAACTGATTATCATTAAAGGGATTTGAAATTACATCTTTAACTTCAAAATTCTGAGGTTCAAAATTACTTTGCGCATATGAAATCATTTCATTTGATAAATCTACACCGTGGTAATCAATTTTCTCTAATAGATTATGGGACTTAAGATAACTAAAAAGCGCTCCATATCCGCAACCAAGATCAAGTAATTTTACTTTTTGATTTCCATGAAACTTAACTATTTCAAGCATAATTCTAAGTCTTTTAAATGCATCATGTTCATTTGGCCAATCTACACCTTTATGACTTGCCCCATGTTGCTTAAAACACTTTTCATAATGCTCAACTAATTGGTGATAGTCAGGCTTAAAATTAATATTAGAATTAGTCATTTAATATTAAACTATTACAATTATTAAAAATTTCTTCTCTTATAGTATTTTTATCTTCCATAATTATTCTTTCTAAAATGCTTCTAAAATTACCTTCATACGCACTTAAAAACTCTAATTTTATAGAATTTTGTTGAAATATATTAGCATCATATAAATCTCTGCCACCAGGTGGGTTTATGTAATGATTTGCGTTTAACGCCCTTAATATAGCTAGAATTCTATCCTGAGCTTTAAGTTCCGGATCTATATCTAAAGTAGAAGATTTTATAATATTAAATTCTATGTTTAAATGGTTACAAATAAGTTTGTTAATATCGATGATATAATCAACTACTGACTTATTAATATTCTTTATAGCTTTATCTAACTCAGGAAAAATTAAAGGTAATTTTTTTAAACAATCAATTTTACATAATTGGCTCTCTAATAAATTTTGTGCATCTTTATGAAAATGCAAATCTTTAATTAAAGTTTCTTGAGGGCATTTCTCTATTGGTAAAGTTAACCATACTTCTTTACCATCATTACTAAATTTATTTCTGTGAACCCAACCTCTACGAGGAAACTGTACGCAATCAAAAATTACAAATAAATTAGTGGCAGCAAATAATCTGTAATAACCTGCGTAAGGTATAAAATAAGGTTGCATTACTGCTGCGGTTAACATAATTCCTATTTATTTAAGCTATGATGAATGATTTTGAGAGTCGCACCATTCATTCCACATATGAATATACGCTTTTTCCATATCTTTTGCAAATCTAGTAATATCGACCAATGGTGATTTTCTCATCATATCTCTAAGATTTTTTCTATAATATTCGATTCGTGAATAATTATTAGCAAGTTCTGTAAGTTTTTGTATATATTCTTCCTTATCATTAGCAATAAGTTCTGTAGCACCTAAAGCTGTTAAAGTACTTGCACCGGACCTAGATGACCAACGATTACCTCTTAAAGTTACTACCGGAATTCCTTGCCACAAAGCTTCAAATGTAGTGGTACCACCAGTAGTAGGAAAGGTATCAAGCATAATATCAATTTTATCATATAATTTGAGCATTTCAGAGTGTTCAGACCATCCTTCTAAATAAATACGTGATACATCGATATCGTTATCTTTAAAAACTTCAAGTATTGAGTTTTTATATTGCTCGTAAGTAAAAGGTGCTGATTTAAGAAATATTCTTGAATTAGGGACTCTTTTCATAACTTGTGCCCATAATCTTAAAGCCTCTTGCGAATATTTATGTGAAGCTCCAAAGCAACCAAATGTTACATATTTATTTTCTATACACGCTGGAGTTAAAGAATGGTCAGGAAAACGTCCTTCAAGCTGTACTGCGCCAATAAAAATATCATTTTGATAAACTTTTTCTGTATAATAAGGTTTATCTTCATCAGTTATTGATATTCTGTCACTAACAACATAGTCAACATTGGCAAGCCCTGTTGTAGATGCATGATTGTACCAATTCATTTGGACAGGAGCTGCTCTCATATTTAATACATTAAAACGGTTTATTAAAACAAGACCGTTTAATTCTTGTAATATGTCAATTTGATCTTTAATAATCAAATCGTATACTTGCTCATCACTCCAACCTCTAATGTCATGCCACTTATGAGCAATCTTTTTTACTTCTTCTCCGGTTTCGCCATCATCATAACAATAAATTTCAAATTTATTTATATCATGTGCTTTTAGCATAGGTAATAAACAATTTCTTGAAACGCTATTATCAAAAAAATGACACAAATATCCTACTTTTATTTTTCTATTTTTATCTGGGGTGTTTGTTAAATGTTTAATATGATATTTTTTTGTATAAAGCTTGTTAAATTCTTGATGAGCCGCTAATAAGCTTTCATTGGTACTTCCTTCATAAAATTGCAGTATCTGCAAATATACTGAATGAATCATTATATCAGGATATTCTTTAAGAGTTTGTTGAAATAACTCAATAGCCAGTTTATGATGAGCAGAATTTGCAAGATATACGGCAATTTCATAATATACAAAAGCTAAAGGTTTTTCTTCATATGTAAACCTTTTGAGAATATTTAAAACATTAACATCACCGAAACAGGCTTTTATTTTAATGAGTGGATTAATTTTTAAAAAAGTGTAAATATCCTTTTCTTGCTGCTTTGTAAATGTATGTAATACATCAGAGGCTTTATTTGCTGCAGTAAATTCTTTTAGAATTTTGACAGGTTTAGTGCGTTTAATAATAAAATTTTTAACTCTGAGGATAGGTGTTGTAAGCCTTTGGATAATTTTAAACATTTATAACCCTATAATTTTTTATAAAAATCTAATATAATGTGTATTAAAAATTTTTAAGCAATTATGCACTATTTGTTACAGAAAATTGTTCATTGAATTCATAAATTTTAGAAGTAATAAATTTAATTGTGTCATTTTCAATATTGCTAAAAAATGGTATGCCTAACATATGGGATGATAAATATTCTGTATTGGTTAAACTACCGACAGGGCAATCAATATATGCAGGTTGAGTATGGCAACCATTTCCCCACCATCTTCTGGTTTCAATACCATTTTCTCTTAAATAATTTTCTATATTATCATTATTATATTCACAAATAATATTACAAGTAGTGCTTACATAATTTTCTTTTAAATCATGTGTAATATTGTGATTATTTAAGTGTTTTATATATAAATCACGAATTGTTTGATATTGTAATTTTTTTTGAGGATAATTTTTTAAGGAAGCAAGTCCGATAGCTGCTGTATATTCAGACATTTTAGCATTAATACCAAAAATTTGTGATTCTCTACTTTTTACAAAACCAAAATTAACAATATCTTCAATATGCTTGATAAGTTTATGATCAGTAGATGCAATAAAACAACCTTCACCTGCTCCTAGCATTTTAGTTGCATGTAAACTTACTATAAAAGGAAGTTCGGTAACAGGCATTAATCCGCTAATAAAGCTATCATAAGCAGCGGCTCCATCAATTACTACCTTAATTCCTGTTTGATCTTGAAATTCTGCCCATTCTTCTAAATTAATAGGAGCTCCAAAAGGACAAACTACTATTACTGAACTAATTGTTTCCGGAATTTTGTCAAATTCATTATATATTATTTCAGGAGTTAAAGCCTTTGTATTAATATCAACGTCTAAAAAATAAGGTACTAATCCTGCAAGTTTAGCGGCAGCAGGAGTAGCAGTAAATGTCCAAGAAGGCATTAAACAATAAGATTTCTCAGGTAAATTTAAAGCTTGTAAAGCTGCATAAATTCCAAGAGTTGCATTTGATACAGTTACTACCGATTCTTTTTCAAGGTTAAGGTTTGAAGCTATTTCTTTTTCAAAAATTCTAACTAAAGGGCCAAAATTAGAATATATTGCATTTTGATCAATAGTATTTAAATAGGGAATTAATTCCGAAGCTTCGGGTAGTTTAACTCTCATCACAGGTATATTATATGGCATAGCTAGCAATAGTTCCTTCTACTAAATAATTGCTACATTAAACATTTGTTAGAGCATTTTCTTTTTTTGAATCATATATATCAATTAAATTCCACTCATCTTTTTGTGGAAAAACACCAAATTGTGGACGTATTCTTTCTTTAATTTCTGGAAATAACGCTCTATCAATTAAAGCTTGAGCATTTCTATTATTTAAATCCATGAAATTTTCAAACCAAAACCAAAAACGTGCTAAATCCATAACAAAGTCAGTGTGTTGCTCATTCTCACATGCCCATTGTAAATTAGTTAGTAATAATTTCGATTCAAGTACAGAGGCCCAAATTTCTTCTCTAACAAATAAAGTTTGTTGAACATCTTCTGCATCATTCCAATCATATTGTACACCATCTTTAGGATTAGCTTTAATTACGAAAGAAAAATTACTATTAGGCCCTTCTATTGTAAATTTTACTCGAGTAGTAAAATCAACCATATATTTATTTAACCATTTTTGGATATGATTAGTATATTCAATACTACGTTCTTTTAAATTTTGTAAATTAGAACTATTAATCCAATCATCTACAGCTTTAACTTTATTTTGTAATTTATCTTTTAATTTAGCTATTAGTTCTACATAATTATCCCAATCAATTTCAGGATGATTACGTATTAAGCCATTATTTATATCCCATGTATCAGTAGGATACATAATTACCACATTAATATTTTTATCTGGATAATTATTAGCTACAAAATCACTAAATAATTTTGGTGTAGATCTGTTAACTATATTGCAGTGAAATAAGTTGTCACTAAGCCAGGAAAAATCACCTGCAAAAGGTGCAATATTTTTTACTTTTAAATATTCAATTAAATTTTTTTGTTGAATCCAACTATGTTTGCGTACTTTAGAAGCTTCAAACATTTCTTCTCGACTCATTCTATAACATCCTGGAAACATTGAAACGCCAGAGTATTGAATAAAAGCTAAATCAATTTCACCAAATTTTTCATCAACTTTTTCATATAATTCTTTATCAGAAGGACAATCATTCATGTTAAGTAATTTGAAATCACCGATTTCAAGAACAAATCCTGAATTTTCCCAATCCCAATATTTCATTTTACAAGCAGGAATTAATGTAAATTTTTCTCCTTCTCCTAAATCAATAGTTTCCCAAGGCATCATCTTAATGATATTGTGGAAGCCCATTTCTCTTAATGTTCTTTCCATTGTATAAGATCTTAAACAATTAAAATCAGGGAATTCAGCAAGAATGATTTTAATATCACGCGGAAAACAATCTATGGAAGGTATATGAAAATGATCTTCATGCGGATGAGAAAAATATAAATAATCAATTGTATTAACAATTTCCTCAGGTTTGATTATGGCTGCAGGAAACTTCCATGTAGTCATTGCATAAATTGGCTCATTTAAAATCCATGGATCAGTAAGTAAAGATCCAAACTTTGATTCAATTTTAATTGAAGCATGTGTAATGTAGGTTATTTTGAAATCTGCTTGAGGCATAAACTTTTATTCCTGTTAGCATAAACTTAAAATTAATGCAGGATAATGACATAATTGAAATGCTTAAGCAAGGGGTTTTTAAAACAATAGAATTTTGAAGTTCGTATATTTGCAACTTTTACGGTAATGAGAAATATTATTAAATTTATATGTAATTTTAATAACGTATAGCAGGCAAAGTTGTTTCGGTACAAGTATATTGACTTACTTAATACAATATTTTATTCCTACGTATAAATTCAATTTATATACAAAATTATGAGGGCACTATGAAATGTGAAGATCAAGTAATGGAATGGCAAAAATTAGGCTTAGTTTTTCACGTAGAAGGTAACTCGGAATTAATGAATTCACATACATCTTTTCCAAAACCATTTCTTATGGAAGATAGAATAAGAATCTTTTTCGCTTCAAGATCAACTAAAATACAAGGAAGAATATTTTACATAGATGTTGATATTGATAATCCTACTAAAGTTATAAAAGTATGTGAAGAACCAGTATTAGGGTTAGGAGAATTAGGAACTTTTGATGATTGCGGTATAACACCAGATTGTGTTCTCGAGCATAATGGTAAAATTTATTTATACTATCATGGCTGGAATGTTCTTCAAGCCACTCCCTTTCGTTCTACCGTGGGGCTAGCTATAAGTGAAAATCATGGTGAAAATTTTAAACGTTATTCTTTAGCTCCTTTATTTGATAGGACAAATGAAGAGCCAATTTTTTCTACAAATCCTTATGTTATGAAAGAAGAAGAGGGTAAGTGGCACATGTGGTATATGGTTGTAACAAAATGGTTAACCATTAATGGAAAGTTAGAAGGGCTTCATACTATATACTATGCAAGTTCAACAGATGGGATAAATTGGAACCGTGAAAACGTCAGATGCATTGAACCTAATGAAGAATTAGAATGTATAGCTAACCCTTGTGTAATAAGGGAAAACGGGGTTTATAAAATGTGGTATTGTTCTCGTAAAGCACTGGATTTTAGAGATGGACAAAATAGTTATAGAATGGGTTACGCTGAATCAAGAGATGGAAAAAATTGGGTTAGAATGGATGATAGAATGCAATTTGATGTTTCTAATGAAGGATGGGATTCATTAATGGTTGCATATCCTGCTATTATTGATGTAAAAGGAAGCAGATATATGTTTTATAATGGCAATGGTTTTGGGAAAACAGGAATTGGCTGTGCAAAATTAGTAAAATCTGAAAACTAATTATAAATTTATATTATCAATAAATTAATGAAATTAACCCAACAACTTATTTCAATTGAAGATAAAGATGCTTGGTCAAAGGTATTGCATAATAATATTCATACCTTTTATCATAGCTATGAATATAACAAAGCCATATCTAATTCCTTTGATAATATTTTTCTTTATCATGGGTATAATCAAAATTTTTCTGCTATTTGCCCTTTGCAGATAAGACAAAAAAAACTTATTAATGATGTTACTACTCCTTATGGTTTCTCGGGCCTAATGATAAATGGAATATATAATAATTTTTCAAATGAATGGGCTGAATTTATGAGCCTAAATAATATTATTGCAGGTTATATTTTATTAAACCCCATACAAAATAATCAGGCAATGTTTGAAAATAAAGACATATTTTATGGTCAGAGCCTATATTTTATTAACTTAGAAGATGATTTAAAAACTATTTTTGCAAACTTTTCTAGTACTCACAGATCACTTATAAACCAATGGGAAAGAAAAAATTATAGTTTTGTATTTGATAAGAATAAATTATTCGAGAAATTTTTATCTTTGTATAATCAAACTCTTGATAGGGTTCAAGCGTCAACAGTTTACCGATTCTCTGAGCAAACATTAAAAGAAATTTTTTTTCACCCTCAGTGCTTGAGTATAGGTGTTGAAAATAACAATATTTTAGAAGCTGTTTCTGTATTCACCTATACTTCAAAATATAGCGATTATTTTTTAAATGCTTCTACTATGGAAGGAAGAGTCCATACAAGAGCTTTAATCTGGGAGGCTATTAAACAATTGAAAGCGCTTAAAATACCGGTTTTAGGACTCGGTGGTGGTATAAAAGAAAACGATTCGCTTGCAGAATTTAAAAGTCGTTTTAGTGGATGGTCAAAGAAAAATATTGTTTTAAAGCAAATATATAATAATGAAAAATATCAAAATATCTGTAAAGAATTAGAAATAGATTGTACAGATAAGTCAGGCTATTTTCCTGCTTATTGGAACCCTAATATTAATAAGCAAAAAGAAAAGGTTATTTAATATTATTTATACCAATTTTTAAGATATGGTAATAAATTTTTAGCCAAAAATTCTGCCTTTACTCTGTCACCATCTTTATTTACATGTGCATGATCTGTAAAATACTGTAAAGGAATAGAATTATCAGGCATTTGAAATAATAAAACATTTTCTTCGGTAGTAATTAGTTTTATATCTCGTTTTACTTTATCAAATGCAAGTAAAAGAGCAGGAAAGGCTTTTATTGCCCATGGATCATTATTGGTTTTAAGTATCTCCACAGGAGCAACTTGTTCAGCCATAATTATAGGAATAGCGCCATCTTGTTTAATATTTCTTAAAACTAACTCTAAATTACGCGCGAAACCAACTGGTTCATGTTTTTTTACATTTGCTATAGCTTTATCGCTTGTAATTTCATCCCATTCAGAAGGAAATAATAATAAATTGGAAACTTTAGGAGTTTTAAGCCACCATGAATAAAATATTTTTGCAAAATAAGAATGCTTTAATAAAGCCTGTTCGCCAGGACGTGCATTTATTGGTAAACCACCCCATTTTCTATATGATGCATAATCAGGTTCATATTTGCTAAATATTAAAGTAGCTGCATCATTCCATCCAGCATTATAAATTACAATATCAGGTTTAATATATCTATGTTTAAAAATATATTGTGATAGTACTTCACCAGAAGTTCCAGCATTTAATCCGCCGTTAATTACTTCAATATTTAAATTAGTTTGCTCTTTAAGTAATTTTTCAAGTTGTACAGGCCAAGCGTCTTCTGGGTTTAATACACTTGGAAAATTATAAGTAGTTGAGCCACCAAGAGCTAGAATACGAATAACACCTTTAGGTTTAATTAAAGAAAATTCTTTGCCACGATAACCTAAACTATTATTTTGTTTAAAACCACCTGCTTCCCAATTAGGATTATTAATATATAAACAATAGGGATGAGGAAGATAAGCTAAAAAATTTGTAGGATATTCTTTGCCAACAATTATATCTACTGATTTTCGTCCTGATTCGATAGTTACATCTTCATAAAATGTTTTAGATAAAAATTCTATGCTGCTAATTATAAGAGTAAAAATAAATATATATCCTATAAATTTTACAGCGAATTTTTTAAACATTATTTTTATTATCCTTTAAAATTTATGATTAATTTTATTTCTACACTTTGCTAACAATTATTATAATTAAGAAAAATTACCTTTTATTTAGTGGCTTGTTTTATTTATGTAAGTGGTTATATTGTATTTCTTTTACTATTTAAACGCACTATGAATGGGAAATTTAATTAGTCGCTTAACCAATGTCAAGGTCAAGTTAAAGAGCAATTTACTAAGGTAAATAATTAATTATATAAAAATTTCAAATTTAAAAATTATATTAAACGTGATGAATAAAACTCTTAAATTCTATATCTTTTACATTTTAATTTTTATTTTTATTATTTTAGTAATTTTATTATCAGAAATAGGCTTGCGTTTACTTGGTTACAAACCATTTGTCCCATATCCTAAGAAACCATTTGAACCTGTGATGCACCAAATTGATCCAGACACAGGAATAATAAATAAAGCAGGAATATATGAATATTCTACTACTCCTGAGGGTGAAAAAATCAAAATCACTATTTTATCAGATTCAAGTAGATCTTCTGAGAATGTTGATAAAGTAGATTTAAATAAAAAAATATATTTCTTTGGTTGCTCAATAGGTTTTGGTTGGGCAGTAGATGATAAATATGTAGCCTCAAATGTAATTGCAAAATACACTCCTTATGAATCAGTTAATTTATCTGTTGGTGGGCTTGGGAGTTATGAAGCTTTACTACTATTAAAGAGAGCAGCTAAGAAATGGGCCTATAATAATAAACCTAAAGCTATAATTTATCAGGCAGCAACACATCATGCTAATCGTAATGTAATGGATCCACTATGGGTGCATATTAAAGATAATATGAATAAACTAATAAATGCAAATGGCCAGCCATATATAAGGCTTGATAGCAAAGGTAATATAAAAGAATTTCGTCATAAAAAAAGATTCATTTTTCCACTAAGGGAATATTCAGCTTTAATGGCATTATTAGAAGAAGCTTACCTGAATGTAAAATATGGGATTACTTTTGAAGAAGCACGTGAAATAAATTTAAAAGTAATTTCGGAAATGAATAATGTTGCTAAAAAGTTTGAAATACCGTTTTTTGTTGTTTTCGTTTATTCGACAGATATAGAATATTATCAAACAGCTTTTTCACAATTAAATATAAAAAGTTTTGATTGCAATCATCAAAAATATAATAGTGGAGATCCTAATTTTAAAGTTCCTGTTGATAACCATCCTAATGCGTCAGTACACGAATATTATGCAAAATGTATAATAAAGAATCTGGGATTAGAATTATTAAATACTGAAGATAAACAATAGTGTATTATGCAAAATAACTTAAATATATGGGCACGTGTTACACGAGGACTTGAATGGGTTGCAGCGGCAGAAGCTTCATTAATTTTAGGTATTACAGAAATCAAAACTGGGCACCGTGACTTATTATTTAAATGCACTGATATTAATGAGGTGTATAAGCTTAGGTGCATTGATGATGCTTACATATTATGGGATGAAATTGGTGGAATAGATCATACAAGACAAGTCTTACAAATTTTAGAAAGAACAATAAATTCACTTCGTGATTTCCCTTTAAATATCCCGAATAATATTTCTAATCTTAGAGTGACCGCTAGTTTTTTAGGTAAGCGTAATTATTCTCGCTTTGAAATTGAAGAAATTATAGGGCCTGTAATTGCTAAGCGTTTTGGATTAAAGTTTATTGATAGCCGTACTGAAGAAGCTTCAAATGCTCTATGGTGTAGAGTACATTTATCAGAAGATTCTATGCGTATAGGTATAAAATTAACAGAGCAGCCTTTACATAGACGCTATTGGCGAACTGAAGCGATTGCTGGATCCCTTCATCCACCAGTAGCTGCCGCTATGGCTTTACTTGCAGATATTCAAGAAAGTAATACTGTAATCGATCCTTTTTGTGGGTCAGGTACGCTTTTAATTGAAGCAGGTTTTAGATGTAAAAACACTAATTTAATTGGTTACGATATTTCTGATCTAGCTATTAAAAATGCAATTGAACAAGCACAAAAAGCAGATATTCCTGTTAAATTTATTAAAGCAGATTCGAGCGATTCTTCACTACCTTTAGCTGATAGAATCATTTCAAACCCTCCATGGGGTAGAGCAGTTGAAGCAAGAGGTAATCTTACAACTTATAATCTCATAACAACATTTCTTGGTAATTTGAAACCTTCTGGTAAAGCTATAATATTAATAGATCAGGAAATAGATTTTTTAACTCTTCTTAAAAGTGAAGGATTAAATCCATCATTAGTCGAACCCGTTAGAATAGGGGGCCGGCTTACACATTTAGTAATGCTAGGTAATGAACCTTGTTTTTCTGACAATAAAATAGGAAGAGCTTTAGAAGAGGCTAAAAGAAATTATAATAATATAAAATAATGAATTACCGATTTATGGTTATTTATTACAGATAGAGCTAAAAATTATGAGTGATATTTCAATAAAAAATATATCAAAAAATTCTAACCAAAAAATTTATAGTATCCAAGTGATGCGTGCAATTGCAGCACTCATGGTTATGCTCGCTCATTTTATATCTGATGGAGTAAAATATAATAAAATTAGTTCAAATTTTGAAATTTATAAGCCTTTTTTATTAAGGGGTGTTGATATATTCTTTTTTATTTCTGGCTTTATCATAACTTTATTGTATGTGACTAAAAATGATAGCTGCAAGCAATTTATAAAAAAGCGAGCTATTAGGATACTTCCAACTTATTATATATTTACGTTAATTGCCTTTGGGGTATGGCTAGTAAAACCTAATTTATTTAATAACTCCGTTGGTAACAAAACTGATATAATTGCTTCATTTATCTTAATACCTTCTAAAACGAATTATTTGCATTTGTTATCTGTTACTTGGACATTATGTTTTGAAGTATGGTTTTATGCATTTTTTGCATTATCTATAGCTTTTTTTAGAAAAAACATACTTATACCGATTACACTTTACGCTATTTACTTGCTACCATTTTTAAATTTAAAATTATTTATAGGAAATACGTTTTCAAGTTTAATTAATTCACCTTATTGCTTAGAATTTTTATCAGGAAGCTTATTTTGCTCCATATATTCATTCAAAAATTATAAAGCTATTCCGGGAATAATAATAGCTTTACTCGGACTTTATATAGCTGATTATAATATATTTATCGTAACCTTAATTAGTGTTAGTTTATTTTTATTATTAGAATTATATTGTAAATATTTACCTGTATCTCAAACTTTAATTTTACTTGGCGATTCGTCTTATTCTTTATATTTATCTCATCTTTTAGTAATGGGTGTTATAAAACACATATGGGATAAATTAAATTTTACCGGAAATTTCATGAATATTATTTGGATTATTTCAATGATTGTAGGTCCTATTATATTTAATATGATATATTATAAATTTATTGATTTAAAGATAGTTCAATATTTGCGTAAAAAATTTATCGCTTGAGTTTATTTTATAATATTTAATTCAAAATATTTTTTAAGAAATTTTCCTATTCTATGAGAATTATTGATTGAAGCTTTAGAAGTTAAATGCCATCTATCACCCATATTTTCCTTTGGTACTGTAGTAATAAATGGTTCATAAAAAATAACATCAGGATAGTGATTTTTAAATTTATTTAGTTCGTCTATAAAAGGTTTAATTTCATCACTTTGCTCGCAAGCCACAGGATTTGTAATTACCAAAAGTTTAACATTAAATTTATCCGCTACATTTTTTATTGGAACGAGATTATCATATAAGGTAGGTCTTCCATTAGAATCAAATAATCCTTCAGTTAATTGTTTATCGCATTTTCCAATTGGAACATCTGTATTAGGCAATGGAAAAGGAGCCCAGCCATCGCTTTCTTTAAATTTCATAAGCCATTCTTTAAAAGGTGGAATATTTAACCAACCACTGCTTGGATCTTTATAAAAATCAAAGCTCCACTTATGATAAAATAAAAGATTTGTAACCGGCACTCTTAAAGAAAAACTAGGCATTTTATTATTTAAAAATTCTCCAATCGATAAATACGATTTTTTATATTCTTCTGAAAATCCCTGTTTATATACCATGGGTAATGAGTAAGGAGAAAAATATAATATTAAGTGTTTTGCTTTAGGATTTTGAGATAAGTAATCTTCTGCTACATATGAATAACCTTGCCACCCTAGGTCAGCACAGCAATTAGTTGATAAATATTTTTTTCCACTTAAATATTCATTTATAATTTTAGGTTGAACGCCAAAAAAACCAGAAGAATCGCCTATTTGAATAATATCGTAATCTTTCCCAAGAAAAATATTTCTTTTACCTTCTGTAATAAACTTTTGTAAAATAGGAGGGGCTCTAAAACTTGTATCGATTAAATCACCTCTCCAATTTATTTCAGGTAAAGGGATGAAGGTAAGTGATGATTCAATAATAAGCACTATTATTATTGCATACACATAATGCTTAAAATACAAAATAAATGAAACCATAATTACTTCTACTGGCAAAAAATATAATTAAATAAGTTAATATTAAAATGAGTATGGTTCTAGTTTTCGTATTAAATATTTTATAAAAATCTACATATTCTCTATTTTTTCTATACGCAAAATAATCTAAAATAATGATGGGAAATATAAATAACAAGCTTCCATAGCTAAAGTCTAAAAACATATCAAGATTCTTAAAATTAAATAATTTTATAGTGCTATAAAATATGTTTTTAAACTGCTTCATTGATTTACTAAAAAATAATAACCAACCAAATAAAATAATTAAAATCATTATTATTCTATTAATTAAATTACCTAATTTGTTTCCAAATTTTTCTTTAAACTTAATATCCCATTTAGTAATTCTATGGATGCTAAGAATTATTCCATGAAAAATTCCCCATAAAATAAAACCCCCGCCTGTGCCATGCCAAAGGCCCATTAGAAACATGGTTATAATTAAATTGATAATATTACGTGTATTACTACCTCTATTTCCACCTAAAGAAATATAGATATAGTCTTTAACCCAACTTGATAAGCTTATATGCCACCTGCGCCAAAATTCTGAAGGGTTAAGAGAGTAATAAGGTGTTAAAAAATTTCGCATTAAATTTATACCAAAAAGTCTGGCAACACCCCTTGCAATATCTGTGTAACCTGAAAAATCACAATAAATTTGGAAGGTGAAGGAGAATAATAATATCAACCCCATACCAGGTTGATTAAGGTTTTCTAAGCATCTATCAACTATATTTCCTAAATTGTCTGCAAAGACTATTTTTTTTGTTAATCCAAAAATTATTTGAAAGAGAGCAAAATCTATTGATTTTTTAGAAACAAAAATTTTCTTAGCTGTTAATTGATGTAATAAATGAGGAGCGCGTTCAATTGGTCCTGCAACAAGCTGGGGGAAAAAAGAAACGAAAGATAAATATTCCCATATTTTGCATTTAGCCTTAAATTGACCGCGGTATACATCAATAATGTAACTCATGCTTTGAAAGGTATAGAAGGAAATTCCAGCTGGGATTGGAATATCGTGTTTTAGACTTTCAAATTTTAAAACGGAGCCAATAACCCAATCCCAATATTTAAAGAACGATAGAAAGCTTAAATTAATTATGACGCTAACAATTAAACAAAGTTTTTTAATTTGACGATTTTTAGAGTGATAAATCACTTTTCCAAGATGATAATCTAAAAATGAAGAGCAAAATAATAAAATACCCCAATTTATGTTACCCAATGAATAAAAGATGTAGCTAATTATTATTATAAATATATTTCTAAAAAGTACATTTTGCTTAAATAGCCAATGATATAAAACTAAGCTTATTGGTAAAAACAAAAATAGAAATTGATAAGACTGAAAACTCATTACTGAATATGGTATTTATAAGAATTATTTTTTAATTTCTATTTAGGTTATTTTTCTCCAATTGCCTAGAAGAATTTGTATAATACTTTTTATAAATAAAAGTTCTAAATAGTAAGATCAAAGTCCTGCGCTAAATATTCCCCGAAAGCTTTTATTTTGATAAATATTCCTTCAAAAATCTGATATTTAATATCTCCTTTATCCTACCATTAAATTAAGTAATACTGAAATAAATTAACTGTAAGAAGAGTGTTTTTGAATATTAGTTTTTTAAATATCTCTTACTTAGCTATCAAATATTCAATTAGGGTTGAAGTTTTATATTTATTTGTTAAATAATATATTTTCTAGCCAGATATAGATAGTAGATTATTAAACAATTCTTCCTTTTTTTGCTCTTCAATTTCAAAATGAAGTAATTCCTTATTTATAAAAATACATCTAACAGCTTTAAAGAGAACAAACGTTTTTTTATCCTTTCTTTCTTCTAGTATTAGCTTCAAAAACATGCCTTCTTTCTGATTAAATAGTAAGGATGCGTTAATTATAATTTTATGTTTTTCCTGTATTTCTTGTATCCTATAACCTAACTTTATTAATCGTTTTTTTATAGCACCTTGAAGTATGTCTACTGAATCAGACGATATACTAGTTAAATATTCCGTAGGGTTTTTTACATCGTTTGCACATTGTACAAATTTTTGTTTCAATACAGTAATAAAGTTATGTCCTTCTGAAGTTTCAGTTATATGATCCTTAAAAATCAATGTAGGTAAGAACACTATAGGAAGTTCATCCATAGGATCTACAAAATCTAATCCAACTGTCTTTTTATTAAATTCCTTTAAATATAAATTAAAACCTTTTCCTCCTTTTTTACTTATTTTAAATAGTAATTGATTATCAAAATAATTTTTAGAATCTGTACTTAATGAAAGTTCTATAGCAGCTTTTTTTATTGCACATGTAGCTAATTCTTTATTTGCTCTAAAGATCAGAGTATGATCTTGATCTTTAATAAAGCTTCCCCATTTATATTCAAATTCATTTAATAATTTGCTATTTTCATTAATTTCCGGTGAATGTATTCCGATTGATATTGCACATCCACTTAGAATTACTAGTAACAAAATATTAATAAGAAATTTATAGGTCAAATTAGCGCATCTGATTAATAGCATTTTCTACTTCCTGCTTAGAACTTTCGATGGATTTAGCTAATTTGATGTCTTCATTAAATTCTAACAATCTTTTTTTTAATAAAGGAGCAATATCTGGCCGTTTACGTAATAAAAAATCTTTTGCTTCATTGAAGTTATCTTTTAAAGTTATACCTTTAGCAATAATATTAGTATTGTTGTAATCAAAAATTAGATCACCACAATACAATATTTCCTTAGGGTTAATTTTAAAATATGCAAAATAATTTGTTGTAGGAAATCCAGTGGAAATAGTCATTCCTGAGGCAGTGCCATGAAAGTGTTCCAATGCATAGTCACCAGGCTCAATCATATAAATAGCAAATTCACCTGAATCAGTAATAAAAAATTTTTTTTCATTATTTTGGATTTTTTTCCAACGTAAATAAATATCATTATTATAAGATTTATTAGTTATAAAAGTTAACCAATTTTTAGATTTTAAATTAGCGCGAAAAATTAGTATTGATTTGTTAGTGTTTTCAAATTCTGAAATTTTAAAATTGGTATTCATTATATTTTTAGTACTGCAGGCGCCTAAAAATATTATTATTAAAGAAATTAAAAATTTTATTATATATTTTTGCATTATTTTATTTCTAAATTATTAAAGTAAGGTTTGTATCATCCTCCTTTTAAATAATCAAGTAAATTTCATTAAATGATAATCACCCCACTTCGGCAATCATTTTTTCCAATTCTTCTTTGAACACTTTTTCAGCTTCAGGGCAGGTTAAGCTGTGATAGCTTTCCCAAAAACTGTATTCCCATAGACTATCATCCATCCATTTTTCTGGTCCCATTACTAAATAACTATCTTCATATTTGCATACCCAATTACTTGGTATTTTAGGGCAAGTAGTTCTAAATAAAACTGAACTTAATACTCCTGGAGTGCGACCATTATTAGTCATTATGATAAACCTTATTTCACCCTTAGAAGTAACTTCAAGTGAAAGTACCAAATAAACTTTATGAAGTGAAATCCAATTATTATCTATCATTTCATTAGTTTGTGGATCAATATTACTAATACATTCTATTTTCATTTTAATTTCCTATTAATATTGTTTTAAAATCTATATCATATTGTATTTCTTTAGTTAGTTTATTTTTATAAAAGTGTATTTCAATTTCGCCCGCTGGACTTTTTATAATTCCGGTTGTAGTAAATTTGCTCCAATCCTTAATATCGCTTCCATTTTTTGTTAAAATTTCGACCACTTTAGGGTTTTGAATGCCATTTTTTAGTGGTATCTCTTTAGCTTTCAAAACTATTTCAGGTTTTAATTTACCATCTTTTGTAAATATAGAAGAAACTTGTTCTGCTAGTAATTGCTTACTTAGCTTATCTTTATTTGCAACATTCTCAGGATATTTTTTTCCATCGGTTTTATTAAACTTACTTACCTGTGTATGTTGTTTGTTTTTTAAAACAAATTTAAGGTCACTTGCAAATTATTGATAATTTAGCTATTATTTTTGACAGTAATATTTTCAGATATGTCTTTCATTAAATTTAAATAATTTTTTAAATACTCATATTTATAAAAATCTTCTTTACTTATGTTATTAATTTTCCCTAAACTAACTTCTGCATCTGCTATGCTTTTTTTTATTGTACCTAATATAAATATATCAACAGTTTTGTTTTTTAAATAATTAGTAATAAACCCTGCAAAATATCCATCTAATTCAAGCAAATTTTCAAACCCCCATTCTGCCAGCTCTTCGTTTTCAAATGTTAAGTCTGGAAATTTTAAGGTTTTGAACTTTTTTATTTTCTCAATTTCATCTTTAATCATTTTTTTCCTAATCAAAATATGTTACTATTTTACCATCTTTCGTCCAATAACCACCATTAAATTTGGTCTTACCTGTTTCATCAGTTAATTTTATTTTAATTTTAATACCTGCAGAACCATCTTTTAATATCACCTCTTTACCTAAATGCTTATTATCTTCAAAAAACTTTAAAGCATCTTTTGTGTATTCTTCCACGGTTCTACCTTTACCATGTTTATGTAAATGATAATCAATAGTTTGCTTATTGTCTTCAAATGTTGATTTAAACCAATTTTCTTCGCAAGCCGATTTATTAATTCCTTCTTTGTTATTAGCAATAAAATTTTGATCAGTTTTTGTATTGTGATGTTTTGTAGTTTTACTTACCTGTGTATATTGTTTGTTTTTTAAAACAAATTTAAGGTCACTTGTAAGTCCTGCGGTAGCAGCGCCACCGATTATAGCTGCGATAGCTAAATTTTCTGCCGATTGATAAGATAAATAAGGATCAAGTTCCCTAATTTATCAGCTATTTTATCAATGAAGGGATTAAGTTACCCTACCTCAGCAATCATTTTTTCTAATTCTTCTTTAAAAACTTTTTCGGCTTCAGGGCAGGTTAAGCTATCATAACTTTCCCAAAAACTATATTCCCATAAACTATTATCCAGCCATTTTTCAGGACCCATAAGGATATATTCATCATTAAATTTACATATCCAGTTGCTAGGAATTTTAGGACAAGTAGCTTTAAACAAGCTTGAATCGAAAACTACTCGTGAACCATAATTGGCAATAATCATAAATCTTATTGGACCATTAATTGACGCATCCATCGATATTACTAAATATTCTTTACCTAATGTAATCCAACAATTATCTATTTTGTCATTTGTAATCGGGTCGATATCATTAATACATTCTATTTTCATTATTTTTTTCCATTTAATATATCTTTAGTTATAGTTTTAAAATCAATATCATAATTCACTTCTTGAGTAATTTTATTTTTGTAAAAATGAACCTCAAATTTACCTGATGGACCATGTAATTCACCTGTACTAAATTTCCCCCAATCCTTTATATTACTGCCATTTTCGGTTAACTTCTCAATTACTTTTTGATTTTTAATACCTTCTTTTAGATCAATAAATTTAGCATTTCTAATTATTTCAGGTTTTAATTTACCGTCTTTAGTAAATATGGATGAGGCTTGCTCAGCTAGTAATTGTTTACTTAGCTTATCTTTATTTGCAACATTTTCAGGGTATTTGGTTCCATCGGTTTTGGTAAACTTGCTCACCTGAGTATGTTGTTTATTTTTCACAACATATTTAAGGTCACTTGTAAGTCCTGCGGTAGCAGCGCCACCGATTATAGCTGCGATAGCTAAATTTTCTGCCGATTGATAAGATAAGTAAGGATCGAGTTCCCTAATTCCCTCAGCTACTTTACCTATTGCATATGAAGAGCCTTTAGCTATATATTCACCGAATGCCTGTTCGCCAATTTTAGCCTTAACTACTGCTCCTGCGGCTTTTGTAAACCCTCCAAACATTCCTCCGACTAAATATAACGAAGCTTCGTAGCTACGACCATATTTTTCAGATAATCCATTTGCAATTTTAATCATCTGGCCAGCTTTATATGAAGCATTGACTATTATCTCATGATTTTTAGCCATTTTTTCATTCGGAGTATAATATAAATGACCTTCTTTTACAAAATACTTACCCTTATCGAGTCCTCCATTTTTAATCTTATCAGGTATTTGTTCATAAGAACCGTAATACTCATTCAATAATTGTAAATTATCTGTTCCGACTTTATTAAATTTGGTAATTGTTATTTTAGTAGTACCGCCATTTTGATCAGCAGGTTTTTCCTTAAGACCAGCTTCTTCAAGTACATAATTAATTTCATCTTTGGTAAAACCATTTTTATACCCCTGTTCATACATTTCTCTATGTTCTGTTGATTCAGGTATTAATGGTTCAAGGTTTGTTATATCTTTAAATACATCTCCAATGTCTTTAATGTTCCTGGCGATTTCTTTATATTCTGAAATTGGAACTGGTAGCATCACAGAATAGGAGTTCTCCTTAATTTTTTTCCATTCTTTTACTTTAGAAAGATTATTGTTGAGGCCTTCGATATTACTTCCTGCAATAGTAGATTTTACAATTCCTTCCTCTAACTTATGCGAGCTATAAACGCTAAAGCTTTTGCCGAAAGTGCTTTGTTTTAGATTGTTCATGTCTGAAGTTAAACTTGCATATGCGCTAGTAGATTTCAAAAATTCTCCATCGGCTTTGATACCGTAACCATGTTGTTTTGTTTCAATTTTTTCTTTTACATCTTTGAAATTTACATTGGTAATATCTGCAATAGTGCTATTTATTCCACCAATTACACCGCCTGTTAACTCCGCGCTATCTGCATGAACTTCTACAGTTAAACCCTTAATCCCTGAAATTTCACTAGAAGTTTCATTTACTATAGTAGATTTTCCTTTACTATAACTGCCGTTTGGAATAGGTAAAGGAGCGCCGTAAAAGCTTAATCCGAAACTTTTACTGGTACTTAGATTATTATGAAAATAAGTATCCGTGAGTGTTTCTATTAATATATTTTTAGCATTAACTACAGTATTAGCACCTTCAATTACTCCTCCCTTAAGAATTAATTCATCGGTATTAATATTAACCCTGTTATTACCCCTAATGTAGGAGTAAACTTTTTTATTGATATATTCATGAGCGCTTCGGTTTAGTTCACTGCCGGTAATTGAATTTTTGCCAAACATAACAGTGTTTTTATTAAATTTTTCGTTAGTCTCGGTTATTTGCTCACTAGCTAGTAATTCTAGTTTTTTAGTATTAAGTTCCACTTTGTCAGTGCCTGTAATAGTTGCACCCTCTAAAATGGTATGGTCAGTATTGGATATATATTCCTTGCCGTAAATATTAGAACCTAAAACATTTTGCTTAGTTTCTTTCTTTTCATATTTACTACTGAATAATCCAACTCCACTTGGATAAAATAATAAACCCCCGCCATGACTTATACCTAACTGGCTAAGTGCTACATCCAACCCTGCCATTTTTGCATTAAATCCATTAGATTTATAATTTTGAGCAAAATCACTGAGTACATGAAAGCTTTCAATAGCTAAATTCATTGCTGGCGCGGCATCAAAAGGTGAGCGCACATTAAATGCGTCTTTAAGTGCGCTAATGAATGGTGAAGTGTCGTGCAGCCTAACGGGTGAACGTTCTGAACTCGGTAAGGAATTTTTTTCTAACATTCGCCCTAATATTCCGGAAGCCGTAAATCCTTTGGTGTTAACAGTAGTAATATTAAAGGTATCAAATTTAAGGGGACGATGTTCTTCTTTTTGTACGTTAAAAATAATTTTGTTTTGCGGAGCCACTACATCCGCGCCTTCCGTATAAATGCCTTTAGCATTAACCTCAAATCCATCAGCTCCTGCTACTTGGGCTTTATAAATATCTACTTCATTCCATGTTTTAGTGATTGTTTTTTTATTAAATAAACCTTTTTTAGTAACAGATGAATTCATTACCGTACTTATAGCTTCCGAAATTAAATCGACTTGGCCGTTAGGTGCATCCATAATTACTTTACCAAGCGAGCTTATAGACGAACCTTTTAGTAAAATATTTCCATTATTACTAACAAGATGAATATCTTTGTTGCTTAATATATTTGTAGGGCCAATAACCGGACACAATCCACCATATTTATCACAATAAGCACTTTTAAATGTTTCAAATTGTACGTTTTTATTTGCAACAACCCTTACTGGATCAGTTCCATTTAAACTATTAATTATTAAACCATTTCCTACAATACCACTATTACCTGTCATTAAAGAAACACTAGGTGCAGTTATTCCGGTAGTTAAAGGAATAAAACCCCAAAAATGAGGATCAGAACTATAATTATGCCCTTTACTAGTATTGAAAGAAAGGCTCTTATTTGCTTCTGCTTTGAATTCTTTACTACTATTAAATTTTGTTCCAAAGGTGATTATATTTCCTCCCAAAGAAGTTAAATATAATCCTCCATTATTAGCTTTAATATAAGGCCAGTCATTTACTACAGTAGGATGCCCGGTTTTTTGATAAGTATCAAAACCAAGATCCAATCCATTATATGGCGAGGGCCTTTTCCAATAAAAATTTGCTGGCGGCTTGTCTTCCCTGATATAAAATTTGGAAATACTTTCGATCGTAATGTCACCTTGAGCATTTAGGGTTATATCATTACTATTAGAGGTTAAATTTCCTCCTTGAATACTTAAATTTCCTCCAAGTGAAGTAATGTTAATCCCTTTGTCTGCATTAATCTCAAATGAATCCCTAATATTATGAGGGCCACCAAGATATTCAAAATTGTCATGATAAAAGGTCGCATTAAAATTATTTTGAGTAATGATATTAACATATCCATCTGCCTTAATATTAGATGCTACAAATTTAGCCTTATCATTTGAAATTATATCAATATTACCTTGAGTACCGTTTGCAGAAATAACGTTAATGTCATAAAACCAGGGGTTTGAAATGTTATTACCTAAATTATAGTAGTATTTGAAATCAACGTTGCCGCCATTATATCTTTCACTAACAAAACCATTACTTGCAATAATCATATTGCCGTCATTAACTAAAATTTTCCCTCGGTTAATAAAAGCTCCTATTGGATCATTAATGATAAAATCACCATTAATTGTAAGCATATTATTATTAAGAAAAGTATTACCATAAAGGCCTAGGTATAATGAATGGTTTAAAACTACTCTAGAATCATTATTAAAATTTTTCGCATAAACAACCATTTGGCCATTCTTTGCAATGTATTCATTCCCTATTTTATAATCAAAACTACTGTTCTTACTAACTTCATATAGACAATCACCTTTGTCGTCACATATTTCTTTAAAATCACCTAATATAAAAAAATTATCAGCCTTTATTTTGCCAGTATTATGATAAGATTTAGTGTTTAATAGTAATTGTTGTTTACTCTCAAGGAGGTTAGCGTTGTTAAATTTATCAGTTCTTATTTCAATAATCTGATCTGCAACTATTTTACCATCATTGAAAAAATTGTTAGTTTTTGCTAATATTGTATTAGCTGTAATTTCCCCTTCAACTTTAGTAACATTATCTGAACTATTAATTAATTCACTGCTATCAATATCTATTACAGAGCCTACCCTTATAAGGCCGGCATTATTTAATATTTTTCCAACACTTGAATAATTCAAATTATTAGAAGCAATAATATGGCCATAAATATTTTGGGTATTATTGTGAATAGTTAAATATATATTATTAGCAGTAAATAAACCTAAATTATTAAAGAAATTATCGCTTGTGACTTTAATTTTGTTATCGGCAATTATTTGCCCACCTTTATTATCTAACTCATTAATATAAAAATTAATATTATTTTTAGAGATGATAGTACCATCAGTATTTCTCAAATGGGTAGAATTAAAATTACCATAATTAGCTAAGTTAATTATACTACCGACTAAATCAATTCCGTTTTTAGAACCAAATTTACCTTGTTCTGCAATTATTACAGCTTTTTGTGCAGTTAGTTCTTTCTTGCCGTATAATTTAATTTTTTGCGCACCGATTTTAGCTTTTTCTAAATCTAAAACATCGTCTGAATACAAATCAATTTTTTCACTGGCTAAAATTGAGCTTGCAAGATCTGCATAATTTTTACTATTAACTTCAATTTTTTCTTGAGCTTCAATCTTACCTTTAATTTTTATAGTATCATCGGAAGAAATAAAAATTTGCTTAGCATACATTGCATCAAGATGAGAACCATCAACTAATTTCTTAGCTTGAATAGTAGCTTTACCTTGAATATAAGATTTGGCTTTTAATTCAACTTCGCCGGATTTAGCGAGTATATCTCCATCGCTTGCTAAATTATCTAAAAGTATTTTACCCTTACCATCTTCAGTAGTAAGAGTAGTTTTTGCAGCATTAATAAAAGCACAGCCTTTACAGAATATACCATTAGGATTTACCAATATAAATTCAGCTTTTTTGCCGGCAATAATAATATCTCTTTTTAAATTAGAAGGTTCATTTCCTTTAACATCAAAGACAATATGACTGGCTTCATTTGAAAGATTAGGATTATGAGATAAGGCTTGTTCCTTATATTCAAGATCACTTATATTATTTTTTACTACTACATTGTTTTGATCAGCGTTAAATAGCTCGAAATCATTTACTGATAAACCTTCGGTATTAGGGTTATTAATGTTAATTGCATCATCACCCACAACTTTTTCTATAGTAATATTTTTCTCATATTCTGCAGGAACAATTCTATTTTCCTCAGCAAAACACTGAGAAGTAAAATAGAAAATATTATATAAAATTAGAGTTATTAAAGTTAAAATATTTATCGCTGCTTTCATCTGTTTTCTCATTTTATATAATATTAATTTTTAGGTTTATAAAAATACTTGGTCCTGATAATCGTTCAGTTGTAATAGAGTTGATTTTCAAATTGTTTTTGAAGGGAGTAGAAAATAATAGCCCGCCGCTTACTCTTTCCTTATGAAAAAGCACTCCAGTGCCATAGCTGCTTAGATAATATGAACCTTTTTGTTTGGACTTAGTGCCGACTCCATAATCGGCAAAGATGTAAGGTCTGATTATGCTATTGTAATATCTCAAATCAGCTAAAGTATAATCCTGCTTGAATACTAAAGCATTTTCTACATTTGCCGATTCATTATAATAACCACGAACATAACCAAAGCTTGCTAATGCTACTTTTTCTTCATTATAAAGACTATGATAAGCTCTTTGAGCGCTAACATTGACGCTATAGCTTTTACCAAAAATTTTAGTATTAAAAGTATTTTCAATTTCATATTTGATGAACTGAGCACGGGGATTATATTTATAATTTCTCTCTATTTTATCTTTTTGAGGGTGTCCTATTTTTAACCCCTTAGATATACTAAAAATGAAGTTATTATTATAGTTACTAGCATGATATGAGTGATTTATATCAAGTTTGGCTACAGTTAATGGAGAGGATTTGGTTTGTATAGAACCCATAACATTATTAGGTCTTCTGTTCTCTAATTCGACCCCTAGACCTAAAATATAATTTTTATTACGAGCTATAGTTTTATCTAATCCAATCCCACGAACGTTACTATATTGCCAGTTATCTATAACAGTCTTGTTAAGTCTATTAATATAAGGATCATTTTTAACAACCTGAAAAACTCCTTTAACTCTTTGAATACTAGGAAGAACGGAAGGAGTATTATTATTATCTTGTTGGGGAAGAGAGGTTTTATTGACAGATTTGCTGTATTTAAATTTTAGTAAATATTCTTTGATGGATATTGAAAAATTTACCCCTGAGCTTTTACCGCCAGGAGTTTTTCCTAAATTTAAACTTAAAATTTCATAAAACCCTAATTTATTTTCTATATCAAAGCTGATAGTTTGTTTAGGAGTATGTTCATAGCCTTGATTGCTATAATAATAATTAACATTAATTGGCTTAATTTGCTTATTAACAAATTCTACATTTATCTTATCTTCTTTCTTACTTAAATTTACTTTAGTATGTAATGTCTTCAAGCGGTTAGTGTGTTCTATAGCCTGATCAATATCATGGATATTAAAAATTTGCCCTTCACTTAAAAGTGCACCTTGGGTCCCGGTAATTTTACTAATAAAACTATATTTAGTTTCAAATATTAATGTCTCATGCTTTTTAGATTTTAATTCTAATGTCGAGTATTTATATCCTGCTTGATCTAGCTTTTTCTGTTGTTTATTTAAAAAAGAGGTTAATTGCTCTACACTCAAACAATCGAGAAAAATAAAATCACTATTTTTAAATATACCTTGAGAGTTAATAATACGAATATTTTTATAACAACTGGCAAGGGAGACTTGATTAAATAAGATGAGAATAATTAATATAAGAAAATTTCTAAGTGAAATATTCGATATGGCTAAAGGAGGCAGTAAAGGAAACATAATAAATTTTCTTATAGGAAGATGATAGCTTTTTATTATCTATTCAACATATTAATAAATTGTAACTAAAAGTTATTCAGCTAACGATTTTTTTATATATCTAGCAGGGGATGATATGAGGGTCAATAGGTAATAGTGTTAAATATTTTAATTATCTATATTTCAATAACTTATAAAATAACTAATGTTTTTTATTCAATTATAGTATGCAGATAAGACACATTATTTTAATTATAGCTAATCCTTTAGACTATATTTTATTTAATATGTACTTCATATTTTGTTTAATATTAACAGGCTTAATTAGTTAAATTTTTTTTAAAAGCCATCTTATATACTGTTTTGAAATTGCTCACTGCTTACTTAAAATATAGCTAAAATAAGTTGCAATGAATAAAGTGATTTTTATTGGTGGAGCCAGGGAGAATCGAACTCCCGACCTTTTGAATGCCATTCTTGAGGTTTATGCTTTTATGGACATTTATTATTTTTGATAATCATTTATTTTCCTTTGATTTTCCTATGTTTTGCTATATATAATGTTTTATACAAGTTTATCAACTTGCATATAATTTGTAGAACATGTGTAGAACATAAGTAGAACGTAGATATGAATGAGAACAAGAAGAATTTTACAATTAATGAATTAAATAAACTTTCACTGCCTGAAGCAGGTAAGAGGGCTTATTACTATGATTCTAAATTAAACGGGCTTGGAATCATGATATTCCCAAGTGGTACAAAAACTTTTTTTGTTTATAAAAGAGTGAATGGCAAACCCGATAAGATTAAACTTGGTAGATTTCCAGATATGAGTATTGAGCAGGCCAGAAAAGCGGCTACAAGTTGCTTAAATGACATTTCACAAGGAATTGATCCAAATAAGGATAAGAAGAAACTTAGGAATGAAATGTTATTTTCTGAGCTTTTTTCTAAATATCTAGAAGAATATGCTAAAAAACGTAAGAAATCGTGGCATATCGATAAGGGTTATTACGACAATCACTTGGAAATCTTATATAAAAAGAAAATATCAAGCATTCTCAAGCAAGATATAGAAAAACTCCACCATCTGATAAAAGAAAGGGCAGGGCTCTATGCTGCTAATCGTACAATTTCTCTGATTCAAACTGTTTACAATAAAGCGATAGATTGGGGATATGAAGGGCTAAATCCCGCCTTAAGAATTAAGAAGTTTAAAGAAAATGCCCGCGATAGATTTTTAAAGCCGGATGAAATTAGCTCATTTTTTGAAGCAATTAACAACGAGCCTAATGATGTAATTAAAGCTTTTTTCTATATTTCTTTATTTACGGGAGCTAGAAAAAGTAATGTACTATCGATGCAGTGGAAAGATTTACATTTAGATAGTGATCCATATTGGAAAATACCCGAAACTAAAAATGGCGAAGCTCATATTGTTTCTTTAGTACCCGAAGCAGTGGATATTTTAAAAGAATTAAAAGATAATTCAGATAGTAAATGGGTATTTCCTAGTCCAGCCAGTAAGTCTGGTCATCTTGAAGAACCTAAATCTGCTTGGAAAAGAATATTGAAACGGGCTGGAATTGAAGATTTGAGAATACATGATCTTCGTAGAACCATGGCTAGCTGGCAGGTAAGAAATGGAGCTAATAGCTATATAATCGGTAAGACTTTAGGGCATAAAGATAAACAGGCTACAGCAGTATATGCCAGAGTAAGTGCTGATACCGCAAGAGAATCTATGGAAAAGGCGGTAAAAGATATGATAAATATTATTACTAAATCTTAGGTAATTATATTATTATTTAAAAATTTTAAAATATCCTGCCTAAGTTTTTGATAAAATACTTGGCACTCATTACTGTTGCCATTGAAATATTTTTTGTTTGAACCATCGGGGAAGGACTCATTAAGGTACGCATGGTCCATAAAGCTGATATGGCGAGAACCAGGATAATGATGAAATTTATAACCAGCTTGTTGTAAAAGTTCTAAGGTACCAGCTTTTTCTTGATATGCTTTTCTTTCCTCTGATAAACAAAATAAAATAGGATATTTGGCAGGATAACGAAACTGTAACTCACCATCAATAAATACAATACATTCTTTTATATCTGTAGCATTAGGATCATGAGGTAATAAGGTACTAACGCCGGTTCTAAATATACTAGAGGTACGATTAGCGAGCATAAGAAGTGCATTTCCACCCATCGAATGGCCAATAAGCGCTACTTTAGAACTATTAATATTTCCTAAGAATTTTTGTTCTTTATTTCTTTTATTCCAATCAAATACATAAAGAATGTTATCAATAATATGGCTATGCTTTGAACAACTTCTGTTACTCCAGAATTTAGGAGATGATGGGTCAGTTGCTAATTGATGCTGAATACATATTACAATAAACCCATGTGAAGCAAGTTCTTCATTGATAATTGCATAATCAGTCATGATTGCACCATTACCATGGCTAAAGATAACGACAGGATGCTTTCCCGGAGCAATTTCCTTAGGATCGGCAGGTTTAGCAAATACTTTGTTGATTAAAGTAGGAAATAATTTAGGCGCCTGCTCTTCATATAGCTTCTCTTGCGAAACATGCTCACCCTTTGATAAAGGAAAATATATTTGTAGGGGTATTAATTGCCCTTCAGGATACTGTAATGTTTTCCTATATTCATCAAAAAATTTATATTTGCATATTCCAATTCTGTATTCTCCTGTAGGGGTAAGTATTATTCTATTTTCCCTCATTCTAAAATCCCACGCTCTTTAAGATAATTAATAATATCTTTTTCCTCTAAAATATTTTCCTCAAATATAGCTTTATAAATAAAATAGCTACCGTTTTTTGGCACCCGATCCTGTTCACCCATTAACTGGAATTTCAGTTTTATAATCAATTCTCTTAGCTCAGGATTAAGCTTAGAAAGCATTAATTGCTGAAAAGCTTGCGATTTTACTAACTCTTCTTCTGCTAAGGACCAAATATCTACTTTCCATTTAGTGCCATCCGGTAATTTTGAGTATAGACCCATACACATTCCCCGCGGCATATTACTATCTTTACGGTGATAAAAATTAAGCAATTGAACTTTGCTAGTAGTTTCAAGTTCTAGAAAATCTTTAGCTAAACTAGTAAAAACCTCTAAATAATTATCAGAGTTAGGAAGAATTAATTGAATGTCAATATCATTCCAAACCATTAAATTAGTGGTATAACTTCCTGCAAATACTATTTCACCATAATTAGATAAAATATCTGTAATATGGTGAGAGAAGAGAAATTCTTCAGCTTTAGCTTTTATTTCAACAGATTTTTTAAGTAAATTGTTAGGCATATTTTTAAAATAGTATTCAAGGGTTTATTTCATCATATTTATATATTGCTTTCGCAACTTTTTGACTTCTTGTTTGATATTTTGATCTTCTTCTTTATTTAAAGGTCTTTCACAATACTCTCTACAAATGAATAACATAGTATCAATGCCATCAGGTTCCTGGCAATAATTTGGATGGCGGGCAATTTCTTGTAATATTTGCTCACTGATTGGAATCATATGAAAATGACAGTTAAAGCCTTTTGAAAAACCTAATTTACTGATAATCACTTTAAATGGCGAATATAGATTTATTAGTAGTTTTTCTGTTTCAGCAAGCATAAGCCCTAACTCACTCAGTGCATCAGGACTCAATTCGCTTATATCACTTACATTTTCTAATGCAGATATTATCAAATAACCAAGGTATCTAGAATCATTACGATGAGAGATATTCCAATACTCAGTTTTAATAATTTTTAAGTCTGAATGCATTAAAGATTACCTATTCTATTACTAAACTTTAAACAAATTCTTTTAAATTTACATTAACGCTAACTAATTAGGACAATTATATAAAGATTTGCAAGCCAACAAGTGTTAATAATATATTATTTGGTGAATAATTATTAATAACTAATGACAATATCAGATTTTGTATTAATATAAAGTTATTCTAAATAAAAGTCGTAAGGTAATATAAATGATAACTGAATTTTTAAATTGGTTATGGCCTTTTAGTATAACTAAGGACATGAAATCCAAGTTTATTGAAGAAATAAGAAGTGAAAATATTAACGAAGTAAAAAAATTCATAACCTATAAAAATATTATAGATATACAAGATGAAGATGGTAATACCCCACTAATAATAAGTTTAAAAGATAAGCAACACAAAATAGCTGAATTATTAATTAGAGCAGGAGCTGATACACAAATTAAGAATAATGAGGGTAATACTGCTTTAGATTTGGCTAGAAAAAATGATAATTCGTATTTAATTAAATTAATTGCAAACCAATCTAAGATCCTTAAATTGCCGAAATTAAGCTTAGATTTATTATCAGCCGCTAAAAGAGGTAATTTAGAAAAAGTAAAAGATCTACTTAGCAAAGGTGCAGAAATAGATGTTCAAGATCCTAGCAGTGGTGATACACCATTACTTATTAGCTTGAAAAATAATCATAAAGAAGTAGCTACCCTTTTAATAAATGAGGGGGCAAGTCCTAATATTAGAGATAAAGATGGTTATCCACCATTAGTATATACTATGTCCACCTTTTATGGTACACAAGGGGGATTTAAAGATAATAATCTAATGAATTTATTATTAAATAATGGGGCAGATCCTTATGCTAAAGATAATAGTGGTAATAACTTGTTTATATGGTATGGATTTAATACTCCTCGACCCAAACCAGAAAGTATAGTTCGAGAAGCTAAAAGCGGCAATATAGAAAATGTCAAAAGACTATTAGAACAGGGTACTGCTATTGAATTTAAGAATAATAAGAATGAGACAGCACTAATTGCCAGCTTAAAGGCTGAGAATTATGAGATGGCTAAGCTTCTTATAGAAAAAGGAGCTAGTATACATGCTGAAGATAAAGAAGGGATTTCCGCTCTAGATCTAATTAAGTTTAACAACTATTTCGACGACCTTTTACCTATTTTACATAATTTTGATTTAATTTACCAAACACACTTAGGTAGTGTAGAAAACATTAAGCAGATAATCGCTCTAGGGTATGATCTTAATATACAAGATGAAGATGGTAATACCCCGCTAATAATAAGCTTAAAAGATAAGCAGCATAAAATTGCTGAATTACTAATTAGAGCAGGGGCTGACACCCAAATAGAAGATAATGAAGGTAACAGTATTTTAGATTTAGCTCGAAAGAATGATAGCCCTTATTTAGTTAACCTAATTATCAATCAATCAAATATTCTTGCTAGGAATAAGTTTAATATAGAATTGTTAGAAGCGACAAAAAAGGGTGATTTAGAAAAAGTAAAAGATCTACTTAGCAAAGGTGCAGAAATAAATGTTCAAGATCCTAGCAGTGGTGATACACCATTACTTATTAGCTTGAAAAACAAACATAAAAATATAGCAGAATTTCTGATAAATGAAGGCGCTGATCCTAACATAGGCGACAAATACGGCTATCCACCACTAGCTTATGCGATGGATAGTAAATATGGCGATAGTAATTTACAAAATTTATTATTAGATAATGGGGCAGATCCTTATGCTAAAGATAGTAATGGTAAAAGTTTATTTATATGGTTTGGTACCCCTAATAAATATGAAGGTGAGATTATTAAAGAAGCAAAATTAGGTAACTTAACTAAAGTTCAAGAGTTAGCCAATAAAGGATATTCCATCGACTTTAAGAACAAGGCAGGGGATACTGCATTACTTGCTAGTTTAAAATCTGGACAATATGAAGTTGTAAAATTCTTACTTGAGGGTGGAGCTGATGCTACAATAGAAGATAAAAATGGAATTTCGGGTTTAGACTTAATTAAGCATAATAATTATAATGAATTTTTACTATTAACACTCAAATATGAGCTAATTCATCAGGTAAAATTAGGTAATATAACTAAAGTAAAAGAGCTTATTGAACAAAATGCAGATATAAATATAAGTAATAAAAGTGGTGATACACCATTATTAGTAAGCTTAAAACTAGGTTATAAGGAAATCACTGATATGCTGATTAAGGCAGGTGCTGATACTAATAAGTCAGATGTAGCAGGTATTACACCATTATATATAGCAGTGGTAAATCAGGATTTAGATTTAGTTAAGCTATTAGTTGATAAAGGCGCCGACCCAAATATTAAAGTTGATAATAAATCTTTATTAAGAATTGCTGCTGCAGATTATAATAAAGAAATATTAAAATTCCTTGATGATTTAATAGTAGAAAAGCCAGGGTACTTTCTTAATGCTCCTTATGCTCACTTTATTGGAGGAGGTCTTAATGTTAACAATAGCGCAAATTTAGACCATACAGTAATTAAAGGGAAAGAAGAATATATAGTTCATGGATATAAATTAAATGTTAATTACTCTCAGGAAGAACTCAATAATACAGCTTATTGGCAGCAATTTCATATTGAAGTGCATAATTCGAATCATAAAATAGGCAAAGCTTTATTTATTGATGCTAATGATTTGTTGTTAGATCATACTAAAATTGATTGTCCAAACATATATGTGGTTGAAGATTGTAAAGTTACTAATATAGATTCAATACTAACGTCGCCAATTAAGTATGTTACTGAAGAACAGCTAAATGAAATTTATAATTCTTATATTGAATAACCAATAGGGTAATCAGTTAAATTCAGGTTCCTTTAGTGTATTCTTTATTATATTTAAGGCATAGAGGTCGGACTATTAGTCACTATTTAGGCAAAATGTAGTATTGGTATTGCCACTAGAAGCCAGTACTTTATAGGTAAATTAGCCAATTGAGGGTGTTGGGTTTTAAGTAGGTTATAAAAAGATATTAATTTATTACCAACTTCTGCCTCTTTTAAATATTTTTCAAACAGGGAAGCAGGCTTATTCCCACTGATAGACTTAAAGGCTTTTACAATAATTGGGATATCTTTTTGAATAGGGATTATAATATATCTTTAATTTCATATGGGCTCATATTATCTAGAGATTTAACCATATATACCATATTCCATTCATAACCAGTTGGTCTTAAATTAAACAATGGAGAGAAACCTAATTGTTGGTAGAATTTATAAGTATTTAAATAATTTGCATCCGATTCTTGAGGAGCTAAAGTTTCTACTGAAATAGTTTTTGCTCCCTTAATTTTTGCTTGCTTAAAAGCTGCTTCAGTTAATATTTTTCCTATACCTAAGCGATGAAATTTCTGTAATATTCCCAACCAATATATATTGGCATTTTCTGGATAAGGAAAGTCTATTGAGATAAGACCCACATACTCTTCAGCTATCTTTGCTGCTAAATTTATATTCGCTCGTACTCCAATAGCATAGTGCTCATTAGCCTCAGGTAAACCAAAATACTCTGGCAAATCAACGGTAATTTTACGACATAACTCTTCAGCTAAATCAGGAGTTATAATTTCTATCTTAATCATCTTTCTTAGACACGGTCAGCATATTAAGAGTCTTATCTTCTATAAATTCTTCGCCATTCATTCCATATCGATTTAAAACTCTAAATCCATTTTTTATGAGCATCTCCTTAAGCTCTTGAGAGGTATAAATTTGCAGTTGGAATTTGTTATTAAATATTTCTGGCTTGCCGGCATTCTTTTGAATCATATAAGTATCATAAGAGGTAAGAAGACCTTTAATTCTATCAATTGTAGAACATTGCATACTATGAACCGTAGTGTCCTTCACCTTTTTCTGAGTATGCATAGCAAAATTTTCTATCACTTGATCGGTTAAGGCTTTTAAATTAAATATATCAAAAATATATATTCCGCCGGTTTTTAAATTTTTATGTATATTTCTAATTGCTTTTTCAAAACCAGGCTTAGTAAGATGGCCTATAGCATTAAAGATGGTAATAACGGCATCAAATTCTCCTACTTTTAAGGTGCGCATATCACCCGCGATAAATTTAGTATCTAACTTTTCTTTTGTGGCTCTATCTCTTGCTATTGTGAGTAACTGAGGGCTTAAATCTGCACCAGTTACTTCATAATTATGCTTTTTAAGATAAAATACTTGCGAGCCAGTACCACAAGTAAGATCTAATACTGTTTTTATTTGATGCTTTTTAAGCAACCGCTCAATTACCGAATTTTTTAATTCAGTATCTTCACCTATATTATGGGCATCAAAATATTCAGGTAATTTTTGGTATTCAAGTGGTAATCCTAGCTTTGTTTTCCCCATAATTGCCTTCCATTTATTTGACTAATTTATCTACCTCATTATCATCAAGCCACTCTTTATGCTTAATAAGATGCTCTAGTTGAGCTTCAATAAGTTTTTGATTCCACTTTTTAGATTTAGCACCTTTATAATAATATCCAAGAAATAGGATATTATGCTTTTTACAGCTTGCTGCTACTGAATTTAAGTGGTCTAAATCATCATCAAACATTACAATTTGTTTGGGAGGATAATTAATAGCTTTTAAAAATTCCATTAAAATAGGTCCTTTTGCAGCAAGGTCGGTAGCTAAGACTCCTTTAAAAAATATTGGGTGGCAGTGGTTATAGTCAAATTTAATTATTTGATTTGTAAAACTGCCTTGAAACCCTAAACTTTTTAAATGTTCATAACGCCATTCGGCAAGTTCGTTATAAATGCCCATTTTACCAGTATTCATGCCAGTTAAGGCAATTACTTTCACTCCTTGAGTTTGTAGCTCTTTAATTTTATCAATAACTTGTGGTTCAATTATTGGTCTTTGAGCTTGCTTTAACATTATAGAAGTTAAATGCTCCCAATCTTTAATATACTTATATTTCTCAAGTAGGAAGTTGCGAAATTCTTTACCTGTTTCCGTATGTTCATTGATTAAATAGCTATCTACTGGCTGAATTAGTGTTTCATCTACATCAAATATAACCAGTATATTTTTCGGCAAATCGAAATTTGCTTCATTAAAAGAATTAATGGGCTTAATTTGTGGGTGCTTATTATAATTGGTACAGGAACTCAATATTAAAATAAGCATTAAGTATCTAAATAGCATTTATTCCACCTTTTCTTCATCTTGTAAAAATCCACCTACTTGCGCATCCCATAATTTTTTATAAAGTCCTGTTTTGGCAAGTAGTTCATTATGAGTTCCATCTTCTACAATTTTGCCTTTATCAAAAACTAAAATGCGGTCCATATGTAGTAAAGTAGAAAGTCTATGGGCAATGACAATAGTTGTTTTATTTTGCATGAGCTGCAGTAAACTCTCCTGAATTAAATTCTCCGTTACAGAATCAAGTTGACTAGTAGCTTCGTCTAATATTAATATTGGCGCATTTTTTAAAATAGCTCTAGCAATGGCAATACGTTGCCGCTGACCCCCAGAAAGTTTTACGCCTCGCTCCCCAACTAGTGAATCATAACCTTGTGACAATTTAATTATAAATTCATGGGCATGAGCTTTTTTAGCAGCAATAATAACTTCTTCGTCACTTGCCTCAATACGACCATAACGAATATTCTCCATTAAACTTCTATTAAACAGCGATGGATCTTGTGGAATCATAGCAATATTTTGACGTAATGAATCTTGAGTAACATCACGAATATCTTGTCCATCAATTAAAATCGCACCATTATTTATTTCATAGAATCGTAATATCAAATTAATAAAGGTAGATTTTCCACTTCCAGAATAACCTACAAGCCCTACTTTTTGGCCTGCCTTAATTTCAATTGATTTGTTGTCGAATAAAGGTTCTGTATTCTGATAATGAAATTTTACATCTTTAAAAATGATCTGACCTTGTTTAACTTGTAATGAAGTTGCATTTGGCTTATCTAGTATTTCTAATGGTATCATTAATGAAATTAAACTTTGCTTACATCTTCCAACTGCTTTATTAAATTCATTAATCTCTGACATAGTGAACCACATCATATGACCAGTTTCCATAGATAAACCTAAAATAAGAGCAAAATCTCCAATTGTTACTAAATTTTTTCCGTAAAGATATACAAGGAAAAAGACAGATAAAGTCATCATAATAACAATTAATCCTCCTTGTATACAAGATAGAAACATTTGATAAAGAACTGTTTTAGTATAAGCTTTTTGCTGATTATTTAAGAATGGCAGCATTCGTATATTTTCAGATAATTTTCTTGAAAAAATTCTTATATTTGCTTGATTAGATAAAATATCAACTAATTCCCCTACTACAATAGATTCTTCTTGAGCTTGGATATCAGATAATAAAACCAGCTTTTTTGACATTAGAATACTAAGACTAGCAAAAAAAATAAACCATGTTACTAAAATAAGACAAAATATTGGATTAACAAAATAAGCAGTGATAAATGCTGAGAATAATAAAGAAGCGCCGCGTAAAAAGTTTGCAGAAGATGCTGTAATTATCCTGGTGATTCCATCTACTAAATTTGTAATTTGCTTTGAGATCTTACCTGACAAACTATTTTGATAGAATTCATGTGAATGTGAAAGAGAATATTCAACTGTTTCAGTTATAATTCTATTTTGAATAATTGGTACATATTTAGCGCATATATAATTTAATCCTCGCCAAGTAAAATTATCAAATACTAAAAAATTTATGACAATCAAACTTGCTGGAAATAATAATATCGAAACATTTGGACTATTTACATTTAGTAATGAATCAATAAGTTGCTTAATAAACAAACTATTAAGTGGTCCCCAAAGTCCTGCTAATGTTGCAAGTAGAATAAAGGTAATTACAATGGGTTTATATTTTTTTAAAAAATGACATATAAATGGAAAAAGCTCATTATCTGCTTCATTTAGCTTTGTATCTTTAATTTCTATCATAACTTTTTAACTAGTTTAACTAAGTTTAATGTGATATTACATATTAGTTAATATAAAATCTATGTAAATTTATGGACTTAACTTTTCATTCATTACAAAAACAATATTTATCGCTGTTATTAAAATGGCTTGAAACACCTCATGTTAAAGCTTTTTGGGATCAAGATACTACTTGGACTCCTGCACTAATTGAAGAGAAATATGGTAGTTATACTGAGAACTATAAGATTGATAGTAATATTAAAAAGCCAATACATGCTTTTATAGTTTATCAAGATAATTTTCCCATAGGTTATATCCAATATTATAATGCATATGATTTTCCAAGAGAAGATGGAATTGAACTCACAGATCTGCCTAATAGTTTGGCGGCATTTGATATATTTATTGGTAACATTAATTATATCGGTAAAGGTATTGGTCCAGAAGTTATAAAAATCTTACTTAAAGATTATATCTGGAAAGAGTTTAATGCTTGCTTTGTTGATACTGAAAGTAATAATATTGCTGCATTAAAAGCTTATCAAAAAGCAGGATTTCAAGAGATTAAAAGGAGTACAAGAGAATAAAGTTATATGGATGCTACAAGAGAAATAACTAAAGATAAAAATATATTTATATTTAATAAATTAGTGCGTGATAAAATTCCGGAGATGATGCAAGGTTTAGGAGCAGAATTAGTAACTAAAGATTTGTCAGTGGATGAATATTTAGAGCAATTAAATCATAAATTAATTGAAGAAACCCAAGAAGTTATTCAAGCTGATTCCAGAGAAGAATTGATCGAAGAATTAGCAGATGCATTTGAGGTATTATATTGTTTAGCTAAAGCAAATAATGTTACCCTTACTGAGATAGAAATAGTTAGAATCAATAAAGTTCAAGCTAAAGGAAGCTTTGAGCAAGCAAGATTTATTGATAAAATCTTAATTGAGGATGATTTTAAATTTATTGATTATTACCGCTCTAAACCTAATGAATATCCTGAGATAAAGTGATTTATTATTTCCCACTTCTTTGGCAAAAAAATAGATTTATATAGCTTATAAACAAATGAAATCATCTTATAAAATAAAAAAAGATTCAAGATATTGACGATTAACTTGATATAGGGATGAATTAACTCCATTCCAAGTTTTTGTTTTAATAGTAAAGCCAATTATTGCTAAAGCACGGTTAATTAATAAAAGAGGCATTATTAATTTATAATTTGGAATAGGGCGAATATTAGAATAACCATCAATAAAACACTTTTTAATATCTGGACTTGTAGACCATTCGTTAAGTTCAAATGAACAAAAATCTTCTTCAGCAAAACCTCCTCGTGCAGAACCCCAATCAATAATTCCTGTTACTTCATTATTAACTGCCATAACATTGCCAGGACGAAAATCACGATGCATAATACAAGGACCATCAACTTGAGTTAGTAGATCAATATGGGAATTAAAATAATAACGAGTTTTTTTAAGAATAATTTCAGGTAAATGGTTACAACATTCAGAAAAACCTTCTTCAAATTTAATTGTAAAAGGAATACGTGGATCATTGCTTAAATTATCATTAGCTATATCACCATATTTTTCTACTTTATTAAGATGAATACATGCAAGTAGTTCACCAATTTTATAAGCAAGTTTATTAGTTATATCGTTTCTTTTTAACACTTCTCCTGGTAAATATTCCATTAATATAGCGCTAGGTACTATTAGCGATGAAGGTTCTGCCTGAATAATTTGCGGTATAGGTAATAAATTAGATAAAAATTTTAAAAAATATATTTCACGAAAATAATCTTCTTCACGTGGATGAACTTTTAGAATAAATGTTGTATGATTTGGTAAAACGACCTTAAACACAATTGCGACCATTGCATCTTCATGTTTAATTCGAATGAAATTGGCATTATGGAGATTAAACTTTTCTTTATATAAGAATATAAGATTTTCTATCAAGCCGTTAAATTCCATTATTTAATTAGTTATTTTCCGTAAAATCTTTAATTTTATCAATTATTTTCATTACTTCTTGTTGGTCGTGAAGAATATCATATTCTTCATTTATAGTATATTTTGACACTACGATATTTAAATCTTTGCTATCATCATATTTTATAAACCTTGAATCTTCTATGTGATCAAGGAGTATAACATAATCATTTGAAGAAATAGAAGAATAATGTTTTCTTAATTCAATTGAACTTTTAGCAGAAATTTCTTTACCTTCTGGAGTTATAATTTTTATTCTAAACCGATCTCTAGGGATATAAGTTGTGATATTATTAAATTTATTACCCTGGATAGTTAAATCTAAATTCTTATGCAAGTTTTCTGTTCTAGCATCATCATTTCGTGAAGTTAATAATATTTTTACAGGTTTTTTTAAATTATTTAATTTTTCTAGTAAGTCTCGAGTAATAGGTCTTATGGCTATACATTCTGTTATTTGGAAAATATCGTTATGTTTTTTGTGAACTATAACCTTAGATAAATAATTAGATTCGCCATTAAAATATGTTTGCCCTTTGACTATCTGTTTATAGATACCCATAAACTTTGAAGAAGTATGATTAGAAGCTATAAATTCTAATCTTTGAGTCTTTATTCCTTGAGTGTTCAGAAAATTCATTTGATTAATATCGCATTTATCTATTCGGTCGATAATTGTATTATCTACATTTAGCATTATAAAAATTTTGTTATTAGCTTTTACTTGTAGTACTCCGAAGGTAAAATATACTACGAAAGTTAAGATAAAAAAGTTTAATGTTTGTTTCATTCTAGCATATATATAATAATTTTTTAGCTTATCTTATGGAGTGAATATAATATTAAGATTATTGATATTCACTATAACTTAAAGAAAAATTCAATTTATATGAATAAAAAAATTTCTGCGGAAATAAAGAATATTATCAATATTTTAACTACCAGATTAAAATACATTCTTAACGACAATCTTTTAGCTATATATATAACGGGTTCTATTTCATATGGAGGTTTTGATCCAGGGAAAAGTGATATCGATTTAGTTATAATAATTAATAAGGAACTAATGAAAGTACAATTAAATAATATTATCGAATTACATCTTTCATTAACTGAGAAATATCCTATATGGGGTAATAGGCTTGAATGTTCATATATTACCCCTGAAATGTTAAATAATATTAATATACCTATAAAAGGAAGGTTATATATTAATAATGGTAAAGTATATACTGATGCTCTATATGGTAATGAGTGGTTAATTAATCTTCATACTCTTTATGAATGTGGAATTAATGTATATGGACCTTGTATCAAAGAAATGATAAAAATTCCTATTGATATAAATGAAGTAAGAAAAGCCTCTAAGCAAGATTTATATCAAAATTGGGCATCTTTATTAAATGATTGTTCTATCTTAAAAAATAGCGAATATAACGCATATATTGTTTTAACTTTATGTCGCATTCTTTATAGAGAGAAAAATGATGATATTGTACCAAAAAATAAGGCTACCATTTGGGTAAAAGAACATTATAAGGGAAAATGGTCTAGTATAATTGAAAAAGCTGAAAATTATAAACATGGTCAGGTATTAAATATGACCAGGGAAGTATTAATTTTTCTGAAATTTGTATTACAAGAACTAAGATAATATCTTTAGTGAATTAAAGAATATTTATATAAAAAATTAAACTTATTAATTGAAATAATATCTAATAAAGTCATACATAAAAAATGTATAATTATGAAATGTGGAATTCCCTATGATTAAAGTAGTATTTATTCCTGGAAATGGAAGCTCGACTACAAAAGATAATTGGTTTCCGAGTGTAAAAGCAGATTTAGAAGTCCATGGATTGGAAGTTATTGCTTCTGAATTCCCTGATAAAGAGTTAGCTAGGCAGTCTTATTGGCTTCCTTATTTATCTCATGAACTAAAAGCTGATCATAATACTATTTTAGTTGGACATTCATCAGGAGCAGTTGCAGCTATTAGATATGCCGAACAATATCAAATCCTTGGATCTGTTTTAGTGGGTACTTACTATACTGATTTAGGAATAGAAAGAGGAAGATTATCAGGTTATTTTAAGCGTCCATGGAATTGGGAAAAAATAAGGAATAATCAAAAATTTGTAACTTTATTTGCCTCTCAAGATGACCCTTGGATCCCTATAGAACAACTTCGTTTTATACATAAAAGCTTAAATTGTGAATATCATGAATACATAAATCAGGGGCATTTTGGAGGAGATTATTTTAAAGCTATTTTCCCAGAAATAACTCTTTCAATTTTAAATAACATACAACAATATATAATAAGATAAAATAACTAAATCCATTAAGTATTTGATACTTTATAACTAGTATAATTTAAAATAAAAAACAGTTAATTAATGAATACTATAAACCTTATCGGACAGAATCTTAATAGCATACCTAATGAAGTTTTTACCCAGGACGGTATATCTATCCTGTGGTTAGATAAGAATAATCTTCATCATATTCCTGAAGAAATAACCTTATTAGCAAAATTAAAAATCCTTAGTTTCTATAAAAACCAATTCGATAACTTACCATCAATTCTTTTTAATTTAAGATCATTAACAAGAATAAATGCAAGTGCTAATAATATTGAAGTCCTCCCCGAGGAAATCGGTAATTTAGATAAGCTAGAAGTATTAGATATTCAGCATAATAAATTAAAGTCTATTCCTCCCACTATAGGTAAACTAAAGAATCTAATTTATTTATATCTAGGAGGAAATCAGTTAAGTAAATTACCTGATTCAATAGCTAATTTAAAACACTTAAAATATCTAAATATAACTTATAACAAATTTCTACAACTCCCAGAAAGTATAAAGTACTTAGAAAATCTAATAGAATTAAGAGTTTATAACAATAACCTTTTATCTTTGCCAGAAATCATAGGTGAATTAGTTAATCTAAAAGAATTACACGCAATGGATAATAAGATAAATTGTCTTCCTGAAGCTATCGGAAAGCTTATAAATTTAAGGAAACTTATTATTAGTAATAATCAACTTGAAAGACTACCTGATTCAATTGGTAGTTTAATCAATATAACGGATTTAGATTTAAGAACTAATAAACTCACTGAACTTCCTGAAACAATAGGTAATCTAAAAACTTTAAGATTCTTAGACTTACGAGAAAATAGATTAGTAAAACTACCCGATTCTATTCAATCTCTTTCCTCCTTAGAAAAACTAGATTTGCGTCTAAACAAGGAATTAATACTACCTGCATGGCTTAAGACACTTGAAAAAAGAAATTGTACTGTTTTTTATTAATCTAAAAATATAAAGTAACACTGTAGCGAAAGCGACTAAACTCATAATATTTACTTATAAAAATTACTGGATTAGAAGTGATAATATAATGCAAAATAATAATAAAAATATCCATGTATTAGCTAGAGGGGTAGTAATTGATCAAGGTCACATATTATTATGCAGAACGCTTGATCTAGCTATTAATTTTTATTTTTTACCTGGTGGCCATATTGAGTATAATGAAGCTGCCCAAGCCACAGCTCTACGAGAATTTCTTGAAGAAACGGGTGCTAAATGCCAAATCAAAAGATTTTTAGGTTGCCTTGAATATAGTTTTGAACCAGGACATAGTAGTATATGTCATAACCATGAATATAATTTTATCTTTGAACTTGAATCACCTGATTTAAAAGCTTTTACTAAAATTATACAGCTTGAGCAACATATTGAATTAGTATGGATGCCATTTAATAAACTAAATGAAATAGATTTTAGAGCTGAACCCCTTAAAGAACTATTACCTGCATGGTTAAATTTAGAGCAGGTTAATGTATTTAAAAGTATTATGAGGAATAATTAGGGATGAATAAAGTAATCATTATAAATGGGCCGTCTTGTGCTGGCAAAACAACCATAGCTAAAGAAATAAGTAAGCAATCTGGTAATAAATTTGCCCATCTACAAATAGATAAGACTGCTGAATATTCTGGCACAATTTTTCCGCCAGGTTTTGAATTTGCTGAAAATGAAATAGGAACAGAAAATAATGATGATGGAGATAAAGACTTATTTAATAATAACCGGTTAGCAAGAAGAAAAGTGGTTGCATCAATATTAATTGCCACAGCCAAGCAATTATTAAATCAAGGTATCGATGTGGTAATTGATACAGCCTTAGATGGTCCTGATGCTAAAAACTTAGCTAAATATTATCTTGAATATTTAAGTGATTATAATATCAAATTTATAGGAATTTATTGTCCTTTAGAAGAAAAATTAAAAAGACTTAAAACAAGGACAGACAATCTACATTTAACAGAAGATTTCGTAAGACAACAAACCCAAATTTATAATGTCTTCGAGCTAAACAAAGACTTGTATGATATTTGGTTTGATAGTTCAAAATTAAATGGTAAACAAATAGCTGAGAAAATTAGATTACTATTATAAATCCTCATTTAAAATATTTTTAGCTATTGCTCTTAAAGTAACATCGTCAATTTCAATTTTCTGAGGTTGCTGGTTTTTTTCTGTAGATATGTTATTATAACTCTGTCCGAGTTCTGATTTACCAAGATGAATTAGCATCTGAACGTTACCATTCATTGCTACTTCCATTTGTTTAATTCTGATTGCTGCATGTCTTAGAGCAATGCCATCTTGCAGTACTTTTTGTACAGAGGGCTGGTTTATTATTCTTTGGTAAAAGGTATCATTTGAAACGCTTAAATATTCTCTTATTGCTTCATTGGAGAAGTTAAAGAAAGAAAGTGGTAGTAACTCATTAATCTCGCTGCCAGTTAATATAGATTTTGATCTAGGTCTACCTTTGGGATTATTTGATTTTCTCACTTTTCTCTCCGTTAACTAAAAATTAATTATGAATACCCCATCGTTTTAGCACTTGAATTGCTTGTAAATATTGCTCTTCTGGTGGGATAGTGCTGCCTTTTAATAATAGCTCATTTTCAAGGTAATGGCTTGTTATTTCGTCAAAAGCGGCTTGTCTTGCTTTATTAATATCTACATTGCCATCATAATGCATAATACTAATTCTTTCTTCATATAAGTCTAAATAATATTCCTTAGAGCTATGTGAATTATTAAGAGCCAATAAATTTTTTATACTTAATTTTTGTTTGGTGACACAGGTGACACTATTTTGACAATTGTTATTAATGTTTGCCATATTAAGTTTACTAATATTACAGAAACCCTGGGGATTAGCTATAATTTTATCAGTATTTTTTATAATATTATCTACTTTATTAAAAAAATGCGTCACCTGTGTCACCTTTAATATATATTATTTAATTTAATTCCTTGCAGCATGCGTCTACCCTGATTGCCTCTAACAGTGATAACATTCAATCTTTTTAATCTAATAGTGAATGTTTGATGAGAAAGAGGGTTTTTATTTCCATTATCATTCATCCAATTGCAATACTGATTATACAGTTCTTTAGATAATAATTTACCTTCACCGATTATACAGCATTGTTCGATAAATTGCAGGAAAGGATCATTTTTCTTCCACTCTTTTACTAGCTCATATGAAGAAGGAGGAATAGTGAAGTAATCACGCCTTAATAATCCTTCTAAAGCATTTAACATTAAGTTAAAAATTCCTGGTTTTTCTTGATCTAGCTTTTGTATTAATGTTGAGTCGATTTCATCCTTAGTAAATTGGCGATTGAAGGAAATAATAATAGCTCTTCGGTCAATTGCATCACTATGATCTTTGGAATAAGGTAGATGATTAGTAGCAAATATTGGGGTAGCATAAGGTTCAAACTCAAAAGGATCCTGAAATTTATGCTGAGCAATCATTCTTTCACCTGAAGTTATGGTTTTAATTGCTTCGTCTGGAAGTTGTTCTCCCTCTGCTATTTCAGTAACAATGTTTGCTAACTTGCCGTATAGCTCTGCAGTTAGAAATTTATCTCCAAGTTGGGAAAGCTTGACAGATGATATATTGTCAGCCCCTAACAAGCTTTTTATTATGTTCAATAATACTGATTTGCCATTGCCTCCCTCGCCAATTAAGATAAAGAATTTTTCAAATCGACATTGTTTAAGCAGTATATAGCCCATCATCTCTAGTATTAATATCTTTTTGCTCTCTTTATCTGGATCATAAATAAAAATTTCTTCTAAAAATTGTTCAAATCTAGGGGCAGTAGCATAAGGATCATAATCAACGTTTAAACAAGTAGTATTATATAAAGATTTATCATGAAGCTTTTCAATAAACTTACCTTCTTCCCAAGCTAAGCGAATGTTTTTTGTAATAATAGATTCACTATTTTGATTAAGTACAATTTCAGGATCATATAATTCGGTTTTAACCAAATCTAAAATGGAATCTACTTTTTGTTTGGAAGCTTCTTTATATTGATTTTGTAGGATCTTTTGGATAGTTTGTTTAAATAACCTATCATGTACTTTATGCCATTTATTAACTTTATATTTATATAAATTATTATTAACATATATAATGTTATCTCTACCAAGATGGTCAATAGTTAAATTTACAAGGGTGAATTGGTTATCTAATATCTCCAGTATTCGCCAATCTAATTCTTCTAGATTTTTAGACTCCTTGCAATGAGTGAGTAGTTCATTAATCCCCAGCTCAAGAGTCCTGGCTATCTTGTTAAGCATTTTACGTTTAGAGGTTATTTTTAGGTCGCCTGATAAAATAATACTTATAGCTTCATTAATGTAATCATTTTCATTAGTAGGTCTTGTAGTGTTATGCTTGATAGGTTGTACAGAAAGATCTATACTATAAATGATATTAGATAGGTTATTTATTATCCATTCAGCTGTGATGCCTCCTTCCAAGGCATCACAAAGATCATAACCGTTAGGTATGTTTTCGAAGTTAGGTTGTAATAGCATTTTGTAACCCCCACAGCTTTTCAGTTTGTATAATATGTAATTCTTTCACCCCTATATTTTTTAGGAGCTCAATAACCTTATCTCGATACTTAATGCCTGCCTTATCACAGTCATAACTTATATAGATGATGCGATTATGTAAGATGCTCCAATCAGACTTATCAGCTGCATTGCTTCCGCCAGATGAGGTGGTTACTACCCACTCAGAAAAAGCTTTCCTTGCAGCCTCTACAACTTTTTCTCCTTCAACTATTAAAATTGGTTTATAGGGAAAATTAAGAATATCTGGAAGGTTATATAATGGCCTTAAAAAATCTGGCCATTTTATCACCCATCTACATTCTCCATTTTTCAATTTGATATAACAATAAGGCAGTATGTCTTTTGTAATTTTTCCAGTCCTTGGGTCTAATTTATCCCAGCGTAGCACATAAAAGCTTAATTGATCTTGATCATGGTAATAACTGTAGATGGCTGTAGGTATTTGGCCTTTTATAACATTACTAATAGATAATGGAGTTTGTGGTACTACTCTGAATGTTTGCTTAATATTCATACTTTTGCTCCTATAATATCTAACAATTCAAGTAAGGCTTCTTGTTGGGACTTTCGTCTCAGATAGGCATAAAAGGAAATTATATCTCCTCCACCAATTCCTTCGGCAAATTCACACCATTTACCAGTTCTTAAGTTAAATTTAAAAGAACCTAAATTGCTATCAGCTCTATTAGGATTAGTAGCTACATACTCGTTACCAACCACTTTCCCACCAGGAAGGATCCTGTGTAAAATACTACTATGATTTCTCTCTAGAATGGCTTTACCCTTTTGAAAAATATCTTTTTGGGAATATAAAAGTTTAATACTCATTACTTTCTCCATTATTACTGAGTTGATGAGTATTATCCTGTATAAACTTTTCGACATCAGCTAATCTGTATCTGACTAACCTCCCAACCTTTACTACTGGTAAATTGTATCTTTTGGTACATTTCCAGATAGAAAGTGTATTTTTCTTAATCCCAAGTATCTTAGCTAATTCCTCAGAATCAATAAGTGCTTCTATTGTATTAGGTAGATTTTTATTAAGTGGGGTAAAAGCTAATTTTGATTTAGTTTCTGCTTTTAAAGCTTTTAGGCAAGCATGATAATCTTTAATATTTGACTCTTTTCTATAAAAATTCATTATTTATCTCCAATAAAGGTTAATATTACTCATTGGTAATTTATCAAAAAGCTTGATGAAAGCTGTTCTTCTATAAATATTTATTGAGTAATATGTATTTTTATAAGGGAGTTAAATGTATTAGAAAAATAGACTAACTTGGTAATACTAATCACCTAGTTATTCTATAAATTGTTACGACGATCTTAAGACTTCAGCTCTTTAATATAAGTTTCTACAACATTAGGAAGATCAATATATAAATATTTATTTTCCTCATTTTCTGGATCTGTTACTATTTCAAGAAAATATTTGCAAAATCTGTAAAATTTTGAATTTTGTTTACCCTGGTTGTCTTTGTAATCTTTTATATCTCCCAGGTATTTTTTAAACAATTGAGCCATTGAGTAAATGTAATCTTTTAATATTTTATCCGGCCAATGCCCACCCTTAATTGGTTTGATATTTTCTAAATGGTGAGCATGTACATCTATACAATAATTAATATATGATAGGATATTATCAAAAGAGTTTTCTAAAGATTTTTTTGCTTGAGCGTAATCCTTAATTGAAGAGTTTATTTTTTTTGCATGGTCTTCTATTAGGTTATAATCATAATCTCTTAAGAGAGCTGAATAATTGGCACAACATATCAGACTTTCAAGTTCAATCAACAGCTCGCTTATTATATTTAGAAGATCACTCATATCTTGATGTATGTGTTTTTTAATATTACCACCTTGCCATAATGCCGCAGAAGTTCTTTTGTTATTAGCTTGTTTTGATTGTATATTGAATAATTTTTCAGTACTTAATCTCAATTGGTATTTCGGTAACCAACTTTCTAAGATAAATTTAATACTTTTATTTAACTCTAATCTTTGGTTTATATTGAAGCTACAGTTAAATTCTTGCTCAATAATATTTAATTTGTGATTAATATGGTCTTCTAAATCAAGTTCTGATATAAAAGCCCCTTTATAAGACGATATAAGATTTATTTGCTCATGCAATCCCTTAATAGTATCCAAAAGATTACCGAGAGCGATAACTTTCTTTTTGGGCATAAGACTCTCCTATTATACATTTTATTTGTAGAACATATGTAGAACATGTAATTTAAAAAAATGAGGCGATTTGGAAAATAAGGCTTAAAACCTGGTGGAGCCAGGCGGAATCGAACCGCCGACCTTTTGAATGCCATTCAAACGCTCTACCAACTGAGCTATGACCCCTTGTACCTAGTAATTAAAAGCTTTTAACATAAAATTTTCACAAGTCAAATTTAAAATATTAAATAACAAATTGCAGCATTTGCAAGCTTATAGGTAAAGATATTGACATTCTATAAAACCTAAAGTAGATTTCTCTAAACATAAAGTTAATATCATGAAGAGTATTATACTTTTTTTAACAGTTGTATTTTTGCTCTCAGGTTTTGTAAAAGCAAATTCTGAACCTTTTTTAATCTCAAATAATAATTTAAATAAAAGCATTTTAGGGAGTTTATTACTTAAAGGACCCTATTTTATAAATTTCAGTATAAGGGTTTTAAATAATAAGACAGTAAGGGAATAGTGCAAAAAGATATTGGCCTAATATTTTAGGGATTAAATTTATAAGGTAATAACTTCTGTATTAAACGGAGATAAAATGGAAATACAAACAGATCGTACCCTTATTCGACCATTTAAAAAACAAGATTTATTAAGTTTACATATATTACATTCTGATCCTGAATTAATGCAACACATGCCATTTGGGCAAAGAAAAAATGTTGAAAAGACTAAACAGGATATTGAAAATTATATTTCATTTTATGATAAATATGGGTTTAGTAAAATGGCTATTATTGACCTAAGCACCAATGATTTAATAGGTCGTGCCGGTTATTCTTATTTGCCAGAAAGCAATGAGCTTGAATTAGGGTATTTATTAGCTAAGGAGTATCAAGGAAAAGGTATGGCGACAGAGGTGGGTAAAGCTTTAATTAATTATGCTTTTAACAACTTAAAGTTAAACAGATTGGTAGCTTTTACGAGTTTAGAAAATTTTGCTTCCCAAAGAGTATTAGAAAAATGCGGAATGAAGTTTTATAAAATTGAGGAAATTTTTGGTATGATTGCCAAATTTTATGAAATTAAAAATGAGATATAAAAGAATAATGATTTTAGGGCGTCCTGGAAGTGGCAAATCTACTTTTGCATCAAAACTAGGCAAAAAATTTAATCTAAAGTTATATCACCTTGAAAAATATTTTTTCATAGATAATTGGGGAGAGAGAAATAAGGACGAATTTCACAAAATTCAACAAGAATTCGTGAATGAAGATAATTGGGTTATTGATGGTAATTGCTTGTCTTCCCTTGAAATGCGTTATGCAAAAGCTGATTTAGCAATTATTTTTTATTATCCAATCTCTGTAATTTTATTAAGGCTATTAAAAGCAAAATTTTATAAATATAAAAACACCAAACACATAACAGAAGAATATAAAGAAAAAATTAGTTTAAAGCTTTTATTTTTTATTTGGAATTTTAAAAGGAGAGTAGAAGATAAATTAGAATATTTAAAACGTAAATATCCGCATGTGGTATTGTATAAAATAACTAATGATAAAGAAGCGGAGCATTTGTTTGAATTACTTAAATCCGATAGTAAAATAATTAGTAATACGAAGTGCAGTATATAAATGCTAAAAGAGTTACTAAATTTTGAAAAAAATATTTTATTATATTTAAACTCCGTTAATGATTGGAATAGCTTATTAATTGATTATGAAAAACCAATAACCGAAAGATTATGGAAAAATTTTAATAATCATAGGGTGTATTTACATCGTATTTATCCATGTAATAAAGAAGAGGCGTTTTTTCATCCGCATCCCTGGCCTTCCGCAATTAAAATAGTAAATGGTACCTATGAAATGTTTATAGGTACTAGTGATAATGAAAATAGACCAAAATTTAAAACAAAAGTAGTGTTAACTTCAGGTTCTTATTATGAAATGTTAACATCAAATGAATGGCATTCAGTAAGGCCCATTAATAACTATACTTATTCAATAATGATCTCAGGAAAACCATTTATTATAGGGGAAACTCCTAGACAATCCCACTTAAAACCACTTTCAGAAGAGAAGAAAAAGGAAATTTTTGATTTTTTTCTAGAAAATTATACTTCTTCTAGTAACTTATAAATTTTATTTAAATCTTTTTCTAAAGTTCTAGGTATTACAACAAAAGGGTTATTAATTAAGTTATTTGGGTCATAGATTAAAGGTTCGTGTGTAATTAAATCAATTATTTCAAATCCTGCTTCTTTTAAAATTGCATGTCCAGCCGCAATATCCCAAATACATGAATCATTAAATCTAATATAAAAATTATGTTTATTAATAGCAATTCGCCCATATTTAATTGCTGATTTAACTTTTGTTATCTCTTCTGCATTAATTAAATTAAAAATTTTCTTTTCAATTTCATTTAAATTATTTTTATTAGTAATTGCATGAATTTTTTCAGAAGGGGAATTTATATCAATATTACTTTTTACTCCTTTTCCTTTTTCTGCATAATAAAGTTCATTAGTAATAGGAGCGTAAATAATGCCCATGATGGGTTGATTATTTTCTATTAGAGCTAGTGAAATACAGAATTCTGGCTCATTTTTTATAAATTGTTTAGTACCATCAAGCGGGTCAAGAAGCCAGAATGTATGATTGCTTTTATCAAAATCATCGTATTTTTCTTCGCTTATAATTGGAATGTCAGAAATTTTATGTAATTCACTAACGATAAAATCATTTGTTTCCCTATCTGCAATTGTGACAGGAGAATCATCTTCTTTTATATAAACAATAAAATCTTCGCCGTAAAAATTTTTTAAAATTTCTCCAGCTGCTAAACAAATTTTAATTGCTTCTTCTAATAATTGATTATTCATAATATTATATTCTAAGATAAACAAATTATAACTTAAAGTTTTTTATTTATGATAGCTAATTTAATAATGGGTCTTGTATTCGGCATTTGGATTGCAAGTTATACTTCAAGCGTATTTTATAGATTGCCAAGAAAAATTCCTCTTAATGGAATTCATGAATCTGGCTTTAAGCCTTTTTGCTCAACGTGTAAACATCCTTTAAAATTTTATGAATATTATAGTGTAATTTCATGGTTTTTTTGCGGTAAAACTTGTAATTATTGCAGTGAGCCAATAAACCCAATTTATAGAATTAGTGAAACAATCGTAATACTCTCATCTACCTTACTTGCCTATTATTTTGGTATGAATGAATATTACTTTTTACTATTTATTTTAGCTATACTTTTAATCATAACAAATTCTATTGTATTTTCTAATTATAAAATTCCTGGAATTTTATTTTTTCTAATAATTTCTTTAGGTGGAATATATACTACTTATATAACTCATGAAATATTCGACTGGGTACTAGAAGGGTCGATATATATTTTCTTAATATTACTTTTAGCAAAATTTAATTTTCTTAAGCTTGATTTTGAAAGTTATTTATTGCTTATTTCTGCAGCTTCGTGGTTTGGATTACGTGCAGAAATTTTTGCAATAAACTTATTAATAAGTACTTGCCTATATTATTTGGGGTTAAAGTTAAGTAAGAAAGCATTTGATATGAAGATAATAAAACTACTTATCTCTATTTCTTTATTTGCAACTACAATAGTAAAAAGTCTAAGCGTTTGAATCTCCTTCATCCATCTCAGGAATAGATAATTCACTATTTTCGCCACCATCTTTATTACTACTAATAGCATAAACGCATAGATCTTCAAACGATACACCATTACGATCAGCTATTTCTTTTAATTTAGAAATACTATCCATTACTTCTTGAGGAATTTGTCCGCCTCTTTCTTTTGAAAGCCAATCAGCTTGAAAGTGTAAAGGATGATGCTTGTCTTCAGGAGCGCCAATATAAATAGTAAAAGGAGCAACTTGACCGCCAAAATTACATGGTACTGTGAATTTCTTCATAACTACTCCTATATTCCTCTATCAGTATCAATTCCTTTAGGTATGTTTTTCTGAGCATGAACTAAAGCTACCCAAAAACCTAATCCTTTATTCATAGTGCTTTTAAGTGCTTCAAGTAAAGGTCTTCTATCATTAAAAATTTTACTTTGCCATGGTTTTGAAAGCCCTGGATCTTCATCAATAATATTAATCATACGAGCAGTATGCGTTTCAATTTCATCAGCGTATATTATTTTTCCAAACTCATTATCAAGGTAATTGTGGTTAATAATGTGTTTTCTTTTAAAATCTTGCTTAATTTGCTTTTCAGTTTCAAGGTCAAGCTTTAGCAAATCTTCAGGTTTAAAGAAAAAAGCTGTAAATTTATTATATTTTTTATCGAAGCCATCAATGCCATATTTTTTATAAATTTTGGTATAACGGTATCTTAACCCCTGCTTAAATAAAAAGTAGAGGGTAAATGTTATTAAAATAAGTGATACTATTAAATACCAGTATTTATAATCCATTACCAAAGCACCGTTTAAAAGAATCTTTTATTTTTAATAATATTATAGCATATTTTTGCCCTGTTTCATAGCTATTTTCTAATTTTAATATTTCCGTATCTAGTTGAATTATAGGTAAATTTAATTTCTTCGATAAATTTTTAGCTGTAGGTAGATTATGAGGGTTATCATAAAAAATGCATCTTAAATTGTTGTTAGTTTGATACTGGTTAATTTCTTCTAAAACTTTTGGTGATAAACTAGTTTCTGAATGTAAGTCTAAGTCAATAAGAGCCTGTAAATTATACCTATTTGTAAAATAATTTAAAGAATTGTGTAAAATTATTGCTTTATAATTCTGTAAACTTTGGAGCTCTTTTTTAATTTGCGCATCTATGGTTAAAAGATTTATTCGTAATTTATTATAATTACTAGTAATTTCTGTTTGATAATTGGGTAATAATTTAATTCCTTCTTCTTTTATTTTTTTAGCAATTTTTATAGTGTTTTCAACATCAAGCCAAATATGAAAATCTTTATTGGGTAAAATTTTTAAATCCTTTATTTGCATGAGTTTTAATGAGTTTGAAGCTTTGAGTTTATCAATCCCTACCTCAAAATTTTCATCCAAATAAATGAAAAGATCAGCGTTTTTAACTACTTCAATATTTTTTGGTGAAAAGGAATAATGATGGTGAGAAGATCCTTCAGGCATTATATTAGTAACGTCTGCAGTATTGCCTAAAATATCTTCAGTAATTGCTGAAATGGCGGAAAGGGTAGTAACTACATTTAGCTTATCTTTTGCTAATGCATGGTTGTAAGAAATTAAAAATACTAATATAATGCTAAACAATTTTTTCATTTAAATACCTAAAAAACGATGAATATTATAGAACTTACTAGTGTAAGCTTAAAGATTAAACAGAGGAAGATATTAGAGAATATTAGCTTCACTGTCAAAAACAAAGAAATAGTAACCATAATTGGACCTAATGGCAGTGGAAAGACTTCGCTTGTTAAAATAATAGTAGGGATAATTGACGATTTTTCAGGTAAAATTAATAAATTGCCTAATTTAAACATAGGTTATTTACCCCAAAAATTTGTGGTAAAAGATATTATGCCAATTACTGTTAGAAAATTTATTAATGCTTTTATAAATGATCTTACTAATAGCGAAGTAGAGGAAATTATTAAAATTACTAATATAAAGTCTTTACTTAACACTCAAGTCTCAAATTTATCTGGTGGTGAGCTTCAGAAAGTGCTACTTGCAAGAGCATTAGTTACCAAGCCCAACTTATTAGTTCTAGATGAGCCAGCGCAAGCAATTGATATTCCAGGACAAATAGAATTATATAATTTACTGGGGGAAATAAGAGAAAAATTTGGAATCAGTATTCTTTTAGTTTCGCATGATTTACATATTGTTATGAAAGCGACTGATAAAGTTATTTGTATTAATAATCATATTTGCTGTTCTGGGAAACCTGAAGATGTATCTAAGAGTAAGGAATATTTAAAATTTATTGGTGATGCTGATATAACGGCTTTATCAATATACGAGCATCACCATGACCACAGACATTAATTAACCAAGATCAGTTGATTTACGTTGCGCTTCTTGTTTTGCTTTCATGTGGTCTGCATTACCAGCTTTTGCTGTAACTTCATTACCTTTTTGTTCTTTTATTTCTCTAAGCCCAGGTTTTACCGAATTTAATTGCTCTTTAAAGCTTTCGAAATCGGCACGACCTTTCTTAATATCACCTTTAGCTTGATCGTAAGTTTTATCAATATTGTCTTTAGCTTGTTTATAAATTTTGTCATTTTGTTTATTTGTTTTTTCCGCGTCTTTTTCAACGCCTTTTATTTGTTCATCCAAAATTTTATCTTGACTTTTTACTGTTTCATGAACTTTATCTTTAATTGAACTTAATTCTTTACGAGTATTTTGAAGTTCCCCCAACTTAATATTTAAGTGACCATTTCCTTTAAGAGTTCTTTCAGGATTTGCTTCTAAGCCTCTAATAGCTTTATTTAATTCACTAACTCTTTCATTTAAAGCTGTTTCTAATTCTTTAGGGGACATGTCTTTAATTGCATTTTCGTCCATAACTAAGCCCTTAGTTAAAGCTTGCATATTATTACGTTTAATTGTATTAACACCCTCTTCTTTGATAATATCACTAGTATTTTTAAGTTGTTCAATTGTATCTTTTTGCCAAGTGTCTACTATTTTATCCATGTCTTTTTTGCCCTGCTTAACTTCTTCGCGAGCATTATCTTTTTCAGTTTTAAAATCTTTTTTCTCTTCCTTATAAGCTTCTTTCGTTGCTTTATTTTCCTCGTACTTTTCTCTTATTTTTTTACCTAATTTATAACCTCCAAAGCCGAGTCCACCTAGCGCCGCTGCACCAAGGGCTATTGGATTCATCAAAGCAAATATAGCTCCTACTAAAACTAAGCCTTTACCCATTGGAGAAAGATTTTTAAACCAATTTAATAAACCACCTTTCTTTTTTTCTGTATCTTGAGCGTTTTCAGCATTTTCAGCATTTTGAGCTGTATCTTGAGTTTTTTGATTTTTGTCTTTTTTATCTTTTGAATCTTTTGGCATAACATCTCCAATATTTAGTTTATGTTAATATGTTAGCATTTTTTAAATAAATAAGTCAAATTAAATACCTATTAATATTAATATTGCCAAGCTTTTCAGACAGATATAATGTAGGAAAAATCATAAAATATGGGTAATTTAATAAAATGTCTGAAAATTCAAAAATTTATCTTGCATCTGATCATGCTGGGTTTAAACTTAAAGAAATTATAAAAGAATATTTTATAAAAGGTGATCAAGCTTTCATTGATTTAGGTACTACTTCAGAAGAATCATGCGACTATCCTGACCTCGCTTTAAACTTATGTGAAAGATTAGAAAGTGAAAAAGAAGGTATTGGAATACTTATTTGTGGTAGTGGTATAGGTATGTCAATAGCAGCTAACAGATATTCCCATATTCGAGCAGCATTATGTATAAATGAAACTATGGCAAAACTTGCCAGAGAACATAATAATGCTAATGTTTTAGTATTAGGAGCACGATTAATTGATGAAAAATCTAATATAAAATGTGTAGAAACCTTTATAAATACAGCTTTCGAAGGAGGAAGACATATTGAAAGAGTAAATAAACTAACAAATCTTAGGAGCAAATGACAATGAATGATTTTTTTACTGCTACCTTAAACGACAAAGACCCTGAAATTATTAAATCAATTAATAAGGAATTAGAAAGACAAAATCAATATATTGAACTTATTGCTTCTGAAAATATTGTAAGCCGCGCAGTTCTCGAAGCACAAGGTTCAGTGCTTACAAATAAATATGCTGAAGGTTATGCTGGAAAAAGATATTACGGTGGATGTGAGTACGTTGATGAAGTAGAAATTTTGGCTATTGAGAGATTAAAGAAACTTTTTAATTGTAACTACGCAAATGTACAACCACATTCAGGTTCGCAAGCAAACCAAGGTGTTTATTTATCTTTATTAAGTCCTGGAGATGCGATCCTTGGAATGGGCCTTGATGCAGGTGGACACTTAACTCATGGATCAAAACCTAATTTATCAGGAAAATATTATAAGCCAGTAGCTTATGGAGTCAGAAAAGATAATCATCTTATTGATTATGATCAGGTTAGAGATTTGGCAAAAAAAGAACAACCCAAAATGATTATTGCAGGTGCATCCGCTTATTCACGTATAATCGATTTTAAAATTTTTAGAGAAATTGCCGATGAGGTTGGTGCATATTTATTTGTAGATATGGCGCATATTGCAGGCCTTGTGGCTGCAGGTGTTCATCCTTCCCCAATTCCATATGCGCATGTAGTAACAAGTACAACTCATAAAACTTTAAGAGGTCCTAGAGGGGGAATTATTCTTGCAAATGATGAAGCAATAGCAAAAAAAATTAATTCGGCCATATTTCCAGGCATTCAAGGTGGTCCATTAATGCATGTAATTGCGGCTAAAGCGGTAGCTTTTAATGAAGCTTTAAAACCTGAATTTAAACAATATGCCGAGCAAGTAGTTAAAAATGCAAAGATGCTTGCTAATACTCTTTTAGATTACGGATTTGATTTAGTAACAGGTGGTACAGATAACCATTTAATGCTTGTTGATTTAAGATCGAAGGGATTAACAGGTGATATATCTGAGAAAAGTTTAGAAAGAGCAGGGCTTACTTGTAATAAAAACAATGTGCCGTTTGATACTGAAAAGCCGATGGTCACTTCCGGTATTAGATTAGGAACCCCAGCTGGTACCACAAGAGGTTTTAAAGAAGAAGAATTTGAATTTATAGGTCATTTGATTGCAAATGTACTTGTAAACTTAGCTCATAAAAAGGAAGACAATAGTAAAGTTGAGAAAGATGCTTTTGAGCAAGTAAAAAAACTTTGTAATAGATTTAAAATTTACCAGTCAGCTACAGCAGAAGTATTAGTAGATAATAATTAAAATAATTAGAAGTAATAGGGTTTTAAAACCCTATTACTGATCCATAAATTACTGCAAGTATACAAGTTAAAGTTGTGAATACACAACTTACCATAAATATATCAAAATACGATTCTTTGTGTTTTAACCCGCAAATGCTAAGCAATGTAATTACTGCTCCACAATGTGGAAGTGTATCAAGTCCGCCTGCTGCAAGAGTGCTTAGCCTGTGAAGAATTTCAGGACTTATATTATATAGGTTTGCCATTTCTAGGAAACTTGAACTTAAAGTTTGCATCGAAATGCTTAATCCACCGGATGATGAACCTGTAATTCCTGATAATATATTTACTGATAATGCTATTTTGATTAATGGATTAGCATCCATATCAGCAAGCATAGATTTAATTAGGGCAAAACCAGTTAAAGATGAAATTACAGCGCCATAGCCTACTTCAGAAGCAGTGTTAAATATAGGTAAGAAAGAGTCATTAACAGCTTGTTTAATATTCTCAATTATTGATCCAATTTTATTCCTTGCAAGAAATAATGTATAAAAACAAGTAAGCGTCATAGCAGAAATTATTGACCAAATTCCATTAACTGATGAAGCTTCAATTTTACCAAATTTTTCTTGTGAAAGATATGTTGTATCAAAGTTAGGAATAATATATTGATTAAAACAAAAGTTACTAACTAACATTAATAATACAGGACTTGCTGCAATTAAAATATATTTTCTATCGGTTTTAATAATATTCGTGGGATCAAATTTATAGGGTCCGTAATTTTCTCCTAAACGTTTTATCTTTTTAATACGATAATTTATCCACGTAAGCCCAAAAAAAAGTATAAGGCTACTTGTAATTATTCCGAACACTGGAGCTGCATAAATATTTGTATGAAAATATGGCATAGGAATTGAATTTTGAATCGAAGGTGTGCCAGGAAGAGTAACCATTGTAAAAGTAAAAGACCCAAGAGAAATGCATGCAGGTATCAAACGCTTTGGGAGGTTACTATTATAAAACATGTTATTTGCAATTGGATAAACGGCAAATGCTACTACGAAGAGAGATACCCCTCCATATGTTAGTATACTGCAAGCAATTACTACTGCTATTGTTACATATTTTCCATTAAACGCAGCTAAAATATTTTCAGCAATACATGTTGCAAAACCTGATTTATTCATTAGCATGCCAAATAATGACCCTAATAAAAATATAGGAAAAAAGCTAATAATGTAACTTCCTAAAGCTTTCATAAAAATTTGGGTGTAACTTGCGAGAATCGGTTCATCTTGTGAAAGAAATACTGCGAGCATTGAAACTAAAGGAGCAATAAAAACTACTGACCAATTTTTGTACGCTAAATACATTAGTAAAATTAGTGAAATAATAATTGGCAATATTTCCATTGGAATCCTCATATTTATGTAGCTTAGTAATATTGTTAACTTAATAATTTTATTTTTCAATAGAATTATTAAGTTAACTTTTTTGAAAAATAACTATATAGAATTATGTTAGAGAAAAGTCATGAAATTGTTATTTTCAATTATTTTTATTCTGACTTTATGGCTTTCAAGAGTAGAGGCTTCAGAAATAAAATTATCTGAATCTTGGAAAAAGCTTGAATATTTTTTAAACTTAAGGCTTATGTAAAAACAAAAGAAAATGAAAATGGAATTTAGGGAAGCTCAAAAGTTTATTAATTTTATATAAAAGATAAATAATAAAAAAGCTGTTAATTTAGTTAATCTACAAGTCACTTTACCTAAAACAACTTTAGAATTACTAAATGCTATAAATTTGTGCAATATAAAGTTAGAAGAAGCAAATTATATGGCGCTATTTCTTAATGAAATTGTTATTAAATATGATCTTAAAAACATAGAAGCCTTTGATGAAAATACTTCTCATATTATAGCAAAAGAATGGCATGAAATTGATTACTCTGGTGAAAACATGACCTGGCAAAAGTAAAAACAAAAATATTCTCAATATAAAATAACAAATTTTAAAACTGTTGAGAATCTTAGAAAATTTTTTGAAGTAAAATCAAAATTACCTTATTTCAAAAAAATAAATTTATGCCAAAGCATTTTCAATAAGTTCTAGTAAAGCTTTAATAGAGTAGGGTTTATGTAAGCATGAATGTGCACCAAGATGAAGACATTTATTTATATCTTCTTTATTTCCGATGCCGGTTTGGATAATCACAGGAATATCTTTTAAATTTATATCTTCTTTAATTTTAATAAGAACATCAACGCCATTCATTTCAGGCATCATTAAATCAAGTAAAATTAATTCTGGCTTTTCTTGACCTTTTAAAAGATAATTAAGTCCCTCAATAGGATTATAAAATGTTTTCAAATTATATCCAGTACCCATTAAGCCTAGACTAACACTTTCGTGTACTGCTTCTTCATCATCGATAAGAACTATAAACATGATTAACTCATTTGCGAATTAAACACATAATAAAAGATAAAGGTTAATGAAAGCTTAAAAATAGAAAAAAATTTTTCTATTAATTAATGATAAAATATTTAACAATTAGTATTCCACTGAATAAAGAAATAATCCATCAGCTGGAGCTGTTGGGCCTGCTTGTGTCCTATTTCTAGCTTCCAGTATATTTTTCACTTGTGTAGGGCAAATTTTTCCCTCTCCAGCCATTTTTATTGTTCCTACAATATTTCTGACCATATGATGAAGAAATGACCTAGCTGACACAGTAATTTCGATTAATTCTTCGTTTTGTACTATATTTATTAAATCTATAGTTATAATAGGATTTTTAGCCTGGCATTCTGAAGCTCTAAAGCTAGTGAAATCATGCTTACCAATTAAAAAATTAGCAGCTTCTTGCATTTTATTTATATCCAAATTAGCAGAAACATGCCAAGCAAGGTTTTTATTAATAATTAAAGGAGCAGGTCTATTTACAATTTTATATTTATAAGTCCTTCTAATAGCTGAAAAGCGGGCGTGAAAATTTTCATCAACAATTTTACAATTAACAATACCTACAGGTAGATTTTTTAAAAAATGATTAGTTGCCCTTAAAATAATTTGTGGATCGAATTCACGGATTAAATCGAAATGAGCTACTTGCCCTAAAGCATGAACACCAGCATCTGTTCTGCCTGCGCCATACACTAATACATTTTCCTTAGAAAAATTATAAATAGCTTTTTCAATATATTCTTGAATAGAAGCAGCATTTTTTTGCTTCTGCCATCCGGCAGTATTTGTACCTTGATATTCAATTGTAACTTTATAACGTGGCATATTATTAAAAAGCGGATTAATTAAATGTATTGCAATTAATAATTTATAATTATATTTTTTATTATAATTTAAACTATATAGATTTAAAAATGTTACAAAACCTTGTAAATAATATTAATGACGAATATAAGTATGATACGGAAATATTACAAGCTTTAATATTAATACGTTCAGAAAATGTAGGACCTAAAACTTTTAAACACTTAATTGATTTATTTAAAGATCCTAAAACTGCTATAGAAGCAGTGCCAGAACTTGCAGCCCGTGCTGGAAAAAGAAAAATTAATTTAGCTACTATTGAGCAAGCTGAAAAAGAAATTAGTAAAATTAATAAATACGGAGCAAGATTAATTTACTATAAAGATTCAAATTACCCAGATTTACTTAGAAATATTCATGATTTTCCACCAATTATTTCGGTTAAGGGAAATTTTAATCTATTAAATGAACCTTGTTTTTCTATAGTGGGATCAAGGAATTCATCACAAAATGGTTTTAATATTGCTAAGAAATTTGCCGAGAATTTGGCTAATAAAAATTGGAATATAGTTTCAGGAATGGCAAGAGGAATTGATTATGCCGCGCATTTAGGATCACTTGAAAAAGGAACTATTGCAGTTTTAGGGGGTGGTATAGATAATATTTACCCTTCAGAACATGAAACACTTTATCATAAAATTACAGAGAAAGGTTGTATCGTCGCTGAAATGCCTATAGGGACTGTTCCTTTACCAAAACATTTTCCATTAAGGAATAGAATAATCTCCGGATTATCTTATGGGACAATGGTTGCTGAAGCTAGTCTTAAATCTGGGTCTTTAATAACTGCAAAATGTGCAATAGAACAAGATAGAGAAGTATTTGCAATCCCAGGATTTCCTCTCGATCCAAGGTGTCAGGGACCTAACTGGTTAATTAAGCAAGGTGCTCATTTAGTTGAAAATATTGACGATATTATAGAAATAATTGAACCTTTGAAACAGAGAAATTTAAATTTAAATGATAATGAAAAAGGTTTTATAAATATTAATTTTAAAAAATTACCTAGTGACAAAGAGACAAATATTGTAAGAAACAAAATATTAAGTCTCTTAAGCTATTCGCCTACCCATATAGATGAAATAATAAAAAGTGTTGATGCCGAAATTTCCTTAATTTACCTTAGCTTACTAGAGTTAGAACTTGCAGGGTTGATTAAAAGATCATCTAACGATACAATTACATTAGTAGCCAGTTAATATTTATTAAAAGAAGAAATGAATTTATTAATAGTTGAATCACCCGCCAAAGCTAAAACAATCAATAAATACCTAGGATCCGATTTTAAGGTTATGGCCTCATATGGTCATATCAGAGATCTACCGTCAAAAAATGGCTCTGTAATGCCAGATAACGACTTTGAAATGATTTACGAAGTCAATTCTGAGTCAGAAAAGCACGTTAAGGTTATTGCTGAGGCTGCTAAAAATGCAAAAATTATATATCTTGCAACTGACCCTGATAGAGAAGGGGAAGCCATTTCATGGCATGTTATTGAAATTTTAAGAAAAAAGAAGGCTATTAATAAAGATACAGAAATCAAAAGGGTTGTTTTTAACGAGATTACTAAAAAGGCTGTTCAAAATGCTGTTAAAAACCCAAGAGATATAGATATTAATTTAGTTAATGCTCAACAAGCTAGAAGAGCTTTAGATTATTTAGTTGGATTTAATGTATCTCCTGTACTATGGCGCAAACTCCCAGGGAGTAAATCAGCTGGCCGCGTTCAATCGGTTGCACTAAAGCTAATTTGCGAAAGAGAAAGTGAGATCGAAAAGTTTGTTACACAAGAATATTATACTGTTAAAGGCTTATTTTTAAGTAATGAAAAAAGTGAATTTGAGGCGGCTTTAAATCAAATTAATAAAAAAAGAATAGAAAAATTTGATTTCAAAACGGCTGAACAAGTTCAAAATATTGTAAATGATATTAAAACAAAAGATTTCTTTGTTTCTGAAATTGAAAAAAAACAAATTTCAAGAAACCCACAGCCGCCATTTACTACTTCATCATTGCAGCAAGAAGCATCAAGAAAATTAGGTTTTTCTGCTAAACAGACTATGACTATAGCTCAAAAATTATATGAAGGTATTGATATTCAAGGTGAAACTATAGGTTTAATTACCTATATGCGTACTGATGGAGTGCAAATTGCAGAAGAGGCTTTGAAAGATACACGTAATTATATTTTAAATAAATATGGCAAAGATTATTTACCATCTAATGCAAGAATGTACCAAACTAAAGCTAAAAATGCTCAAGAAGCACATGAAGCCATTAGACCAACGCATCTTGATCTACCACCAGAAAAAGTAAAAAATTCTTTAGACTCAAAGCAATTGGGTTTATATGAATTAATTTGGAAAAGGTTAATTGCAAGTCAAATGGAATCAGTAATATTTGATTCTATTGGTGTAAATTTAGAAGATAAGGATAAAAAGTACACATTTAGAGCAACCGGTTCAACAATAAAATTTGATGGTTTCTATAAAGTATATAAAGAAGGGCAAGATGATACTTTAGAAGATGAAGAAGGAAATAAATTGCTGCCATCTCTTAAAGAAGGTCAACAAACCGAAATAAAAGATGTTAAAGGAAACCAACATTTTACTGAACCACCACCAAGATATAGTGAAGCAAGTTTAGTAAAAAAATTAGAAGAGTTAGGAATAGGCAGGCCTTCAACTTATGCAAGTATAATTTCTGTAATTCAAGATCGCCAATATGTACGTTTGGATAAACGAAGGTTTATTCCTGAAGAAAGAGGGAGATTAGTTACAGCTTTCTTAGATAATTTTTTCACAAAATATGTTCAATATGATTTTACCGCTCAAATGGAAGAAAAGTTAGATCATATCTCAGCAGGTGAGCTACAATGGAAAAGTGTTCTAAAAGAGTTTTGGATTGATTTTATTGATAATGTGCAATCAGCAACTAAAAAGCCAATGGAAGAAATTCTAAAAGTTTTAGATAAAGTTTTAGAAGATCATATCTTCCCAAATAAAGAACATAAAGAGAATGTAAGAAAATGTCCTGAATGTGAAGATGGGAAATTAGAATTAAAAATAGGAAAATATGGTGCTTTTGTTGGTTGCAGTAATTACCCAGAATGTGATTACAAAAAAGCTTTAAATCAAATTATCAACGCTGAAGTTACAAATAATTCTGAAGATGGCTCACAATCTTCTGAGGATACAAAAAAAACATCTTTCCCTAAAACTATGGGAATTGATCCTAATACTGGTTTAAAAATCGTATTAAAAATAGGACCTTATGGCCCTTATGTGCAATTAGGAGATGATACAGTTAAGGGACCTAAGAGAATAGCCATTCCTAAAAGTTATAAAATTGACGAGATGACTTTAGAAGATTGTTTTAAGCTAGTTGCTTTACCAAAAGAATTAGGAATGCATCCCGATGATAATCAAAAAATTGTACTTGCAATTGGTAAATTTGGACCATACTTACAACATAGTGGCAAGTTTTATTCATTAGGAAAAATTCCTAATTTTTTATCAATTACATTAGAAGAAGCTTGTGAAATTATTGCTAATAACCCTAATAAAACAGCTTCTAAAGCTACAGCTAAGAAATCATCAAAGGCAGGAAGTAAAAGTAAAACTGAGCAAGTAGCAATAGAATTAGGGGAGTATAAAATATTTAAAGGCCCATTCGGAATGTTATATTTATATAATGACGATAAAAAAATTAATTTTCCTCGTGGTACTAAAACCGACCAAATTACTAAAGAATCTATTGAAAAGCTAATTAATAAATAACTGAAAAACAAAGAAATTAAACTTTTAGTTAATTTTGAGCTTGCCTTTTCTACCAATACTGGTAGATAATATATATTTAGACACAATAAAGTTTAAATCTTTACTAAATATTAAACACGGGGGTGAGAATGAGTCACAGTAATAATCCTTTTATGGATATGTACAATAATATGATGGGTATGATGAATAATAATAATATGATGTCAAATTTCATGAATACATGCATGAATGGTATGCCAAATATGATGAATATGAATACTAAAGCACCACAATTTGATATGAATTCAATGAATAATATGCAAAAGAAAGTTATGGATGCTATGGCTAATGCAAACAAAACTATGACTTCAAGTACACAAGCTATGATGCAACACGGTGCTGAAATGGTACAAAATAATGTTTCAAGCTGTATGGGAGTAATGAAAGATTGTTCTCAAGCTAATAGCCCGGAAAACATGTACAATAAACAAGTAAAAGCTGCACAAAATATGTTTGACCAAAATTTCACTGGAATGAAAGAAATGGTAGAAATGTATAATAAAACATGCATGGAAATGATGGATCTTATGGGTAAATCAGTTAATGATTGCATGGGTGAAGTTACATCTACAAAAAGAAAATCTTCTGCAAATGCAGCATAAGGCATAATATTACTTTATTATTAGAAAAAGGAGCTTGGAATTTAATTCCAAGCTCCTTTTTTATTAATATGTATTGACTTATTAATGAATGTGATTAATAATATTTCTCAATAGTATTAATAAATATTTGTAAAAAGTGTAATAATGGTTTTAGAGCAAAATCTTTTCAGTTTAATTATCCTTATTATTGGCAGCTAGCTGCCATATCTTTATATATAATCTCAACTAAAATAACTAATATACTCTAAAATTTAATTTAATAGGTCTTAACATATGTATAGGAAATACTTTTTACCATATCTAATGTGGTTTTTTGCAGTTTTTTTCTTCGCTTATCAATTCATAATGCGATTAGCTCCAGGTCTTGTAATTAATGACTTAATTACTCAATATCAAATTACCGCTACTTCATTTGGGATTTTCTCAGCAATCTACTACATCGGCTATGCAGGTGCACAATTACCGACTGCTTATTTATTAGAAAAGTTCAAAACTAAATATATTATAGGTATCTTTTGTATTATAGCTTCAATAGGTACGTATATTTTATCCTACACTACTTCCTTTAGTACAGCTTTAGTTGGTAGGTTAATGATAGGAATTGGTTCTGCAGCAGGGTTTTTGGGGGTTTCAAAGGTAGTAGCAACATATTTTCCCGAGAAACTATATGCGAGATTGATAGGTTTTAGTTTTACTATAGGAATTTTTGGCGCTGTTTACGGCGGAAAACCTGTAAATAGTCTAATCGAAACTTTTAATTATAATAAAGTGTTTTTTTTAATAGCTGCAATCGGTACATTGATAGCTTTAACCATTTTATTATTTGGGGACAACAGAAAAGCTAATTATTTAGATAGTAAAAAAGATTCAAATTTAATTGAAGAATTGTTTATTATTTTAAAAAATAAAAGAATAGTGCTAATAGCTATTGCAAATTTATTGATGGTAGGTTCTCTAGAAGGGTTTGCAGATGTTTGGGGTATAAGTTTTTTAACTAAAGCTTTTGATATATCAAAAGGTGATGCAGCAACTGTAATTTCGTATATATTTATAGGAATGCTATTTGGAGGCCCAGCTCTAGCTTTCATATCTGAAAAATATTTTAGTAAAACATTGGTAATTTTCTTATGTGGTTTATTAACTTGTATTTTATTCTTAGGGTTAATTATTTTTCCTAATCTTTCATTCTATTTATTATGTGCCTTAATGTTTATAAATGGTATCTTATGTTGTTACCAAGTCCTTATTTTTGCTTTAGGTACAGAAATTGTAAAAAATGAATATAAAAGTATAGCAATAGCCTTTTTAAACTGCGTAAATATGCTTGGGGGCATTTTCTTTCATACATTAATAGGTCTTACCCTTGATCATTTTTGGCAAGGAGATATAAGCAATAATGTAAAATTATATTCTTTATATGAATATAAAATAGCTATCGCTATTATACCAATTAGCTCAATAATAGGTGGAATGTTAGTCATTTATTCAGGTTTAAAAAAAGATAGTAAAAAAATTACTCAAACAATTTAAGTCTATCTTTAATGTAATATTCCATGAAGTTTAATTCACTTTGTGGAATATTCTTTTCATTATCTAAAATATCTTTAATTATAAAATAAGCGATATCCTTTTCACCAATTTTTTCGTGGTAAAAAGCAGGTAATTGTCTTGCCCATAGAGGTAATGTACCTTTTGTCTGAGCAACTTTTTTAGCCAGTTCAATTCCTTTAGAATGATATTTCATTTCATGAAAAGCTAAATAACTTGCTTGATACATCCACCACCATTTTTTTGTTAAATCAACTTCTGAATGCTTCTCTAAATATTCAATGATATGAATTAAATCTTCTTTCTTTGGTGTTACCCCATAATAGTAAGTAGCGATTACAGGGCTATAATTAGTCTTATTGTCTAATTTATCTAATAAATAAAACCAATTTTTTATTTTTACGTAGTCATAATATTTAAGTGGAGAAACGCGCCCAAAACTATCGCCCATAAATTGTAACTGCCAAGCTAAAATTCTATAATAAAACTGTTCATCGCCTAATGAAAAGGATTTAATAGAAATTTCACTTGGTACATTTTCGGTAATCTCAAGTTGAGGTAAGATATTTCTACTTTTGTGCCATACAAATACATTAAAGCCCAAAAATAATATAATAAGCATTTTTAATACTATATTATTATTAAAAATCTTTCTTTTTAATATCATGGAAAGCTACAAAAGTGATTAATAGAAAATAAATAATAGTTTGGGGTAATATAATGTTTAAATGAAAATCTTTTAAACTATGTTCGTATATTAGCCATTTACTTTCAGCAAATAAATCTAGTCTTGGAATAATACATGAAGCTAAGTAAATCAATTTTTGTGAAAGCCAAGGTATTAAATGATCCAAATTACTTAGAGAATATTGATATTTAGTATTTAAAATACTAAATAACCCCATCATACGTGAAGCTATATAAAATGTAGTACATGCTAATACAGAAATAATGTGGCTTTTAAATAATATGCCGCATATGAAGGCGCAAAATGAACATATACATACTTCAAAGAATAAGCTTAAAAGCCATATTATATAGCCCATAGTATTTATTTTAAAAAAATATAATAAAATAGCAGCGCAAGCTGTAAATAACCCGGCTAATATAATTGAACCTAATAAATATGCTAAAACAAAATTATTTCGTGAAATAGGTTTAGAGAGAAAAAAATCTATTTCTTTTTGAAGATGAATTTTATGAATATGTGTAGTAATAAATATTATTATACCAAATACAATTATAATACGACTGCTTCCAGCTATATAGGCTATAATCATTTCTCTTTGTTCAGCAAGTGCTGTTGAACCAAAGAATATTGATATACAAAATGAAATTAGTAGTAAGGCAATTAAACCTAAAATAAATTTATCTCTTATTATTGAGTAATAAAAAAAACGTAATATCGAATTCATATTTTATTTTAAACTAAATGGGTTAGGGTCATGTGCAAATGTATTATAAAAGTCTTTATCACTTTGTGAATAACTATTTCCACCCGGAATTATAGTTGCTTGAATAAATATTACTGTTTGAATTGTTTTCTTAACTTTACCATTTGATTTAAATAAATTGCCGGCTATAAACATATCTTTTAGTAAAGGAATTCCACTCTCATTTGACATGAATCTGTCTTCCATCATTCCACCAATTACCATTATATCGCCACTTTTAATTTTCAATACTGAATCAAGTTCTTTTACCTCCACAACTGGAACGTTACTTTCGAGACCAGAATCAGAGAGGTCAGTACTACTCGTTGCCAATACATAGGTAACACTTGGGTCAGACTTAAATTCGGTTATACGAGAAATTGTTGGTCTAATACTCATTGTTATTTCATTAGTATCTGTGTTTATTGAAGGTTGTAAAGTTAGTATTATCCCAATAGGTACAGTTTTAAGATCAGAAGTAACGTTAGTTTGGCTTGTTGTTGTTGTGGCGCTACTATCATTATTTGTTTCGATATTTAATTTAAAGTATACATAATTTTGTGCAAAAGATAGAACTGCTTGTTGATTATTCATTGCATGTACACGTGGGCTTGAAAGAGTACGCGTAACACCAAATAGATCCATTAAATTGACAGCAGCTATAAGAGAACTTGCATTAGTTGTTGGATCAAATTTTTTACCTAATGTATTTTTTAACCCATTTAATACTCCTATAGTAATACCTCCTGGATTTGCAGTATATTCTCCTAGAACATTGGTAAAATCATTTTGTGCTCCAAGTAAACCATTTCTATCAAGTACATTCCAGTTTATTCCAGTTTTATACTCTTCGTTAAGGCTTACTTCAACTATTTTTGCTTCTATTAATGCCTGAGCAGAAATGCTTGTACGTACTTTAGCGAGGTAACTTTTTATATTAGTATGTGCCCTTGAATTTGTTACAACGTTAATAATACCAGCTTGCTTATTAATTGTTACGTAAGGCGCTGAACCAGTTGCAGTATAATTAACTGATTCAATCATTTGTTTAATGTCTTTAGAAATAGTATCCCATAGATCTTCTTTTTGTTCTGAGGTTATTTCAGTATTAGAACCACTACCGATAGAAGAGCTACCACTTGAACCTGAACTGCCATCTAATGATACGCTTACTTTATAATTAGATTTGTTATTTCTAACTAGATTTAAAAAATCTACAGGATAGCTTACCATGTATGGAGTATCTGGCTCAACATGTAATACATTATTAGTTATAGTATATCTTAAATATGCAAGTTCAGTAACCCTATCTATTACCTCTGTTAATGGACGATCGCTTACTTTTAAAATAATGCCACCTGAAACTTTCGGATCTATTTCCACATCAATTTCAGCAAGCCTTGCAAGTTCTAATAAAACATCTTTTACATCAACATCATTGCTAATTGATAAAGTTACTAGTTTATCTTTTTTAAATGATGGTGGGATAGGAGGTGCTATAAAAGGTTGAGGTTCAAATGATGAATCTAATTTATCTTCTGATAACGCTTTTTTACTATTTTTAAATAATTTTTCTTTATATTCTTCTTGGGAAAGTTTTAATTCAGGGTCATTATATTTACCTGTTATTCTATCAAATTTCTCGCGCATTCTCTCAGGATGAGCGCACGTAGTTGTAAGTAAAATAACAATTAATAATATAAACGGCTTTACCAAGTTTAACATTTAAAGAGCCATAATAATAAGATTCTGAACTATATTACAATTATTTAAACATATTAACAAAGAAAATGCAAGTGCTGGAATGAAAGGAAATCTTTGTTTTTTAAAAAAATATTTCCAAATGCCCCCTAACATAATTCCTAACAAACCAGAAAAGAAAAAAAACTGAGGTATATAAAGGCTAGGAATTGCTAGTGCAGCGATTGCCATAAATTTTATGTCAGCCATGCCTAAAATGTCTTTTTTTCCTGTAAATTTTTTAAACCCTAAACATATTAAGTACATCATTAACACTACAAATAATGACGTAAAAAACTGTGAAATAAAATTAAGATTTTTAATATAAGTAACAATTAAAATAAGAGGGAGCAGAATGATTTGAAAAATATTTGGAACCGAAAGTGTTTCAAGATCCGTAATAATCATGCAAAATAATATTAAATATATAGTGCTATACAGTATAAAATATTCACCATTTATTTTATAGCTTAAAAACAATATGCAAACAGTAAAGATTTCTATAATTAAATATCTTAAACTTATACTTTTCTTACAATTTTTGCATTTTCCTTTTTGTAGCAGGAATCCTAAAATTGGAATTAGCTGAATAAAAGATAAATTCTGTTTACACTTCGGACAATTTGAGCGTTTAAAAGTTATTTCTTTACCTCTAGGCAATCTATAAGTAATTAAACTTATAAAACTTCCTAATATTGCCCCTGATAGAATTAGTAAAATAACAATAAAATTTTCATTAAGCATAAATATGTTTGAAATTTTAAATATTTTTTGATATTTTCATTTTTATGGGTAATAGTCAAGATGCTTAAAAAATTAAAAAATACAAATGGATTTTCTCTTAGCGAACTATCAGTAGTTCTAGCTATTATTGGAACTATTTTAGGTGGCTCAATTTCAGTAGTGCTTTATCAAACTGAAAGTATTAAAGAAGAGCAAACTCTAAAAAAAATGAAAATTATTGAAGAAGCAATTGCATCTTTTGTAGCTTTAAATAGAAGGTTACCATGTCCTGCCGATGGAAGTTTGGATATTAATACCGCGGGCTCAGTAACATATGGTCAAGAAGCAATGGTGGCAAATGTTTGTAATGGTAATTATTCATATACTGTTAGTACTAATTTACCATCAACTACTCCAGCAATTTCTAATGCGGACATAATAACAGGTGCTGTACCTGTAGTAAGCCTAAGGCTACCGAAGGAAGTAATGTTAGATGGATGGGGGAGGAAATTTACTTATGTCGTTAGTAGAGGTTTATCAAGTAATTCTACAACTTCACCTTTTGATAGTGAAGAAGACGGTGTTATAAAAATTAAAAACTTTACAAACCCTGCAGGTGCAAATTACGTTACGAACAGAGCTGCATATGTAATTTTAAGTCATGGTAAATCAGGAGCGGGTGGATGGAAATCTAATGGTGGGACTAGATTAAGTAGTGGAACGGATACAAAAAAAGTTGAAAATTCTCATACTTCTGGTGCTATAAACGAAGTGTTTGTATTAAATATAAGTAATAATTCTGCAAATACATTTGATGACATTATAAAATATAAAAACAAAGAACAAATATCTTTAGAAATAAATACAATTTTATCAGGTCAAGTATGTGATGATGCGGTTACTGCACTAAATGATTCTAATCAAACAGTCCTTACTGCTAAATTATGTGGAGGTACAGGAGGTACTGGTAAAATAGCTTCTAATCCTGATTGTGCAATATATTTAGCCAGTTTTGGAGAATTAATAAGAAAGAGATGTATTCAAAGATGAAAAAGAATGCTTTTACTTTAGTTGAATTATCTATTGTGCTACTTATAACCTCAATTATTTTAGGTATAGTACTAGCTTTTGTTGCAGAAAAAACTGATGCTGATAAACTAGAAGAAACAAGATATAAAATAGAGCAAATTGATAAAGCAATACGAGCTTATTTTATTAAAAATCAAAAAATCCCTTGTCCAAGTGATGGAACTTTAGCCTTTACAAATTCAAATTTTGGAGTGGCTCTTAGAGATACTGTAAATAATTATCAATGTAGCAATACGCTTATTACATCCGGCAGTATGAAATTAGGAATGGTTCCAGTAAGAACTTTGAACCTTGCAGATGAATTTGCTACAGATTCGTGGGGAAGAAGATTTACATATGCAATAATTGAAAGTTGTAATTGTAAATCAAATGAAGCAGGATGTGCTACTCAAAATTTTGAAAGTGATTTTTGTGGAGTAAATGTAGCAGATAGAATAACAATTCTAGGTACTTCAGGTGGATCTACAATTATGTCTGATGCAGTATTAGTTATTATTAGCCACGGAAGAAATGGTCATGGTGCTTTCGCGCAAAATGGCGGGAGTTCACGTATAGTTACTAAAAGCGGTGGAATAAGTAATGACGAACTAGAAAATTCACATTTAAGTGCGGTGGGAGCTAACTTAGGTTTTGATAGAACATTTGTTGCTAGAAACCAATTGTATAATGATACACCAGCAAGTAATTTTGACGATATCGTTTATTATAAAAATAGAATTCAATTAGTAACTAGTATTAAAGCATTAAGGACATCGCAAGATCCTATTTGTACTTATAAAAATACTTCAAATTTTTCTACCAATATATGTGGAGATAAGACTACAGCGAATTGTGTAACAATATACAATTCATTACTAAATAATATATTATGTTTTGATTTTTAACATAAGCTAGGCAAGAAATTATTTTTATGCTAGAAGGGTTTTGAAAATGAAGGCGATAAATCTATCAACCGAAAGCAATTATATGACAATTTTAGATAGCATAAGTAAAGAGATATACTCAGTATTATTTATTAATTTAAAAAATATTCAGGATAATTATCTTTATTTAAAAACTTTGACTGTTTCTGAAGTTGCAGCAGTCGTTAAAGCTAATGCATATGGTTTAGGTGAAATAGAAGTTTCTAAAGCTTTATATGAGGTGGGATGTCGTAATTTTTTTGTAACTCATATTAATGAAGGTATAAAGCTTAGAAATATTATGGTAGACGCAAATATTTTTGTATTAAAAGGAAATTTGTCTGGTAGTGAAAACTTTTTCAGTATTCATAACCTTATTCCAGTTATTAATAGTTATGAGCAATTAGAAAATTGGAATAATTATTGTAAAACTACTAGTTTACCTCCTTCGTGCGCAATTCAATTTGATAGCGGAATGCATAGAAATGGCATGGACGAAGAAGATGTTAGAAAGTTAATGAATAATATTGAAATATTAAGTGAATTAAATGTTGCATATTACATTAGTCATTTAGCATCAAGTGAGAATAAAGAAGATGAGTTTAATAATATTCAATTAAAAAATTTTAGAAATATTCTAAACAAGCTGCCTGAACGAAAGATATGTTTTTCAAATACAGGAGGAATTTATCTTGGGAAAAAATTCCATTTTGATATGGTAAGACCAGGAATAGGTTTATGGGGATATTTCAATGATAATAATTTAAAACCTTCAGTAAATTTATTTGCTAAAGTTAATCAGATACATAAAGTTAAGGCTGGTGAATCGGTTGGTTATAATCAAACTTTTAAAGTTCAAAAGAATTCAAAACTTGCAACTATTGCAATTGGATATGGTGATGGGTTTCCTAGATCTTTAAGTAATAAAGGTACTGTTGTAATTAATAATATAAAACTCCCAATTTTAGGCAGAGTTTCTATGGATTCAATCGTGGTAGATATCTCAAGTAATAAAGTTTCTAATATTAAAGAAGGGGATTGGGTAGAGATTATAGGAGAAAATAATACAATTTTTGATCTTGCGAACGAAGCTAATACAATTCCTTATGAAATCTTAACCTCATTGGGTGAAAGGTATCACAGAATTTATATTTCGTAGGTTTAAGTAGGTTTAAATGTTATACCTCGAAATATCGCATCCACTTTTTCTTTGTATTATTAATAAATTTATCATATACTAAATTAAATAAAGCTTTTAAATTTAAGGGTTTACCATGTATAAAATATTGATGTTAGTAGCAATTTTAGCATTAAGTGGTTGTATTGAAAAGAAAATGAGAGATCTTGAAACCCCATGCGTTGCAAATGAGTTTAATGAAAAAGAAGATTTGAATAATCCTTGTATTAGAATCCCAGTTAACGCCAAATGGTTATTTGGTTAATAAGTTAAAATATTAACTTATTGATTTCTAATAAATATTTCTACTTGATTAATTTTTAATTATATTATATACTCACGCCTAATAACTCATGAAATTAGGCGAGTATTTTATTTATGAAAGAAGAAGAAGTATTTAATATCTTTCAAAATTATCAAGCAATCCTAAAAGGCCATTTTATTCTTACATCTGGTCATCATAGTGAAATGTACGTACAATGCGCGAAAATCATGTCACATGCAAATGTTGCAGCCCAACTATGTAAGGAACTCGCAAATAAAGTTAAAGAACAATTCGGTGAAAATGCTTTCGATGTAATAGTTTCTCCTGCAATGGGAGGAGTATTAGTTGGTTTTGAAGTTTCAAAACATTTCGATATTCCAAACTATTTTTGTGAAAGAGTAAACGGTAAACTCGAACTTAGAAGAAATTTTAAAGTTAATCCTAACGATAGAGTGTTAATTATCGAGGATGTTATCAGTACTGGCAAATCTTCTCTGGAAACATTTGAAGTTGTTGAGGCATTAGGTGGAAATATTATTGCTGAAGCGTGTTTAGTTAATAGAAGCGCTGAAAAAAAATTAGCAGATAAACCTATAGTCTCATTATTAAATCTTTATATACCTACTTATGATAAGGATAGCCTTCCGGAACACTTAAAAGACATTCCTGTATTAAAACCAGGAAGTAGATTTATTAATAACCCCATAAGAGAGGTAGTTGATGCCTAATAATCAATTAAAACAAATAATTTCCCTATTCTTATTGCTACTCCTAACCTCGTGCCAAACTCCCAAAGAAGAAAAAAACGAACAAGATTACAGTTACCTAGATAAGCCGTATCAAGGCCATTATAAAATAGGTGAACCTTATAAAATTAATAATCAGTGGTATTATCCAAATAATAACATGAATTACACTGAAATGGGCGTATCTTCTTGGTATGGAACAACCTTTGATGGTAATAAAACTGCTAATGGTGATAAATATAATAAGTACTCATTAACTGCGGCTCATAGAACTTTACCATTACCAAGTATGGTTAGAGTAACTAATTTAGAAAACGGCCATTCTGTAATCGTAATGATTAATGATAGAGGGCCATTTACAAATGATAAAAATAGGATAATTGACGTTTCAGAGCGTGCTGCAGACCTTTTAGGATTTAAACATAAAGGGATTGGTAAAGTAAGATTAGAATATTTACCTAAGCAAACCGAAGAATTATTAAATAAATTAGGTTTAAAACCTTCAAATTCACCGCAATCAACTGAAGTAAAAACTGAATATTCTAAGAAAAAAGATGATGAACCTAAAAAACAAGATATAGAAATTCAAGTAACTGCTAAAGATAAAGTATATTCTGAATGTGATTCTAAAGATGAATATTTTATTCAAATAGCTGCGTATAAAAATAAGCTAACTGCAAATAAAATGGTAACAAAGTTAAAAAATATTGCTAATGCTAAGGTTACTAAAATTAGTAAAAAAGGCTTAGATTTATATCGTGTTCGACTTGGACCATTTAAAAATTTAAAAGACGCTCAAGAAACACTTGAACAACTTAAAGAAATCGACAATATTAAACCTATAATTGCTCAAAACTAAAAAATTTATTAGGTTTAATATCATGAAATATTGGCTTGCTTGTCTTGCGTCGATAATTACTTTAAATACTGCTCTTTCATTTGAAACTAAAGCTCCTTATGCTATTTTAATGGATTATGAAACAGGTAGCATTTTATTTGATAAAAATGCTAATGAAAAAATAGCTCCTTCTTCTATGAGTAAATTAATGACAATCTATATTGTCTTTGAAAAACTTAAAAAAGGTGATTTGCAACTTAGTGATAAATTTACTGTAAGTGCAAATGCATGGAGTAAGCAAGGCTCAAAAATGTTCATTCAAGTAGGTTCTCAAGTCTCTGTAGAAGATTTATTAAAAGGGATAATAATTCAGTCAGGTAATGATGCTTGTATCGCTTTAGCTGAATCCATTGCAGGTAGCGAAGCAGAATTTGCAAATTTAATGAATATTAAAGCTAAAGAGTTAGGATTAACAAATTCTAATTTTGTAAATTCTACAGGTTGGCCTGATGAAGGTCATTTAATGAGTATGTTTGATCTAGCTATATTATCTAAACGACTTATTACAGATTTCCCGGACTATTACCATTACTTTGCTGAAAAAGAATTTACGTATAATAATATTAAACAACAAAATAGAAATGTATTATTAAATCGTAATTTAGGTGTAGATGGTTTAAAAACTGGTCATACAGAAACAGGTGGGTACGGAATTGCTATTTCATCTCAACAAAAAAATCGTCGAATGATAGCTGTAGTTAACGGCCTAAATTCTCAAACTGAAAGAGCAGATGAAGTTGAAAAATTATTAAATTATGGTTTTATAAATTTTGCTAATCTAAAGCTATATGAAAAAAATCAAGTTGTAGGTAACGTTCCAATATGGCTTGGTAATAAAAAAGAAGTACCTGTATATATTAGAGAAAATGTATGGTTTTCAGTACTTAAACATGAAATTGATAAAGTGAAAGTTTTAATTAAACATGATGAAAAAGTACCTTCACCGATTGCAATTGATCAAAAAATTGCAGAATTACATGTAATATTTCCTAACGGTAAAATAGAAAAATTTGATTTACTTTCTAAAGAAGAAGTTAAGGAACTTTCATGGTTCAGTAGAGTAATTCATAACTTAAAAAATAAATTAGGGATTAACGACTAATTATTAAAAAAACCCCTTTATGATTTTAAAGGAGTTTTTTGTTCTAGATAAAAATTCAAAGAAATTATTATGAAGCATTATATAGTTATATATAATTAAGCCGTAACAGCTGCGGTTAAACCTTTACTATTACTTTTTAAATCTAACGTACTTCTAATATTCTTATTGCCAAGAGCTGCTCTTCTAGCTTGAGAATGGGGATTAACAGCTAATTTTTCTAAACCTGCTCTATAATTAACATTATTAACTTCTAAGGTAGGCAGAATTACATTTTTTTGACGTTTAGCTTTTTTAACTTTACCAGACTTTTTAACTTTACTAGCAGCTTGAATGATTTCACTATTAAAATCGTTTGATATTACTGTATTATCAACGACAGATTTAACATATCTAGCATCACTAGAGCCTAATAATTTTGTTTGATCATCTTTTGTAGATGAAGCTAATAAAGAATTATTTTTGATGTTATTATCAAAGTTAGCTTTAAGCTTATTAATATTATATTTTAATTCTAATAAATTTTGAGCTTGTAAGGATAAAGCTTTAAATTTATTAGAATTAGTATCAGTAATTTTATTAAGTGATTTATTAATATTATTAAGCATTGTATTGATCGTATTAACATCAAGAATATTATCAAACGTTTTTCTGACCTTTTTAGTAATTTCTAACATTTGTAATGGTTCATTAATAAGTAAGTTTTCAAATAATCCTTTACTTGCTAATGAATTACATATTTCTGGTACTTGAGTTTTAAAATGCTTTATAATCTCAGCATTAACATTGGCAAAATGTTGTGAGGTAGCAGTAATAAAATTAATAATGGTCTGCAACTCATCAATTTTAAATTCTTTGTTAGGTCTAGTTTTATAAGTTTCGATAATGTTATAAAACTTGACAAATTCTTCTTTTAAATTTTGTGCAAAATTATTATTAAGCACGTTAACGCGATTTACAAATTTTACAAATAAAGCTTGTTTAAATTTATATATTTGTTGTTTTTGTATGTCATTGGCTGAATGTAAAATATGCTCATTAAAAGACTCATTAGCCATGTTAAATAAGGTATCCTGTTCCTTAAAACTTGAAGTAAAACTAAAAGTAAAATCTTTTAAAAATCCTACTAATATTTTTTTAAGTTCTATTTGATTTATATTCGCTTTTTTAGAAGAAGCGTTTTTATTCAACATTTTATCACCTTTAACTTATTACTAATTTAAAATCTATTTTACCATTTATTAATAAAAATGCAATCAAAATCTTTTTTACTATAAAAAAAGCATAGAATACAATTGATTAATTTAAAATTATTATTTTATCCTGAATTTAAGTTTAATATTTAATCCATTAAGCAATTTTTAAAATTACCTTCTAAATAATATCTATAAATATTTTAAGTGTATTTTCTATTTTTAATTTTGTAGAAAACTATTCTTTACAGTAGTTTAAGCTTGAACACTAATTTAAGTATAAGTTAAATATAACTAAATTTCATTATTTTATAAAAGCTATAAAAGAGAGATTAAAGCTGCAACTTTTCGATCTTCAAGTGTAAGAATATTATAGGTTCTAATTGCTGCAGATGAGGGCATAACATCTATTGAAATATTTAATTCTTTTAACTTACTTTTTATATCAAAAGAGATTGAGGTAATTGAATTACCTACTCCAATTAAAATAATTTCTGTATCTACATGATTATTAAAAAAAACATTAAAGTCATTTTCAGATAAATTAGAAGATGAATTCTCTAAACTGATAACTTGATCATTAATTAATAATATTTTACTACCATAAACCTCAGTATTAATAGTAAAAGAGTTTTCATTATAACTATTAATTATCTTTTTATTTTTAAAAGCTAATGGAGTAATATCCATTGTTTATACTCTAATAGATTTCTTTTTAGTAATATCAACCCAAGTTAATAAAAGATTTTTAGTTAAAAGGATATTAGAAACCATTGAAGATAAAATGCCTATAGTAAGACTGACTGCAAACCCTTTAACAGGTCCGGAACCAAAAACATATAGTAATAATGCTACAATTACAGTAGTGATATTAGAATCTAAAATAGCTGAAAAGGCATTTTTAAAACCATTTACAATAGCATAATTAAGGCTAAAATTATTTTTAATTTCTTCCCTAACCCTTTCAAAAATGAGGATATTAGCATCCACTGCCATTCCTATAGTTAAAACTATAGCTGCAATTCCAGGAAGTGTAAGGGTGGCGCCAAATAAGCTTAATGAAGCCATTATTAGTAACATGTTCATAATCAAAGAAATATTAGCAAATATGCCAAGTGCACCATATGTTAATAACATAAAGATGCACACAAGAATTAAGGCAATTATTCCAGCTTTTTTACCTGATTCAATAGAATCTGCCCCTAAACTTGGACCAATAGATCTTTCTTCTAAAATTAGCAATTCTGCAGGTAATGCACCTGCTCTTAAAAGTAAGCTTAATTCGTTTGCAGATTCAACTGTAAAGTTACCACTTATTATACCAGCCCCAGATAGTATTGGTTCACGAATATAAGGAGCGCTAATAACTTTATTATCTAACAATATAGCGAATCTCTTACCTACGTTTTCTTTAGTAACTTCGGCAAATTTTTTGCCACCAAAGGTGTTGAATTTAAAGCTAACTACAGGCATGCCATGATCAAATATTGCTCGAGCGTCAATAAGGTCATTACCACTAAGTAATATTTCTTTTTTAACTATATATTCTCTTTGTTCATCGTCACCTTCAACGATTATAGAATCATTAGGAGCAACGCGACTTGCAGTTGATGCCTCATCATTAACAAGCTGGAGAGTTAATTTAGCAGTTTTACCTAATAATTTTTTTAAGTGTTCAGGAGATGAAAGGCCAGGAACCTGAAGATCTATTAAATCAGCACCTCTTGGTTGAATGCTTGGTTCAGTAACGCCAGTTTCATCAACTCTTCTCCTAACAATTTCAATAGATTGTTCTATTAAAGCTTTGCGCATTTTTATAATGGCATCGTCATTATAGGTTAAAATTAAATTATCATCTTGTTTATCAATAGATAAATCCGATGATATTTTTCTTACAATTTTTTTAAATTGAGAGTAGTCATTATTATTTCTTAAATCTATAGATATATGTTTAAGAGTAGATTTTAAATTAACATACCCAATTTTTTCATTTCTTAATTCTTTTCTAAGTTGAGATTGAACAATATCATATTGTTCCCTTAAATATTGATCAAAGTTAATTTGAAGAAGTAGCTGAGAACCACCTCTTAAATCAAGACCTAAGTTAATTTTTTGTTCAGGAAATCCAGGCAGTTTATTACCAAAAAAACTTGGCACTGCAAAATAGGTTGCAAGTACATATATTATTAGTAAAAATACAGACTGGAATTTCCTATTATTAAACATTGCTACTCTTTATTTTCTTCAATTTTTTTATCTTTAGCTTTTTCGTCTTGCATTACATCTGAAATTGCACTTTTAAGCATTCTTACTTTTACATTTTGTGCTATTTCAACTTGAACATAGTTTTTGTCATCTTCAATTTTTACAAGTGTACCAATCATTCCACTATTAAGCACAACTTTATCACCAGTTTTTAAGTTTCCAAGTAAATTTTGATGTTCTTTTTGTTTTTTCATTTGAGGGCGAATTAACATAAAATAGAATAAAACAAAAATAACTATTAATGGTAAAAAATTAGTAAGTGTTTGATCGATTGCAGGTTTTGGACTTTCTGCAGTTGGTTTCACTGTTGAAGGTGTTGCAGCGCCTATTTCTACAGCATCTGCATAAGCGTTTTTAATGATAAAATTCATAAGTAATCTCCTATATAATTAAATTCCAGTTGAACCAAACCCACCTGTTCCTCTTTCGGAATCAGCAAGTTCTAGGGCTTCTAAAATTTCTACTTTTTCATATTTGTTAATAATCATTTGGGCTATTCTCATACCTCTGGTAACAGTAAAAGCTTTTTGCCCAAGGTTAATCAACATAACCTTAATTTCACCCCTATAATCAGCATCTATAGTACCAGGAGTATTTAATACAGTTATCCTTTCTTTTAACGCAAGACCAGAGCGAGGCCTAATTTGCGCTTCATACCCTTCAGGTAATTCAATTGCAAGTCCAGTAGGAATTAATTCTACTTCACCAGGATTAATAACTATTTCGTTTGCAACTGCAGCCATTAAATCCATTCCGGCACTAGAAGGTGTAGCGTAGAATGGTAAATCTAATTCTTGTGCGTGATCTAATTTTTTTATATACAATTTTATCATATTAACCCTTTCTTCTTGATGCTATGTAACTTATAAATAATGTACTTGGAATAATTAATAATGAGCCAAGTAAGGTATTAAATCCAGGTATTTCTCCAAAGAATAAATATCCAAAATAACCTGAAAATAGAATTTCAAAATATCTAAATGGTACTAACGCAGAAGCATCAGCCATTGAGAAAGCTTTAAGCAAACAATATAGTAATAAGTTTGCACCGACTCCTAAAACTATAAGTAACAAGAAATCTTCATTACTAGGTGTAACAAATTCATTTATTATAAAAGGTACGCTACATAACATTGTTATTATGTTTGAATAAAATATCATGGCAATCATCGATTCTTTTACCACATATTTTTTATTAACTACATCAAGTAACGCAAACATAAACGAAGCTAAAAGTAGAACTACAGCTGTAATATCAATAGCTTCTGGTTTAAAAGCTACGATAAATACTCCTACGAAACCAATTAAGGTTGCAACAGCCCTTGCAGAACCAACTTTTTCATTAAGAATTATTTTAGCTAAAATAAGAACAAATATTGGAATAGTAAAATTTATGACAGTTGCAGTAGCTACGTGGATATTGTTTAAAGAATGAGTCCAAATCCAAATGCCTCCAAATAATAAAGTACCTCTAATTACATGAATAATTTTATTACTAGAATAAAGAGATTTTTTACCTACTTTTATTATAAAAGGAATAAGAGCAATTGTCCCAAAAAAGAACCTAAAGAATACGATCTCAAAGCTGTTTATATTTTTCCCTAATTTCTTAGTAACAATATCATTAGCAACACCAATAATTATGCTACAAAGAAACCAAAAGACGCCTATAAAATATTTGTTTGAAATTTTATCCATCATTTATCTCTTTAATAATTGAGTAAAAATATATAAACTTTTTTGAATATTAGGACAAGGTAAATTTATATTTCTTATTTTTAAATGATAAAATACCACTTATACCGAGTAAAATTACTGATAACCAAATAAAATTGATAAATTTTCTTTCATAAAATCTAATAAATAGAGAATTTGTAGTGGTATCATAACTACCCGTTACAATATACAGATCTTCAAATATATAATGTTTAATTGCAGCTTCACTAATAGTAGTTTTCTCAATAGGGTATAACCTTACTTCCGGTTCAAGAATAATAGATTTTACATCATTAGAAATTTTAATTTGAGCTATTTGGCTAAGATAATTTTTACCATGAGAATATTTGATGTTTAAAAACTTAATATTATTGTGATTAAAAGATGTTTCACTATGTAATTTTAAATTTGCTTCATAATATGTACTATATTTAAAAGCGATTATCGCAGCAAAAATAAGTAAACCAAACCCTAAATGCCCTAATATTAATGCATAATTTTTATTCTTAAAGGTTAAATATTTTAATAATGTAGTAATTATTAAATTTAAGGAAAATAATAGTCCTAATGTACCAAAAAAGGTAGTAGACCCATAAATTTCTCTTACAAGTAACAATAAAATGCTTGATAAAAATAGTGTAGAAATAAATTTAGGTAAATAAAGCTTAATTTTATTCTCTTTCCAAGCGATTATCATGCCAATACTTGCAAATAAAAGTATAGGGAGCATTAACGGTAAAAAGGTTTTTTCATAATATAATTCTCCAACTGAAACAGCTTGATTAAATACAATATAGCTAAATACGGGGTAAAGAATAGCCAGAGTTATGATAAGCGCTCCGGATAGTAAAAATATATTATTTAAAAAAATTAGTGATTCTCTCGAATTAACTTTGAATTTATCAGGCAAGGATTTATTTTTTGTTATATAAATCAGTAAAGAAAATAGAGAAATTAATGAGATCAAAATTATTAGATAAATACCTCTGTCTGGGTCTGTGGCAAAACTATGAACTGATGTTATAATGCCAGACCTTACTAAGAAAGTTCCTAAAAGAGAAAAAATATAAGTTAAAATTGATAGAAGTTTAAACCAGGAATCAAAAATTTTTCTTTTTATATTAACTATAACTATATGTAAAAGAGAAGTTGCAGCGAGCCAAGGAATTAATGAAATATTTTCTATAGGATCCCAAAACCAAAAGCCGCCCCAACCTAATTCACGATAAGCCCACCAACTTCCTAAACCAATGCCTAATGTAAGAAAAGACCAGGATATATTTATCCAAGGCTTTAGATTCCTTCCGAAGGTATTTGTGGAACTATTTATTAATAATGCAAGAGTAACAGCAAATGGTATAATAAAACCCCCATATCCAAAATATAAAATAGGAGGGTGAATGGCTAATGCAATATCTTGCAATAAAGGGTTTAATCCTAAACCTTCACTTGGAGTAGGGGAAATAATTCTAAAGGGATTTGATGTAAAGAAAATATAGCTAGTAAAGCTCATAATAATTATGTAAGCAATTATATTTGCGTACAATTTTATTTTTTCATCTATTTTTGAGAAGATATTAAAAAGATTTACGTAAATGATTTTTACAAAAATAATAAGAATTAGCGAACCTTCATGGTTACCCCATGATCCTGAAATTTTATATATTAAAGGTTTTAGCTGATGTGAATTTAAATAAACATTTTCTACGGAAAAATCAGAGATAATAAAACCGTAAATTAAATTTAAAAAACAAAATAAACCTGTAAAAAATAAAATTTTACTTGCAATTTTATAGATTTGAGGTTTAAAATATATTAAAAAAGAATTAATTAGGCAAATTAGTATTATTAATATAAGACAGCTATTGCCTATAATATTTATCATAATTGTATGTTCTAAGATATTGTTTTGCAGATAATAATCTATTATTTTGTTAACACAAGCTAGAATTTATGATATGTATATTATATAATTATATTAACCTTTTTCATCAATTCTCAAGTTTAAAATGATTGACCGTAAAAACAAAATTATAGAGTTTTACTCGAGTTTGACAATGGAGCAACGAAAAAAAGCTAATTTACTTCGTGACCATTTGGATGTGCTTATTACGGCTTACAATGAAGAAGATGATTTAATCAGAAATATGTTATCTGAAGATAACAAATTAGATTTATCAAATTTTAATATTGTTGATCAGGATCTAAGAGAAGTAAACTTTAGTAATTGCATTTTGAAGAACTGCAATTTTAAAAGAAGTAAATTTGATAATAACTCTATTAAAGAAATAATTAATAGAGCTTCAAGCGATCATTTACTTATAGAAGGTATTGATTTATCGAGTACTGATCTTTCAAGTAAAACAATTTATGAGAGAGCTTTAGGAGATAAAGTAAATATACCGTACTATTTTAAAGGATTAATGTTAGATAAATCAAGTTTTGAAAATTCTGATCTTACTAATGCTAATTTTGATGAGACATCTTTAAAATATGTCAATTTTTCATATGCAAATCTAACTGGTGCAACTTTTATTAAAAGTGACATTTTTCAAGCTAATTTTACTGATGCTATATTTTTCCCAAATCAATTAGCTCTTTCAACAAATTTTAACCAAGCGATTTTCTCTGAGCCTAAAATTATTGATGAAATATTGGAATGCTATAATGAAATTATAAATCCTGATAATCCATTAATTAAATTTATGAAAGATATAATACGATGGAATAAATTTGCTATTAAAAATATGCTTATTAAATTTATCAATAAAAGAAAAATTTCTGCAAAATCTCAGCGTCCTGTTCAAGCCTCAGCTAATATCGAAAATCAAACAGTGCAGTTTCAAAATTATGTGGCGGATAAATCATTTGTTGACTCTGTACAAGCCAAAAGTAATAATACAGATAAAATTATTAAAAAATAAGATCGATTGCTATGCAAGAAAACCAATATATTTGGTTTGATAACAAACAAATTTTTTTATCAGAAGCCAAAATTCCTTTATTAACTCATGGATTACATTATGCAAGCAGTGTTTTTGAAGGGATAAGAGTATATAACGGCACTATTTTCATGTTAGAAGAACATATTGATAGATTATTTATCTCTTCTCAACTCCTAGATATGAAAATTAATTTCTCTAAACAAGAAATTTTAACGGCTTGTCATAATATTGTGAAGGCTAACTTTATAAATAATGGCTACATAAGACCTTTCGTTTGGAGAGGAAGTGAAAGAATTCAAATAGCTGCTCCCCATAGTACAATTCATGTAGCAATTGCAGCATGGGAAGCTGGAGAAAGATATAAAGCACCTCTTGATTTAACAAAAGGACAAAGACTTATAACGGGTGATTTTAAAAGACCACCTGCAGAATGCATGCCATATAAAAGTAAGTGCGCTGGTAATTATACTATTGGTACAATCGAGAAACATAAGGCTATCGCTAAAGGTTATGATGATGCTCTATTATTAGATTACAGGGGTTATATAGCTGAGAGTACAAGTGCAAATATTTTTTTGATTATAAATGATGAATTGCACACTCCTATCCCTGATTGTTTTTTGAATGGTTTAACTAGACAAACGATCATTCAATTAGCTAACAAAATTGGAATAAAAATTGTAGAAAGACATATTATGGGTGAAGAACTAAAACAAGCTAAAGACGTATTTATTACTTCAACAACCCTTGAGATAATGCCTATTAATGCAATAAATAATTATATATTTTCGCGTCATCAAATTACTAATAATTTAATGAACGAATTTATTGCTCTCGCTTCTATCAAATTTGCTGTATAATAAAAAATTATCTAAACTATATTACTTGTTTAGGTTTTTTAGCATTAATACGCATTAAAAGTTCTTTGCTAGGACGGAAATAAACATAACCCATATCAGTAACATCAACCATGATATTTGTTTTTGGATTACGTGCTGTGCGAGCTTTACGTTTTCTGACAGAAAAACTACCAAAGCCTCTTATTTCAATTCTACGCCCTGTAAGTAAAGCGCTAGATATTTCATTAAAGAAAATATCAATTATATTTCTAGCTTCATCTTGAGTAATGCCCGCATGAATTTTTACTAATTCTAGGCTTAACATATGTTTATTCATAAAATAACCTCATTGCTTACGACTTAATCTTAAAACTAAAAACTTCTCTTACATAAGAAGTAATTTTGTTAGTGAAAGAATCCAAAAGTAGCTCTAATTCATTTTTGTCAGCTTCAATTGAATAATCTTTAACTTCCAAATCAAGTTTCTTTTCATTTTTGAGCCATTCGAGTGCTTCTTCTTCACCGCCGATAGCATCCGTAAGCCCTAATTTTATAGCATCACGACCAATAAATATTTTGCCGTTAGCTACTTGTGCTAATTGTGCGTCATTAAAATTTCTTCTCTTTTTGACAATATCCTTGAATACGTCAAAGGATGTCATTAAAGAGTTTTTTAATTCAGCTTCAATTTCCGGTTCTAATTTTTCAAAAGGCGATGGTGTTGCCTTAAATTTGGATGATTTAATAGCTCTTGGGGTAATACCTAATTTGCTTAACATTTCGGTAACCTCAAAACTTTCAAAAATCACTCCTATAGAACCAGTAATTGTTCCTTCATAGGTAAATATTTTATCACTCCCTAAAGCCACTAAGTACCCACCAGAAGTAGCAATATCACCCATTACAGCCACAATAGGTACTTTTTCACCTATTTTTCTTAAAGCTTTATAAATCGCCTCGCTTCCTACTAAAGTTCCGCCAGGACTGTTTATGTGTATAATCAAAGCTTTAACATGGCTATTATTTTTAAGTATAGTTAATTTTTTAACTTTTTCAAGATCATATCTTAAAATTTCAGCTATTTTAATTCTAGCAATATGATCACTTTGAAAGTTTGCTTTATTTTTCAATAAGATATTAGAAGTTTTAGAAAGAACGATAAATAGAAGAAGTATTGTGAAAATGCGCCAAATTAGTAAGTTTCGTTTTAATTTTTTACGCTCAATTAATAAATCATTATTTATAAATTGCATTTTAGCCACCGTAGCTTCTGATTAAACTCCCGCTTATCATATACCAACCATCTGAAATTACAAAGAAAATTAGCTTAAAAGGTAATGACACTACAACCGGAGGTAGCATCATCATACCCATAGCCATAAGAATTGAAGCAACAAGCATATCAATTATAAGAAAAGGTAAATATAAAAGAAATCCGATTTCAAAGGCTCTTCTAAGCTCACTTATCATAAATGCGGGGATTAATACTTGATAAGGAATATCTTCTTTTGTAATTTTTTTATCTTGATGCGTAAAGGTCATGAAAAGTTCAATATCTTTATCTCGTGTATGAGTAATCATAAATTTATGAAAGGGTTTGGCGATAATTGGTAATGCTTCCTTTTCAGTGATTTTTTCTTCAATAAGCGGTAAAATTCCATTGTTATAAGATTCATCAAAAACAGGTTTCATTATAAATAATGTTAAAAATAAGGCTAAGCTTATTAAAATAGTATTAGGAGGGGTTTGCTGTAATCCAATAGCACTTCTTAAAAAGGATAGAATAACGATAATTCTGGTAAAGCTTGTCACCATTATAAGTATAGATGGTGCTAAGCTTAAAATTGTTACCGCCAAAATTAATTGAATAACTTTAGCAGTAAATGCTCCACCTTCCATATCAAATGGCATATCCGCCGCCAAAGCATTAGGAGCTAAAAAAAATAATATTATTGATACAAATATTTTAAGCATTTGGTTTTATAAGGTTTCGTAGCTTATTAAATAATTTATTTATTTTTATACCTTTTACATTAATAATTGCAATACCTAAAATAGTAATTAAACCACCAATTGCAATATTCCAATTTAATTTTTCGCCTAAAAATATTATAGAACAGATAACTCCAAAGATTGGGGCAAGTAGAGAAAAGGGTGCAATTTGATGTACTGAATAGGTATGTAGCATTTGAGTCCATATACCAAATGCAATAATTGTTGTAGGAATAGCCATGTATAATATTCCTAACCAAACTGAAAAAGAAAAGTTTGGTAAATCTTGCAAACTTGTATCTTCTATCACAAGGCTCATTAATATTAAAAAGGGAAAACTAATTAATGAACCTACTGCTATAGTGGTATTAGGATTTACATAATGAACTTGTTTTAAAATAATATTATTTAATGCATAAAAGAAAGCAGCACTAATTGCGAGTAATACAAAAGCCATATTTACTTGGTTAACATTAGGTCCACCTACTACTATGATCATACCTATAAAGGCAATAATTAATCCTATTAATCTTCTTATTCCTAATGTATCTTTAAACAATAGAGATCCAAGCAAGCATGTAAAAGGAACTGACATTTGCTGACAAATAATTGTTGTTGCAACATCAAGGTTTTTGACAGCAGTTACAATTAAAGCTTGAAAGCCAAAAGCCATAATAAAAGCAGAAGCTACAATTTTTTTCCAGGGTAATTTCCATTTAAAGAAAAAGGGGCACATGATAGCAGCTACTATCATAAATCTAACCCCTGTTAACATTAATGGAGATGCATATTTTAATATAAATTTTGTTACTACATAACTTGAACCCATTAAAAAACTGGATAACGTTAAAAGTAATGCATCTCTAAGTATCATGTTAAAATAACCGCAAAGCTTATTGAATTATCAATTGATTCAATCATGTTCTCAATTGTACCGAAAGATATTTTCTCAGCTTGTGTTACATTTTGCAAATCTTTTATTATTTTAACATAATTTTCTTTTATGTTATTATCCTTAACATTAATAATAATTTCTTTTACAGGTGTTTTTAAAGATAAATTATTTTCTGCTTTAATACGTCTTACTTCCGCCAATATTTGAATAAAGTTCTCACCAATTACTAAAGCATTATCGTCAATAAATAATTCCTCTGAATTAGGCCAATTATTTTTTGCATGTATAAAGTTATTGGGATTATATATCGCACTATATAATTCTTCTGTAATGTGGGGAATGAAAGGTGCAAACAGCTTTAAAATATAATTAAGAGTAAAATAAAGGCTGCTAATAGCGCTTTTCTGACCTTCATTATCATCATTATTTTGATTATAAGCACGAGTTTTAACAATCTCTAAATAGTTATCACAAAATACATTCCAAAAGAAATCTTCTATGGCAGTTCTTGCAAAAGAATATTCGTAGTTTTCAAATTCTTTAGTAGCAAGTTCAACAGTTTGTTTTAATTTTGAAAGCATCCATAAATCAATTATATTAAAAATAATTTTATTATTTTTAGCTTCTAACAATGTTATATTATTTGGTTTGAAAATTTCAAAATATTGGGAAGAAAATTTTGCAGCATTCCAAACTTTATTTATTAGCTTACGGCCAATTTTAAATACTTCTTCAGAATAAGCTATATCTGCTCCAAGCCTAGAATTTGAAGCCCAATATCTAACTACATCCGCTCCCTTTTCTTCAATTAAATTTACAGGAGTTACAACATTTCCTTTTGATTTTGACATTTTTGTTTTATCTGCAGCCAAGCACCAACCACTAATCATTAAATTTTTCCATGGAACAGAATTTTCATGAAAATGAGATTTAACTAATGTGTAAAAAGCCCACGTACGTATTATTTCATGTGCTTGTGGTCTCAAATCAGCAGAGTAAAGTTTCGTGTGACGATCATAATCAATTGCAAGATCTTTATTAATAGCAAGACTATTAAGTTGTGGAGTTACAGAGCTGGTAGCCCAGGTATCCATTACATCTTTGTCAGGCTCAACCTCATCCCGTGAATATCCTTTTGGTAAATCAGTAAATGGATCTACTGGTAACTGGTCAGTGTCTGCTATGATTATTTTTCCTTCTTCGCCTTTACGTTTTGAATACCATGCAGGGAAGGGAACGCCAAAGAAGCGTTGACGACTAATACACCAATCCCAGTTTAAGCCATTAATCCAATTATCCATTCTATGCTTCATATACTCTGGATACCAAGTACATTCATTAGATTTCTTCAATAATTCTTCTTTATGATCGATAATTTTTACTGACCATTGTTCAGTAATTAAAATCTCTAAAGGTGTTCCTGATCTTTCAGCGCATTTTACCACGTGAAGAACTTCTTCGCTTTTTTGTAAAAGATTATTTTCTGTTAATAGAGTCACTACTTTAACTTTAGCATCTTTAACTTTTAAATCTTTTAATTCGTCTAAAAACTTTTTAGTAATATTTAAATCTAAAGCATCATTTGAGTAATCTAAATGTTCAAAAGTAAGTTTCCCATATCTATTAATGACTTGTCTAAGAGGAAGATTATGCTTTCTCCACCATTGAATATCAGTGATATCTCCAAAGGTACAACACATTACAAGTCCACTACCTTTTTCCATTTCAACTTTATCATCAAATATGACAGGAACTTTTATATTGAAAAGTGGAGTGATTAAATGTTTTCCTTTTAAGTGGCTAAAGCGAGCGTCATCTGGATGAGCAAGGACTGCACCACAAGCAGGTAATAATTCAGGGCGTGAAGTTGCTATTATATGATCATTATTATTTTCATCTTTAAAAATTATATGATGCATATAGCCTTTTAACTCTTGATCAACAATATCAGCTTGAGCTAAAGCAGTTTGATCGCTTGGATCCCATAAAGTGGGTTGGGGGCTACGGTAAACTAAATTTTTATTATATAAATCTATAAAAGATAATTGCGATATCTTACGAGATGTAGGACTTATAGTTTGGTATTCTTGTCTCCAATCAAAACTTAAAGCGGCTGATTTAAATAATTTTCTAAATTCTTCTTCTGCATCTTTCACGACTTCTTCGCAAATCTTAATAAATTCTTCACGAGACATTTGAGAGCCACGAATATTTCTACTTTTTTCAACTAATTTTTCAGTAGGTAATCCATTGTCATCAAAACCAATTGGGTAAAATACTTCAAATCCACGCATTCTTTTATACCTAGCTATAAAATCAGCTTGCGTGTAACTGAAAATATGACCCATGTGAAGCAATCCTGAAACAGTAGGAGGAGGAGTATCAATTACATAGCTTTGTTCACGTGATGCATTTTCATTCCAATGATAAACATTACTTGTAAACCATTTTTCTTGCCATTTTTTTTCAATTGTAAGGTGATCGTATTGATTAGGTAAATTTGTCATAAATATATTCCCACTCGTCATTTATAATATTGTATTTTTTTTGCTTTAAAAAATCTAAATATGAATGAATTTCTTCTCTTAATAATCTTTCACGATTTTTTCTAGCTAATAATTCCTCATTTAAGTTTCTTAATATTTCATGTAGGTTTTCAATTGACCCACTATTTAATTGAAATACTTTAATTTCATTAGTAATTTTATTTATTAAGTAATGATTTATTGCATCTTCAAATAATAGCTCACCATGGTAGTCATCTGCCACAGGTGGCAGTTTAACTAAATAAGGCGCTTTTTCTAAAAATGAGATATCTACACTTGTATCTCCACTTATAATTTGGTTTATTAAATTATCAAGTTCAAAATTATCTGTTTGAAGCATAATAATATGATCAAAATATTTATCTACTAAATGAGGTTGTAAAGTAAGAATACCAATGGTAAAGCCAATTTGTCTATCTAATTGAGCTTCTGGATTTAGATCAATTCTGTGCGTAACCGTATCTTGCGAATGTAAATTTGAGCGTTCACCGGGTTTAGCTCTATTGCTTTTTACTTCTTCCCAAAAACGCTGTTTAATTGCACTATAGAAATTGCTACAAACAATTCTATCTTTAATTTTACTAACTTCTTTAAATAGATTACTTTCTACTAGCGCTTTACCTTCATGATCTAAAGTTTTGGCATTAGAAGGCACAAACTTACGCCAAATCATATCTAATAAAGAAATAGGATTTTCAATCAATGAATGTAAAAGTTCAGTTTGTCCGCTCTGTACCATTTCATCCGGGTCTTTACCTTCAGGTAAGACTATAAATTTAACAGTAAAACCTGGGGTAATATTAGGTAAAATAACATCTTCAATAGCTCTATACATTGATTTCTGACCAGCGTTGTCGCCATCAAAGCATAAGATAGGTTCATTCGTAAATTGCCAAATAAGTTTTAATTGATTAATAGTTAGAGCTGTACCTAGAGGTGCTACAGCATAGTCTATACCTGCTTTATATAACCCTATTACATCCATGTAACCTTCGGTTACAATAATTTTATTTAGCCCCTGACTTTTGATGTAATTTAAATTATAAACTATATCTCCCTTTTTAAAAATGTCAGTTTCAGATGAATTTTTATATTTTGGTAAATTATTATTAGATTCAATTAACCGACCACCAAAAGCAATTGGTTGATTTTTAAGGTCAAATATTGGGAACATTACTCTATCAAAAAAGCTATCAAGGATTTTGCCTTTATCATTTTTCCAAGCAAGACCCACTGCTATAATATCTTCTTGTTTAAACCCAAGATTTAATAAATATCTATTGATTGAATCATTAGATGGAGCAAATCCAATTTTAAAATGTTCTTCAATCTCCTTAGAAATCCCTCTTTTTTGTAAATAATTTTTTGCATTAGTAGCTGATGATAAATTTTTTTGATACCACTTTACGGCTTGCACCATTATTTGGTTAAAAACATCAAATTTTTGAAAAAAACCTGGGCTATATTTTTCAGGAAGTTTGACATTAGTAAGTTTAGCTAAGTAACGTAAAGCTTCACCAAATTCCATGCGTTCAAATTGCATGATAAAATCAAATGCATTACCATGCGCGTGGCAACCAAAGCAGTGATAAAATTGTTTATCATCATTGACTGTAAATGAAGGTGTACTTTCTGAATGAAAAGGGCATAAGCCAGAATATTCCTTACCTTTACGTTTTAAAACTACTTTTTTGCTTATAATCTCGGATAGTTTTACCCTAGATTTAATCTCTTCTAAAATGTTGGACATTTAATTTAAAATGTTAGAAGTATCTAAATTATAATTATTTACTAAGTTTTTCTTATATTCTTCTAAGAAAAACTGTATTGTATCTAAACCCATGGATTTATCAATATCTCTTAAAGATAATAAGTTACTTTTTTCTAATATAAAATCTATAACTTTTTTATTAAAAGGGTTATTTAACTTATCATAGAATTGTTTTTTAATTACTTCAACCGCTTGTAAATTGCCAAGCATATTTTGAGCTACAGCTAATTTTATGACCAATTTTTCCTTTAGACTGTCTAAAGGTAACCCATTAGCAGCCCAAATTTCTGTTAACATATTTAATTCTTCTTTTAGCTTTGTCCAATTTTTATTTCGCCAATAAATTTCAGCCCTTACAGCACTTGCATCTGTGCTTAAATCTGCTTTAGTTAAATTTAAAGCATCAGTTTCTTTACCAGCATCTATAAGAGCTTTTACAAGAAGAAACATTCGTTCTCTTTCTTTCTCATAAGTTAAAGATGAATCAAGGGGTAATTTAAGAGTTTCAATAGCTTTTTCAGGTTTATTATCAAGAACATAGATAAATGCTAATTGTGAAATTAAATTTGTTCTAAAATCACCTTTCGTTCTATATTTTACTTGATGCTCTAATAAAATCGAGGCTTGATCTAATAAATCTAGGACAATCATTTTATTAATCATTGTTTGAACTATTTGATCCCCTGCTTTACCAATAGGAATTAACTCTCTGAATTCAAAAAAAATTGTAGTTAATTCTAAATCACTTAGTCCTTTTCCCATTTCGCCGTTAAATATATTAACAAAATTGTTACTTAATTCTGTTGCAATATTAATAGTACCAGGCCAATTTGGAAAATTATCTACAAGTGTTTGCCAAGCTTGAAAGGCAGGTACAAATTTTCTAGTCTCTAAGTTTAATCTACCAAATAATTCTAATATCTCAGCCTCAACAAAATCTCCTCTCCAAACCATATCAAGTTTTGAAAGTTTTTTTATTGCTTCCTCTTTAGTAATTTTGTTAGTTTCAATTTCAATTTTTGTTAAATCAAATATAGCTCTTGCTCTGTTTTTTGGATCTAATAATTTTTTATCAGTTAAAATTTTGAACGTCTTTTGTGCGCTTTCATAATCTTTTTGTTCTTTTGCAAGTAAACCAGTGTAATAAGTTAAATCATTTTTATATTGCGGAATAATTTCTTTATTTAGTACCTCAATCAAATTTTCAGCAGCTTTATAATCTTTATTATCAATTAAATCATTTAACTCAATTAGGGCTAATTGCTGTTTAATTAAATTAGGATATTTACTCATAAATAAATTACGGTTTTCTAAGTAATTTATTTTATATTTAGAAAACTCATCATTAAGCGTTAAATTTGCAGCGGTTATCCAGGATTTAATTTCATTATGAAATTTAGGATGAATTTCTGCTAAATTAATGTCATTCCACAGATTACGTGAAATAACATGTTCACCGTCAAGGAAATATAAAAGCGCTTCTAAAACTTTATATTCAATTTTGGAGGCAAGTATAGGTTCATAAAATCTTGCGTTTTTTAAAGCAGATAAAGCTTCTGTAGGCATGCCATTTGTAAGGAAAAAATCAACAATCTTAAGCCTTATCTTAGTTTTTTTAAAACTTTCTGCAAATGTTAGTTCAGAAAAAAGTTTTTCAAGATCTTTTTTAAAGTTTGGATTGTTTATAGTTCTCCAATTTCCAAAGTTAAAAAAACTATCTTTAGTTTGATAATCTAAATTCTTCTTTTTAAAACTTGGTGAATCTAAAATTATTTTATTTTTTTCTTGTAGTATTTTAACTGAATCATTTTTCTTTAAAACTACTATACCAAGGCTTGTTGGAATAATTTCAAAATCAGTTTTACTAATTTTTTGTTCTACGTTAATTGTATCATTATCCACTGTAAAAATGGTTAAATCATCTCCAACAATCTGATCTACATAATTTAAAGCATTGCTTAAGCCAGGAACTTGGTAAAAGATATTAAAATCAGATGAAATTTCTCCTTCACCCATTTCATAAGCATCAGAATTTACCTTGTCTGGTGTTAAAGTGATTATCCAAGAAGTTGATTCACGATTAATTTTTATATTTTTATCAGATTTAATTTTATAAATAGCAAAGTTATTCTTAACTTGGAAAGTCATGCCTATTGTATTTTCCGTTGGAACTAAAGGTATATTTTGACTTTCGTTAAAAACAATATAAATAAATCCTGATCTTTTAAATACTGCTGCACTTACAGGTTTATTCCATTCAAAAGTTAAAATATCATCTTTATTTAATGAAATTACTTTAACAAAATTTTCATTTAAATTAGTACTTTCAACATTTAAGATCGGGGCTTTTATAGTTTTGTCGATTACAATTTTTTTCTCAGTTTTTTCTATAACTTTTGGATTTTCAGCTTGATTAACTGTTTTAGATTTTTCTACAGAAGTAATTATTTGTTCAGCAAAATTATTAAACTGGTTTTTAGAATTACTTGTTATAGATTTTTTTGTTTCTTCCTTTATTTTTATTATTTTTTTCTCATTTTTTACTTTACTGTTTTTGCTTTCATGATTTATTTCTTTTTTAACTTCTTTCTTTTCTTTAACAGCTTTTTTTTCATCTTTGTTTTTAGTTTCTTTAGGGGCTGAAATTTTAGGTTTAGTATTTAATTCTTTAATTAAATCTAACCCAAGAAAATTATCGCTTAAAAATTTTCTATAACGATAATTCTCATCTTCTAAAATTATAATAATTTTATTATCTTTTATCTCAATATTTTTGATACCATTACCTGTAATAGAAGGTATTTCAACTTTTGATCCTGCAGGAATATTAATAATAATTTTACTATCTAACTTATAAACCTTTAAATCATTTGATTTAAAATTTGATAAAATTATTCTTGTTAGATTAGGGCTTACAATTTTTTTTTGTAAACTAATATTATTAGCTAAGCTTGTAAAACTAAAGCTAATTAAAATAAAGGTCAAAAATATAATTTTATAGAACTTAATCATTAATAATTATCTCAAAACTGTGCGTAGATTCATCTGCCGCTTTTCCTTTTAAATTAGATATTCCAAATTCAATATTATAATTATATTGAAAAATTCTCAAGAAATTTGCAATTTCTTTTGTTCTTTCAATTAATAGTTCAAAATCAGAATCTAAATTATCATTTGTTTCATAATTAATTCCTAAAATTCTTACATTGTCTTGAAATTTCGAAATACTATTTGCAATTACAGTTAAAAAAGCTGTTCCAAGTTCAGTTAATTTTTTACTATCAGGGTCAAAAATTATTTTATGAGGTACAAAGATTTTTATAGATTTATTATCATTGGTAAGTTCTAAAGCATTGAGTTCCTTAATTTTTTTAAATTGGTTTTTTAATACTTGCTCTAAATACACAGTTTTTATCGAGCTTTCTTTAACCTTAAAGTCAGAGCTTTTTTTAAATATTGACTCAATATCATTAAAATCCTTATGTGAATACTTCATATTAACTGAAGTAACGATATGTTGCCATAATTTTTCAACAGGAATTTTATCAATGTAAATTAAAATAAAAAATGCGAGTAATAATGATAATAAATCACCTAAAATTAACATCCATACTAGATTGTTTTCTGATTCTTCTTTTAATAATACAGAAAAATTACCGTATTTAATTTCTTGCTTTTCGTAGTAATTTAAAATTTTCATGAAGTTTTAATTCTAAAAAAAATAGTTATAAAAGGTTTTTCTTGAAATAATACAGTAAAGTTTTCTTTATCATTTATCACATGGTTAAAAAATTTATTTATGTACCAAATTCTATCATTAATTATATTTTTTAAACTACTGCCGATATAAATGTCTAAATCTATTATTTCTTGTTTCCTATTTAAATAATTTGCCAAAGTCTCAAAAAAAAGTTTTTTATCTTTTAAAAATTGAGCTTTGTTATCTTCAAAAATTTCTTCTTCTGGAATATCTATTCTTACAAAACTAGGTTCATTAGTAATTTTAAAATTTTTAATTTCAAATTGCGTTATTAGTTGGCGAGCATCTTTTTCAAGGGTAATTAATAAATGATTGGCTGAAGCCCAATTATTTATAGGGAGATTATGATTATGACTATTAGCATTTGGAATATAATCTACATTTGTTTTATTTAAGCGTGATTGAGCGATTATCATTATAAAAAAGCTATTTAAGAGTAGATATAAGCTTATAGTTACAATTAACCGATTTCCCATGTTTACCTGTTAAAAATTAGCCTTATAAATGGCAGTTTAGTAAACTTCAGTGGTAAGTTTACTATATTATTACTAAATTTACCAAATTTTAAAGCATCGTCAATTCTATTTTGTAAAAATATTATAGTATCTTTTTGAGCTTCTGAATAATCTTCGAACCAATATAGTAATGTTGAGGCGTAGACAGCAGATAAAATGATTCTTTTAGAGTAATAATTAAAATCTAATGAATTATCTCCAGCAAGTTTCCATATTTTATCGACTGATAACCATAATTTTTTTGAGCCACGGAGAGTGTTGCTTGGAAGTGAAAGAAGACTTGATCCTGTTTTTAAAGTTTCTTTATATTTTTTTGAAATTTCTAAACGTGTTTTTATCAAATAGAAAATTTTTTCTCTAACTTTCAAAGACTTAAGATATTCGAAATCAAGTGATGAAGTATGTTTATAATCAATTATTTCTAACAGTTTTTCATAAACTGAAATAAGTTTATTAGGGAAATAGATAGATATTAAATTTGGGTCAATATCTGCTTTTTTCATGGAAAGCTTTAAAGCATGTTCTGTCCATCCTTCAAATGGAATGATTGTAGTGGCAATTTCTACAATTTTCTGTCTTTCCCTCTCAATTTCTGCTTGCATAAATAAAACTATATGATTAGTATTAGGCTTTAAATTTAACATTTGTTATAAAAAATAGCAAATATTCTAGGAAATGAAAAGGGGGTAAGAAATTTGGTAGTAGTAGTTTTACGTGATAACAACGTTGATCAAGGCTTAAAAGCTTTAAAAAAGAAAATGCAACGTGAAGGTTTGTTTCGCGAAATGAAAAAGCGTCGTGACTATGAAAAACCTTCTGTAAAAAGAAAGCGTAAGAAAAATGAAGCTATTAGGCGTTATAGAAAATTAATGCGTAAGCGTGATAGCGAGTAAACCCTAAATAAAAAAGCGTACTATTAATAGTACGCTTTTTTATTATAATTCTTAAAATTATAGAATAAGTTATTTTTTTACTAATCATTTACTTATTTTATCTTAAATAAAAATTAATTTAAAATCGTATAATACACTTCCAGCCTATATTAGTAGAAGGGTTATAAGTTATAAATTAAGCATTGCGATTAAAAAAGGTTGTAGATTGATTTTGTTCAGTTGATTGTTCAATTTTTTAATCTAACTTAAGCCGAAACACTTAGAATCTTTATAAAAAATTTAAAATAAATGACAGTTTTTGTTAAATAAGAATAATAGTTTAAATTATAACATAATTTTTATAAACCTGGATTACTATTTAAAATTCTGCTTTTAGAAAGCTCTACGTTAGTTCTATTGTTAGCATTTACTTTAATAAAATTAAAAACATTTTGAGTAATATCAGATAATTTTACATTACTTCTATATAGCTTTATTCCAATAAATAAACAAATCCCTAAAATTATAAAATTACAGAATTTCTTAGTGAACGCTCTTTCTTGCTCAGTTTTAATACTCTCGTCGACTAATGCTGTTTTGTATAAATTAGCTATTTCTATCAATCTATCGTCATCTGATTTATCCAGAGTTTTAAATATATCAGAAGGTAAAACTGCCAGAGTACCTTCAAATCCACATTGTTTTAAAAAACTAATCTCTTTACCTGCTTCTATAAAAAGATATTTACACTTAAGTGTGCCACCTTTAATAAAAAATTTAGAATTCTTACTAATAATAATAACATCAGATGTTAAATTTGAACAAGAAAGATAACAATTGCTATTTATATATTGTATTCTTCCCATTCTTCTACTTTTCATCTCTTACCTTCAATAAACAAATAAAATTTTTCTATAGTTCAGATTTGACCATAATGTTCAATTTAATAGAATGCGCTCTTATTAAATATTCACTTTATACTTCATAAATTAATTACATAACGATATTATAATATAATTAATAAAAGATTAAAAGTCAAGATAAAGTTTGTAAATTAATAATTATTAAGAAAAATTGGCTTTTGTCTCAATAATTTAAAGCAGTTAAGTGACAATTATCATTAAGAATAAAGTAGTTTTCTTTGTATAACTTACCTTACACTTGGCAAATTCATTTTTTGAAAGTTTAATCCATGGTACTTGTATAAAACAATTTAGGATATGAATTTATTCAAAGAAAATTCTAACAAGTAGAATTGCCACCATAATTGTACAAATGAAATAAGATAATAACATAGCAAGTCTTAAGCCGTAAGTGTATCCTAAATCGAATATTCTTTTACTATTGCTTGAGCCTTGAATAAGTTTTTCTAACTCGACAAATCTTTTATGAGCTAATTCAAAGCCTTTTTGATCTTTCATAATTACTAAAGGATCACACATGATATTTAAAATCTCTTCAAGATTTCCATTCTCTGCTACTTTATCCAATTTTTGTATTAACTCATTACGTAAAGTTTTGCTTCTAATATAACTTAAAATATTTTTTAAATATAATACGTACTTTGAAGATAAATTCTTTAAGCTACCGGTTCTAGATTCTCGTTGAGCAATAGCTAAAACTGCTAAAGATTTTATTATTCTATTATTTTCGATTTCTGGGAATTTTGCTAAGCTATTGAGTTTGATTTCTTTTTTTAAACCTATTCTTTGACCAATAAAGGCTGCAATATGCCTATCAATGCTATAAACCTCTTGGTGTTTTACAATTTCATTTAATTGAGTTAAAAGCCTAGGTATGCTATGGCAGTAGTAATTTACAACAAGAGGGCTTTGACAAGGAAGTTGTGGATTTAATTCATATATTACTCTTTCAATACCAAAGCATAAATCAAGTTTTTTTATAAACAACTTACATTTTTCAAAATTTATCATAAATACAGGATTTAAGCCTCTTCCTACGTTTATTCTAGAGTCATTTGCAATGCTTATAATAGCGCTATCTATAATTTGTTTAAAATAATTAGTAATTTCTTGATTATTTTTAACTATAAAATATGTTAGAGCTGTGGGTATTCCTTCAATATTTACAGATAAATCTTTATATCTTATACCCCCGTCAGGGTCAATTAAAGCAAGACTTCTTGACACTATTTCATCTTCATCAACACTTATAAAAATACTGTTACTAGCTCCAATCTTAACTGTATAACTTAACCTATCAGCAAGTTCTGAATTACCTACGGAAGTCTCAATCCATTTAACAATTTTAAAATCCTTAAAGATTTTTTTTGCTGAATCCCATTCTTTCCATAAAGCGTAACAAAGTGTACCAAGATTATAATATTTATTATCGCCGACAGCAAAAAAACGATACGCTTGTTTATAAACTTTTATAAGAGCAATATTATATTTCCTTCCTTTGAGCCACTCTATAATTTTTGGAGTTCCCCAACGATCTGTTTTACGATCACATAATAAACCTTTAAGTAAACTTTTGAAGTTTGGAGTTAAAGGAGAATCTTTAATGTAAATATCATAAGAACCCTCAGTAACTCTTAAATTAATCAAATCGCTTTCATTAAATCCATCTGTAGGTAAAGATCCTCTTATTAAGTATATTATAAGAACACCCATAGCAAAGTAATCAATTGAAGTGTCAGAGTTACCTTTGCCAATCGGCAATGCTTGCATTCTTTCAATAGTTTCATATACTAAATTTTGTGTGAAACCACATGATTCTCTTACAGAATCACCAATAGTAATTTGATCGCCATTAATATAAATATTATCTGGATTGATTAATCCATGACAAATATTATAACTTTCGTAGATATTTATTACCTTTATTAAAATAGGAATAATTTTATCAAAAACAAATTGCTCACTGACTGGTCCATTATTCATTATATGTTCACGGAGAGAAACTCCTATTGGTCTCTTCATTATCACACATAAAGCAAAAGTTTCATTATTATTTATAGGAGTTATTTCTGCAGCAATAGGCTTTATAATTAAATTTGTAGTATAATCTTTTAAGGAAGTAATTACATCTAAACGCTGTACATACATGTTGTCATATACAAAAGCAAAAAACTCACTATCGCTATTAGTTTTCTTATCTTCTACAACATACGCTTGACCGAATTGAGTAGAAAAACTTTTAAGAGGTTGATCTGTTTTAATTGCATATCGATTGCTAACTAAATTTGGAGTAGTAGAAACATTAAAAGAGTTAAAAGCTTTTTGATTATTTTCATTAATACTATCTGAAAGTATATCTTCTGAGATATTTGTAGTATTTTGATTCATGTATTTAACATAACAAATTAATTAAATTATTAATTTGATGTTAAGCTGTATAAAGTGTAAAGTCAAGGTTAGGGTATATAAATAATTATATACTTAAGATAGTTTAATACCAGGTGACCAATTTTTAAAACCGTTTAAAAACTGCTTTAAATTTACTGGGTTTTTTCCAGCTCTTTGAAGAATTAATGGGTTAATTGAAGTAAAATCTCCGCAACTTATATTAAAGTCAGCATCTAAAATAATACCTGGTTCCGAGTTTACCTGTGGGCCTAGATGAGCTTTAAAAATTTTGATATTTTCATTATTTATTGTTATATAGCATCCGTTTTCCGAAAGTGCATTAATCTGGCGTACGACAAGATGAGCAGGGTTTTGCCAATTAATTTTATGCAATTCTTTATTAATTTTAGAAGCGTAAGTAGCTTTTGAATTATCTTGTTTTTCAAATATTAAATTTTCATTATTTAATATTTTATTTACCACCTTTAATGTAAGCTCAGAACCTAATTTGGCTAAAATATCATGTAAATCTTTAAAAGAAGTTTTATCGTCAATTATAAGGTGTTCACTTTTTAAAATAATATCTCCAGTATCCAAACCTTCATCCATTTGCATAATAGTAACACCTGTAGAAGGGTCACCTGCTAAAATTGCATGATGAATAGGAGCGGCTCCACGCCACCTTGGTAATAAGGAAGAATGGATGTTTATGGCACCGTATTTTGGAGTATATAGGATATCTTTTGGTAAAATTAGCCCATAAGCTGCTACAATGACTAAATCAGCATTAAGCGATTTAAAAAAATTTATATCTTCTTGATCTTTAAAATTTTTTGGACTGTAGACAGGAATATTATGTTCTCTAGCATAAATTTCAACTGGTGTAGGTTGTAGTTCTAACCCCCTACCTTTTGGTTTAGGGGGTTGGGTATACACTGCTATTAAATTACAGTCAGGTTGAGTATGTAACATTTTCAAGGATGGAATCGCAAATTCCGGTGATCCCATAAATATAATTTTCATGCTTTATTAATTTTTAATCTAAGAAGTTTATCTAATATTATTTTACGTTTTAACTGAGGTATATGGTCAACAAAGGTTATTCCATTAGTATGATCAATTTCATGTTGAATACATTTAGCGAATAATCCTTCGGCTTGGATAATATGCTCTTGCCATTCAAGATCTTTATATTTAACTGTTACAGTAGAAGGTCGTATTACTGAGGGGTATTGATTTGGAAATGACATGCATCCTTCATTAAGCGCAGTTTTTTCTTCAGAAAACTCAATAATCTCTGGATTTATCATTACAATAGGATTTTTATCTTTAGTTCCCCATTCAACATCAATAACTACAACTTTTTTATGAACCCCTATCTGTACAGCAGCAAGTCCTATGCCATCCTTTTGATACATAGTCTCTATCATATCGTTGACTAGTTGCCTAATTTCTTCATTAACTTCAGAAACGTGTTCGGAAGGTTGTTTTAATCGTGGGTCAGGGGCTACAATTAATGGTAAAACTGCCATTCAAAACTCCTAAAATTGAATAGGTTCACATTATAACAAATAATACTAATAAAGCAATAAACCAGTAGTTGTTAAATTTCTTATAAATAATTATTACTGCGCATTTAAACAAAGCGGGTTATCGCTCTCATCATGTAATGGTAATAATTCTGAGATAAAATGTTCTTCTGGTTTAAACTCTAATTCATAAGCTTCAGATTCTGTTAATTCATCGTTATCTTTAGCTATAAAACCATCCTTCCAAAAAACAGAAGATTTTACTATAAAATTAAAGGCGCTTATTGGAACTATAAAATCATCAGGGGATCTTTTTGTAATAGTATTTCCAATTTTACTGCTATAGCCATATAAGCAAAATTTATCAGCACTTTTATTTGTGTAGCTACCATCTGCTTTTAAAGCAATTTCCTTTTTAGATGTATTAACTGGTAAAATCATGAATTCGTGATTAAATTTAGCTTTTATTTCACCAGCTTTTATAATTAAGACATTATTCTCATTTTTCTTAGTAGGAATAGTTACTTTGAATATAGGATTGTTTTCTGTATAATTTTCTTGGCAGCCAATATCAATATTACACTTTTCTAAAATTGGCTTAGGCATTATAGGCCGTTTGACGCAACCTAAAGGCAATTTTTTACCGTAATCACCTGTAAAGCAAACATAATCATCATTTTTATAATGAACACCTGTTATACTCATATTAACTGTTTTCCAATTATTATCGACAAACGGTAAAGATATTCCGCTGTATTGCTCTTTAGAAAAATCAATTTTAACTTTTATAAAGCCATTTCTAATGACACCTATAGGTTTAAAGTTAATAGAATCTGGAGAGTAATTGGTGCTAGAAATATTAGGCATATAAACTACTTTAGCAGGGCTTTGTACTATTGTTGTAGCTTCAGCATTATGTTCTGAAGAATAAGTATTATTCAATTTAATACAATGTTTAGTAATATTATTAGAATTTAAAGGACAAAAATTAAGTACAGAGTCTGGATAAGTGTTAAGTGGATTAGAAGGAGTTGCAATAAAAACATTTAGATTTCCATTTGCTGCAGCAGCCTTATCAAAGTATCCGTCCATTGGTATAAAATTAGCTGGAGTTATTAAATTAATGTATACATACATTTCATCAAAGCTAGATTTATCTGTATTATCAATGGCACATGGAGCAAAGGATTTAGAAGTTTTACCTTCTTCACAAGTTTTTTCAACATAAGAATTTGGGAAAATTAAATTTTCTTCGTAATTATTATTATATGTTGCATCATTTATAAAAGGAGGAACAGGAAGATCTGCGCAAGCGTAGCTTACAGTTTCATTATTAAATCTTTTTTGAAAGGCGCCTTTTAAATAATTATATATATAAGATGCTCCGCTAAAAGCATAATAATCGGAAAAAGTATACTTATTTATATAACCGTCTAATTTTATTCCTATTTCGTCTAAATAGCTTTTTAAGCTATTGTCTCCAGTAAATGACTGAAAATTATTTAATGGTTGAGCAAACGGATGAAAATCATTCAAATCTTGGTTATCTTGATATACGCACGCTCTTACTTTACCATTATATTTATCAATTCGCGCACAATACCTTAAAGGATAAGGTAAAAAAGTACATTCTCCAAATATACTTAAGGTTTTAGTGTAAGTAAAATTTTTATTAAATAATTTATAATTTGAGTTAACTTGTAAATAGGGTGAATAAAAACCTAAAAAGGTTTGATAAACCTGAAGAGAATTAAGTTTTAATGACTCATAAGGGTTATCAGAGGCATTTTCAGCCATTGTCATATGAGTTTGTAAAAATAAAATAATAATTATAATATATTTTTTCATAAATTTTCTTCGTTAATATACTTATCAATATTTGCTTTAGGATCATTATTTAAAATATTTGCCGCTTCTTCAAGCCCAGCTATATTAAGCTCTGCAATTATTACATCTTTATCTTGTTTAATTAAGAATTCTTTAAGTAAGAAATTTAAATTTTTAATTGCCTTCAATTCATTAGGGTTTAGAATTCTTTTAAAATTATTTTTTTCCAATATATTAGGATCTGTTGTAAAAATTTTTGTTCCAAAGCTATTTATATAAGTAATAGTGTCTTCTTCTAAATTTTCTGAATTCATAATGGATACTAAAATTTTATTTGAATTTGTTTTGCTAATAATATTTTGGCAGTCATTTAAAGTAATACCAGTCATAGAACATAGTGAATTTAAATCATCAATGATTAAAATCGACCTTTCATGAGTTATGCTTTCAAGAAATGAATGAATATATTTTAATAATAAGTCTTTACTAAAATTACTATTAAAACTTATATGGCTTATTTTCTCATCAGAATAGTTATTATTTTCTGACAATTCGCTAATTATATTACCCTTTAATACTTTGGTAATTAGATTAGGTATAGTACTTGGAGAAACAAAAAGTATGCTGGGCTCAAATTTTGTTGCTTCACAAATTATAAAATTAGCAAGAAGAGTTTTATAAGATTCTTTAGGACCTAATATTAATAAATTTCCATTATTATTTATGTTATGAAAATTAAAGAAATATGGAGTACCAAATTTAGTTCTAAAAATTGTTACAGCATTTTCCCATACACCTTTATGTTTACCAGCAGGATAATTGTTTAAAGATAAAAAACCTCCAGCTAAAGCTGTATTAATAGGGAAAGTTCTTTTAATGTGATTAAAATTAGCTGGTAATTGAGACCAAAATAAATCTTCCATATTCAAATCTTCTCTAAAAGCAGCAAAGCCGAGATTTTGAATAGCTTTAACACATCTCTCAACCTGTTGATTTAAAAGGTTTTGATTTTCAGCGCTTAACATAATTGTAACTTGAGTAGCTCCAAAATCGGTTTCTTTTCCTTGGGCGGTTGAAAGAATTTTTTTAAGTCCTGAAAACTCTCTAAATTCATCATCTAAACTTACTTCCAAAATGTAATCTTGAAATTTAAAATTTTCAGTAACTTTCTTTGGCTCAACAAAATGAAGTGTCTGAGTTATTACCATCTCAGTAGGGAGAAGTAATAAATTGTTTAGTAGTTTTGTATTAATTTCATGATATTCTTTAATACTTAAAATTGTTCCAAAATATTTTCCGCTACGACTAGCTATTTCAAATGAATTATTTCCAAAAGCTACTTTATGATTTATTAAATATTTTGATAAATCTACCACTGGTAAGGGTAGTTTTTGATCTTTTAAATTAACAATTTTACTTAAAAAATCTACTATTTCAGATGTTACAAGAGATTCATCTGACTTTAATTGTAAAATCTCGGCTCCACACTCAGCTAAGTCTTCATAAATTTTATCTACTGCATATGTAAGAATTTGTATTATATTATTAAGATATTTGGCATGCTTTTTTTTAATAGAATTAAGAGTAGTTGTAGAAAATAAATCTCCAATACTATTAAATTTAAAATTCATTCCAGCATACGCAATTGTTATATAAATTTCATTAATATATTTATCATCCCAGTAATTCTTTTTATTCCAAAGATTATGTAAAATCTTAGTAAATTTAAAAGGATAGAACCCTCCTGGGTCAATATTTCTTCTAGTCCTAATAGTATGAAACCAAATAGCAAAATTTTTAGAATCTATGTGTGATAAGATAGTTTGACGTATTTTATCTCTTATATCAATTCCCTCTGAATTGAGAAGTTGATCTGAAAATCCAACAATTTTAATAGATTGGAAGATGTCGCCATTTTTTGTAAGAATTGTACGAGGATTTATATGACAAGCGTATGGAATAAAATCAGAGGACGGAAGTTCTAATTTAAATTGATTTAACTTGTTATTTTTTAAATTTCCAAAAAATTCCTTAAGTTTGTCAATCATGTTAAATTAAATTTAATTTAAAAAAAGGGGAGAGAACTCCCCTTAGAGATTACGATTTAGCGAAGTTACAGAAACTAGAGTCACCCATACTTGAAAGGTACATAACTACCATTGGGGCCGCAAATACAATTACTATGCCTGTTACTACTAAAATAACAGCACCCCATTGCATTTTACCAAGTAACGCACCAATACCCACTGCAATAATTGCAGCTGTAGCAATAGCTTTACCATATGTACCAGTAATAAAAATTACTGCTCTACATAAAGCTTTAGCTAAAGGATTGTTATCAGCGGTAAAATCGTCAGCAGCCATAGAAGCTTCAGGAAGTGCTACTACTAATGAAAATACAAATGAAAAAATTAAAATAATACGTCTTAATTGTGCGATAATTGTCTGCATAAACAAGGCTCCATTAAAATTACATAAGCGTTTTAATGCTTTTAATACATTTTATTATTAAAAAAATCTTTTGTCTACAACGATTTAATAAAAATTTTAATTATTTATAAAAATAACAGTAAAATTTATAAATAATAAATATGTACAATTAAGAATTTTATTTTAAAATTGCACATATTAAGTGCGTATATATCAAAGGTTTTAATAAATGCAATACAGAATTGTAAATAAGCTATTATATTTTTTCAATGTTATAAAGGAAAAATTTAACATTTTAAAAACTTGGCAAAAGATTCTTAGTATTTTAATTATAATCTTTATACTTATATCGGTTAGTAAAAAAATTCTTAGGCAGTCAGAAAATTTATCAGAATTAAATGACGAAGTAACAGTTAAGGTTGCAGAAATAAAATTAGAAGATTCAGATGTATCCTTTTTAGGGTATGGGTTTATAGAAGCTAATAATAAAGTAAGCTTAAAAGCCGAGGAAGAAGGTAAGGTTACAGAAATAATTATAGATGAAGGAAATAAAGTTAATAAAGGGGATTTAATAGCAAAATTAGATATAAGAGATTTTGAATTAAAATTACAAGAAGCTGAAGCAAATTTAAGAAAAAAAAGAATAGAATTAGATTCGGTGCGTGCTTTAAAAGCAAAAGGATTAAGCTCTAATTCCACTTTTGCAGAAGCTGAAGCTAGTTTTGAAGGAGCTCAAGCTAATTTAGCGCATGCGCAAAGAATGTATGAAAATAGGTTCATAAAAGCACCATTTAATGGAATTCTTTCAAAATTAAATTTAAAAGTAGGGCAAATTATTTCTGACATGCAAGAAATTGGAGAAATAATTACTACTGAAGCTTATAAAGTTAGATTAGGTGTCTCAGAAAAATATATTAAAAATATTAAAGACGGTAATAAAGCTGTAGTTAGTTTGAAAGATGGAATAAAATTAAATGCTTATGTAAGTTTTGTAAGCCAAGTAATAGAGTCTGAATCTAAAACTTTTCCTGTTGATGTAACTATTATTAATAATGAAGAAAAGTTATATGATGGTATGGTTGCAACCGTTAAGATTACATATGATAAAGTAAAAGCATATAAAGTTCCATCATCATCTTTAACTCTAAATGATGAAGGTGAACTAGTTATTAAAATAGTTAGAAACAATCATATTGAAAATTTAAAAGTCGAAATTGTAGGTGAAGAAGAAGACAATGTAATTATTACAGGGGATTTACCTGAAAAAGCTACCTTAATTATTATGGGGCAAAATTTTGTGACTTCAAATTCAAGTGTAAAAATTAGTAAATAAAATGCATAGCCTTATAGATTATTGTTTGAATCATACAAAATTAATAATTTTCTTATTCATATTAATTATATTTTCAGGTAACTCTACCTATAAACAAATACCAAAAGAAAGTACTCCAGATATTACTATTCCTATAATTTGGGTATATGTAGGTTATAATGGCGTAGTACCTGATGATAGTGAAAAATTCCTTGTCAAACCTCTTGAAAAATATCTTAAAACTCTCGAAAACTTAAAAAAAATAAAAAGTGTTGCAGGTAGAGGTTACGGATATGTTGAGCTAGAATTTTTTGCAGGATTCGATAGTAAGAAAGCTTTAAATGATGTTAGAGAAAAAGTAAATCAAGCTAAAAGTGAACTGCCAATAGGAGCAGATGAGCCACAAGTAAATGAAATCAATTTAAGTCAATTCCCAGTATTAAATGTAATTTTAACAGGCAATATTCCTGAAAAAACAATGAAAAAAATTGCAAATGATATGAAAGATAAATTGATGCAACTTACTGATATTTTAAAAGTTGAATTAGTAGGAATTAGAGAAGAAATCATTGATATAACCATAGATCCTGCAACTTTAATCACCTATAAAATCGATATTAATTATTTAAAACAATTAGTTAGTTCAAATTTAGATTTATTATTAGCAGGAGATATTTTTCAGCCTACTGGAAAATATTCAATTAATCTTGTATCTAATGTTAATAAGTTTGCAGATTTAAATGAACTAGGAGTTCATGTAAAAAATAACAAAGTGCTTAAACTGAACGATTTAGTAAGTATAAAACGTACTTTTGAAGATAAAACTAGTATAGCCCGCGCTAATAATCGTCCAGCGTATGTATTAGAAATTTCTAAAAGATCAGGAAGTAATATTATTAAGACTGCCCAAGAAGTTTATAAATTAGTTGAATTAGAAAAAGAAAATTGGCCTGAGAATTTAAATGTAATTTATACGCAAGATAAATCAAAAGATATTTTAGATATGTTAAAGGAATTAGAAAATAATATTTTTCTTGCAATTATTTTAGCGCTAGCACCGGTTTTGGCCACGATGGGACTTGCTTCTTCAATATTAGTTACATTAGCAATTCCAGGTTCGTTTTTAATGGGGATATTATTTCTGGATTTTATGAATTACTCCTTAAACATTGTAGTTTTATTTAGTTTAATACTTTCTGTAGGAATGTTAGTTGATGCTGCAATTGTAGTATGTGAATATGCCGAAAGAAAACTTATTGAAGGATATACACCAAAAGAAGCCTATGCATTAGGTGCTAAAAGAATGGTGTGGCCGGTATTATCTTCTGTTGGAACCACTATAGTTGTGTTCGTGCCTTTATTGTTCTGGCCAGGAATTACTGGTGAATTTATGAAATATTTACCTATTACCTTGATCGCAACGCTTACTTCTTCTTTAATAATGGCTTTCATATTTATTCCGGTAATAGGAGCAATTACAAGAAAAAAAATTAATGCTTCAGAAGAACAAATTCAGCAAGTTATGGCAGCCGAAGAAGAAGGAGATCTAAATAATTTAAATCCTTTTACCAAAAAGTATATAGAATTATTGAATAAAGTTTTGGATAAGCCAGGTAAGTTTTGCGGCTCTATTTTAGGGTTTTTATTTGTTGTCTATATATTTTACTTTATTTTTGGTACAGGATTTGAATTTTTCCCGGATGTTGAACCAGACAATTTTGGTATAACTATACATTCAGAAGGAAATTATTCTATAGAGCAAATGGATAAAGTGTTAAAGGAAGTTGAGAAAAAAATAACTCCTTTATTAGGTAAAGATTATAAAGTTCAGTATTCTAAAATTGATACTCCAAAAGGAATGATGGCGAGCCAATATGCTAGCGATGAAATTGCTAGAATAACTTTTGAATTAAAAGACTGGCGAGATAGAAGAAAAGTCAAAGATATTACAAAAGATTTATTATACCTTACTAAAAATATAGCTGGAATTAAAGTTAATACAATAGTTGAAAGATCAGGACCAAATCAAGGTAAACCATTTGAACTTCAACTTGCAAGTTCTAACAAAGAAGCATTAGAAAAAACCTTTGCTCAAGTAAAAAAAGAAGTAAATGAATTAGGATCTCTTAAAAATATTGAAGATAATAGCCAGGTTAAAATTATTGAGTGGGAATTAAAGGTTAATAAAAATATAGCAAATCTTTATAAAGTTAATTCTCAGACTGTTAGTGATATTGTACAAATGCTTACACAAGGTATAAATTTAGCTAAAATAAGATTATCAGATTTAAATGAAGAAATTGATATTAAATTTAGATTCCCTAAAGAAAATAGAGTGTTTTATAACCTAAATTATTTAATGGCACCTGCTAACGGAAATTATGTACCTATAATTGATGTAATTAATATTAACCCTCGCTATAAAATAAGTAATATTCAAAGAATAGAGGGTTATAGGACTTTATATTTAAAGGCTGATTTAAAAGATGGATATTTATTAGATACTGAATTAAATAAACTTAAGGAAAGATTAAAAAAACTGAATATATCAAATGACATACAGGTTAAATTTAGTGGTGATGAAGAAGAAAAAGATGAAACTAGTGATTTTCTAAAAATTGCTTTTTCTGTAGCTTTATTTGGAATTTTAATTATATTCCTTATAGAATTTGATAGTTTTTATTATAGTTTCGTTATTATGAGTGCAGTAATATTTTCTACTATTGGAGTATTATTAGGTTTAATTATTACAAATCAGCCATTTGGTATAGTAATGTGTGGGGTAGGAATAATTGCCCTTGCTGGAACTGTAGTTAATAATAATATTATTTTCATCGATACATTTTTACAAATGAATCCAAATATTAGTTTAAGAGAAAGATTGATAAGAACAGGAGCGCAAAGAATTAGACCAATTTTATTAACTGCAACTACTGCAGTATTAGGTTTACTTCCTATGGTGTTTAAGTTAAGTATTGATATTTTAGGTTTTGATATTTCATTTGATTCCCCATCATCACAGTGGTGGACACAATTATCAACGTCAATTGCAGGCGGCTTGACTTTTGCAACAATATTAACATTATTTTTTACGCCAGCACTTGTACTTTATGGGGAAAATATTAAAACTAAATTAAGTTTAAAAAAGCAAAATTTGAAAGTTAAGGTTATAGGGTTAATGTCATGATAGGAAATTTTAAAAACGTTTTTAAAAGTATGATTGCTAAAGTATTTTTAATACTCATTATTGCAAGCTTTGTATTGTGGGGTATTGGAGATATTATAAAACATGATTTTAATAACTTTGCGGTCAAAATTGGTGATCAGACAATTACTCGTGAACAATTTAATAATAAATATATTGAAGAGAAAAACAGACTTGAACAATCAATAGGTAAGCATTTAAGTGAAGAAGATCTAAAAAGACTAAATCTAAAATCTTACGTTCTAAATAAACTTATTGATAATACTTTAATTTTAAATGAAGCTAGAAATTTAGGAATTTATGTTGGAGATGATAGCGTTATAGCTGAAATTAAAAAGTTTAGCTTATTTCATGATGAAAAAGGTGAGTTTAGTGTAAAGCTTTTCAAGCAATTCTTAAGTAATAAAAGAGTAAATGAAAAATTATTTTCGGAAAATTTAAAAAGAGATTTAACACTAAATTTATTACTTTCTGCTATTTCTTCAAGACCTATAAGGCTTCCAAATGCAGAACATATAATTAATGATTATATAAATACTACTTATCAAGTAGGATTAATTAAAATTGATTTAAACAAATTGATAGTGAATAAACCTGATGAAAGTGAACTTAAAAAGATTTATGAAAAAAATAATGAGCTTTTTATGACACCGGAAGCTAGAGATTTTACTTACATTTCATTTGATAAAAATGTGCTTAGGTCTTCTATTAACATTTCTGAAGATGAAATTAAAGATGCATATGAAATAAGAGGTTATAAAGAAAGAAAGAATTCATATGAAGATTTAAAAGAAAAAATAAAAATTGATCTTATGAATAAAAAACTGGATGAAAAACTTTATACATTTGCTGAAGAAATTGATGATATGGTTGCTTCAGGAAATACAATAGAGGAAATAGCAAAAAAAACAGGCTTAAAAATTAGCAAACTTGATAATATAATAAAAACAGATCCAAAATTAAAAATTTTTGAAAATAAGGTCGAAAACATATTTAATTTAAGTGTAGGACAAGAGATTGAAGTAATATTTGATCAAGATCATAAAAAATACCATTTAGTAGCATGTACACAAATAATAAAGCCTATTCTCAAACCTTTTAATGAAGTAAAAAAAATTGTTACAGAAATTTATGAAACCAAGCAAAAAAATGAAATAATAAATAAAGAGTATTTAAAAGTATTTTCGAGCACAGATATAAATGCTGCATTAAAAGATTTTATTAATCTTACTAATGCTGAAGTTGAAGAGAAAGAATTTAGTTTAGATGAAACAAAGATTTCTCCTCTTATTCCAAATGAATTAATTAGAGGAATAATTAATACTGAGATTGGAAGGATTACCCCTGTATTTGATAGCTTAACTGATAAAAAATATTTTGCTTTAGTGAAAGGAGTAAAAATTAATAATGCATCTTATGGTAAGGAAGAAAAAGTATTTGATGCAATAAAAACAAAGATCCAAAATGATACTAAGCATGAAATTATTTCTGAATATATTGAATTTTTACGTAATAAAACAAAAGTAAAAATAAATAAGAAATTTTTAGATAGTTTTGATAGTTAATGTTATTAGTAATAGATAATTTTGATTCATTTACTTATAATTTAGTGGCGTATATAAAACAATTAACAAATATTGAAATCATTTTACAAAGAAGTGATAAAATAAGTAAGAAAGAAATTGCTTTAATGGCGCCTTCTAAAATATTAATTTCTCCAGGCCCTTCGCATCCAAAATATGCAAAAGGTAGTTTAGACGCAATAGACTACGCTTATGCTAAACATACACCGCTATTAGGAATATGTTTAGGGCATCAAGCAATAGGGTATTATTTTGGTTATAATATCATTAAATTGCCTTATCCAATGCATGGAAAGGTTAGTAAAATTTGTACAAGACAACAGGGCTTGTTTACTAACTTACCATCTGTTTTTAATGCAACTAGATACCATTCACTTGTAATAGAACAAACCGATAAATTAAATGCATTAGAGATAGATGCGATATCAGAAGATGATAAATCTATAATGGCTGTACATCATAAAACTGCACCTTTGTATGGAATCCAGTTTCACCCTGAAAGTATTTTAACAGATAATGGTCTTAAAATTATTAATAAATTTATAAATTAGTATTTTTTATAAAAATTACTTTTTAAGGTGCAATTAATAAGTAATTTTCCTTGACAAATGTGAATTATATCTTAAAAATCATCAAAAAATTAATAAAAATTATAGCTATGTTAAGAACTCTGATTGTAGCGTTTCTTTTAATCTTAAATTCTTGTAAAAGTGATGATAACAACAAAATATTAAAAGTTGGAATTTCTGCAGATTATCCACCATTTGATATGATGATTGAAGGAGAAGTGACAGGGATTGATGCTGACGTAGCAAAATTAATAGCTAATGAACTAGGATATAAATTAAAAATTATTGAGATGGATTTTGCTTCTCTTATACCTGCAATTAATTCAGGAATTATTGATTTCGCTATCTCGAATATTTCTAAAACCGACGAAAGAGCTAAAATAGTAGATTTTACCATACCATATTATGAAGCAAAATCAGCGTTTATTTATAATAAAAACCTTAAAATTAGTAATTTAACAGATGCTAAAAAACTAATAATAGGTGTTCAAACCGGCACTGTTTTTGAATCTAGTTTATTAACTAAGGGCTTTACGAAGATTAAATCGCTTTCACGTATTCCAATGCTTTTAGAAGAATTGAAGAGCAATAGAATAAACATACTTTTCTTAGATAGAGTGCAAGCGGAATCAATTTTAAAAAATAATCCTCAATTTACTTTATATGAGGTTACAGAAATTATTAGTGGGCAGGCTGTAATTGCATTACCTAAAAATTCTTCATTAACAAAAGATTTTAATCAAGTTATTGATAAATACCAAAAAAATGGTGAATTAAATAAAATTACTCAAAAGTGGTTTAAATTTAACTTTGAAGATTCAAAGCTTTTCCTAGGGATATTTAATGTTAAACACATAGAATTTATTGCTAAGGGAATACCTTTAACTATTGCATATGCAATTTTATCTACACTAATTGGTTTAATAATAGGATTAGTAATTACTGCATTAGCGAATTTAAATAAAATATGTAATTTTTTTATTAAAAGTTATGTTTCTATTTTAAGAGGTACTCCACTAATTTTACAATTAAGTTTAATATATTTTGCGCTACAAAAAATTTTAGGAATTCAAATTTCTATCTTTACAGCAGGTGTTATAGCTTTTTCAATTAATTCTTCAGCTTACATTTCGGAGCATTTGCGAGCTGGTATTAATGCAATAGATAAGGGGCAACTTGAAGCGTGTAAGGCTTTAGGAATGACTAAGTTCATGTCTTTAAGGCTAGTTATTATACCACAAGCTTTTGTAAATATTATTCCTTCATTAATTAATGAAATGATAAATATGATAAAGGAATCTTCAATCATATCTGTTCTTGGTGCTTTAGATATTATGAGAAGAGCTCAACTAATTTCTTCTGAAACATATGATTACTTAACACCATTAATTATTGCAGGTTGTTATTATTATATTTTAGTTACGACTTTAAACTTTATTTTATCCATTGCAGAAAAAAAATTAAAAAATAGAATATGATTGAACTTAAAAATATTAACAAGTTTTTTGGAAACAAAAAAGTATTAGAAGATATTAACCTTCAATTTAATAGCGGAGAAGTAATAGCTATAATTGGTAGTTCTGGAAGTGGTAAATCTACTCTTTTAAGAATAATAAATCAATTAGAACTTCAAAACAACGGTGATGTTATTGTAGATCAGGTTCGCTTAAATGAAAAAAATATAAGTGAGCAAAGACAAAATATTGGAATGGTATTCCAAAATTTTAATTTGTTTAGCAATATGAGTGTTATTGAAAATATTACCTGTCCTTTAATCAATGTAAAAAAAATATCTAAAGAACAAGCTATTGTAATTGCTAAAGAAAAATTAGAAAAAGTTGGTTTGCTTCATAAAATGCATGAAATGCCGAAAATGCTATCAGGTGGGGAAAAGCAAAGAGTTGCAATAGCAAGATGTATAGCTATGGAACCTAAAATATTACTATTTGATGAACCTACATCCGCTCTCGATCCTAAGAATGTAAAAGAAATTATTGATTTAATTAGAGAGATAATATTTAAGGATACAATAGTGATTTTTATTACTCATGAAATGTATTTTATGAAATCAGCTGCTACAAGAGTGATATTACTTGAGAAAGGTAAAATAATTGCTGATATGCCTAAAAATGAATTTTTAAAATCAGAATTGGACCATATAAAAGATTTTATGAATGAATAACCTAATTTAATAATTAATATAAATTTAGAGAGCAATATGTCAAAATTTAAAATAACTATATTAATATTTTTCTACCTAATTAATAGTGCTATAGCTAAAACAGTAGAGAATAAAAAGTTCACATACACAGTGTTTATCGGAAGATTTCAACCATTTCATGATGGGCATCTAAAGGTAGTAGAAAGCGCTTTACAAGTTTCTGAAAAAATAATCATTCTTTGCGGTTCAGCCAATAAGCCAAGATCGTTTAAAAACCCACTTACATTTTCTGAAAGAAAAGAGTTGATAAGTAAAGTATTAGAAGATAACTATAACAATAGATATTTTATTGAGGCGCTAGATGATTATGAATCAGATGACGATTGGAGAAATAGTGTACTTAATTCAGTAAAAAAAATTGCTGGGAAGGGTAAGACTCGTGTAGCTTTAATAGGACACCAAAAAGATGCAAGTTCATATTATTTAAGTTTATTTCCTGAGTGGAGATATCTAGAAGTTGAAAACTATCAAGGAATTAATGCTACTGACATTAGAAAACTTATTTCGCAAAATAAAATTGATGAGGTGAAGCACTTCCTTCCTCCTCAGGCCCACGAATTTATACCTTTAATTAAAAAATACGTTGGAGAATTTAATTGATAACTGATGAAGAAGTAATTAGCTCTTTTGTTAATCTACTTCTTCAAATACTTTAGTTATTTCTTCAACAAGTTGCTTAATTTCTGTTGCAGCTATAGAAGATGGTTCAGTTTCAGTTACTGTTTTACCGTCTTTTAAATAGTTTGCATACGCAACCCTATTGCCTAAAGTTGTTTTAGCTAAATTATTAATTCTATCAAATATTTCTTTAGCAGTTTTGGAATTAGCATTAACTCTATTTGGAATTACTAGATAGTCGATTTTTTCTTTTTCACAAATTTTCATAGTAGTTTCTAATGCCCATACATCCATCTGACTAGGTTGAACTGGTAACAAAACTAAATCCGCTTCTTTAATTGAAACTTTTGCGTCTGTTTCTGCATGAGGAGGGCTATCTATTATTATATAATCAAATTTATTTCTAAGGCTTGAAAGCTCTGAATTAATTCTCCACCCTACACCATTAACTAATTTAATGCCTGCATAGGTTTCACCAAATTTTTGTTTCCTAGCGTTGAACCATTTTGAAAATGAACCTTGAGGGTCAATATCGATAACAGCTATTTTATTTCCTTGTTGGAAAAGACCAACCGCTAAATGTATAGCTAAAGTTGTTTTTCCTGCTCCACCTTTTTGTTGTGCAATAGTTATTATTTTGGTATTCATATGTTTTAAACAAAAATAAAAATTAAATTAACCTATGGTTGAAATTATCGCAGAAAATAATAGTTTAGCAATACAAAAAGTTTATGAATATATTAAACAAGGTGAATTAGTAAGTTTTCCTACAGAAACAGTATTTGCTCTTGCATGTGACGCTACGAATTCCTTAGCAGTAGAAAAAATTTATCAAGCAAAAGATAGAAGTAATGATAAACCATTATCTATACTGGCTTATAATTTAGAACAATTATCTGAATTTTGTGAAATAAACGATCGAATAATAAAATTAGTAAAAGCTTTCTGCCCTGGACCTTTAACTATAATTGCTAAATTAAAACAAAATAATATATTAGCTAAAAACATTAATAATAATAGTGATAATATAGGTTTTAGAATCCCTAATCATAATTTTTGTTTGGATTTACTTGCAAAATTTAAATACCCTATTATCGGTACTAGTGCCAATATTTCAGGTTTTCCGGATAGTAAAAATGCCGAAGAAATTAAACGATCTTTAGGTGATAAAGTTAAAGTTATTATAAATGGAGATATATCAGAAAAAGTTCAAGCTTCTACTGTAATAAGCGCAGTTGATGAAATAAAATTACTAAGAAAAGGTCAAATTACTTTTGATGAAATTTTAAAAGCTCTTGGTGAATAGTATAAAGTGAGGGTTTATAAAACCCTTCATTAATTAAAATATTACCTAAAGGATTATTAATTATTGATCTCCTAAACAAAAAATCTTTATTTTCTGCAAAGCTAAACTTACTTCTAATAGTAGATTTAGTAAAAATGATATTACCTATAGGTTTATTTCCTAAATCATAAATTTGTTTATAAAATGTTTTGTCTAATAAATTTTCTACTATGCAAATTCTAGAATAAATAAGCTTAATATTATTTATAGACATTATAGTTTTTCTAATATAGGCATTTTTTTCTGTAGTTTTGAGAAGTCTTATTTCAGAATTTAAAAGTGGCTCAATTTCAGAATTAAAATTTATAATATTAACAGAATTTTTTCCAAATTGATCACTAAAAAATTTAGTAGTTGAGTTTGGTGAAGTGAACACCGGATCAATTACAATTTTAGGAGGTAAACTATTCCAAGTGATATTATCAAAAGTTGGAAAGTCGGTTAAAAATTTTTTCATAAGTTAAACAAAGTTGATGTAATTCCTCTAAACTTACAAATTCATCTGCATGATGAGCTAATTTAAAGCTTAAACCATATTCTATTACCGGGAAATATTTTTGAATAAACCGTGCATCTGAAGTTCCACCAATAGCAGCTACCCTTGGTTTATCTCCATGTATTTCTTCAATAACTTCGGTTACAGCGTTTATTAGCTTTTCATTAAAACTTATAAAAGGTAAAGCAGAATTATTATATTCAATATCATAAGAGGCTTCACCAATATTTTCTTCGATAATTTTTGTAACATATGTAACTAAACTTTGCTCATTTTGAAGCAAGCTATAGCGGATATTAAAAAATAATTCACAAACACCGGGAATAACGTTTCGAGATAAATTACCTACATTAATATTAGTTACTTCTAAATTAGAGGGTATGAAATGTTCGTTTCCATTATCAATTTGACTGGTATAAAAGCCATTTATAATTTTCGCTGCATATTTAATAGGGTTAATCGTATTTTCAGGATGAGCAACATGACCTTGTTTACCCTTAATTTTTACAATAAAAGAAATTGAACCACGTCTACCGATTTTTACCATTTGCCCAAGTTTTTCAGGATTTGTAGGTTCACCAACTATTACATAATCAAGATTAATATTTTGTTTATCCAGCCATTTCAAAATCTCTTCGGTGCCATAATTGTTGCCATCTTCTTCATCACCAACAAGCATTAAGCTAAATTTACCTTTTTTAAGCTTAGAAAAGTTGACTCCAGCTATAATTGCTGCAGCTATAGCTCCCTTCATGTCTACAGCGCCACGGCCATAAATATTATCATTTTTTAAAGTCGCTTGAAATGGTGGGAAAGTCCATCCGCTGCCTTCTCTGACGACATCTAAGTGACCTGCAAAACAAATGTTTTTATTTCCTTCACCAATTTCACAATATAAATTATTAGTAGTTTTAGAAGTTATTTCAAAACATTTGAAACCTAGGTTTTCTAAGTAATTTTTAGTAAATTCAATTACTTTATTATTGGAAGGTGTAATGCTTTCAATTGAAATCAGATTGCTACACAAATTAATTAAATTCTGGTTGCTATTAATCACGTAATAACTCATTAATTTGGGTTTTTGTTCTCACTTGAGCATCTACTTTTTTAATTATAATTGCACAATTTTTATTTAAATTATCGTTAATTTTAAGACTACCAGGAATTACTACAGAATAGGGTGGGACAAATCCTTTATATTCTTTTCCTGAATTTTTTTCAATTATTGTTGTACTGGCTCCTATTTGTGTACCCATTGCTAAAACCGAGCCTTCGCTGATAATTGCGCCTTCAACTATTACTGATTTAGCTCCTATAAAACAATTATCTTCAACAATAACAGGATTTGCTTGTAATGGTTCCAATACTCCGCCAATACCCACACCTTCTGATATATGACAATTTTTACCAATTTGTGAGCAACTACCAATAGTAACCATTGAATCAATCATTGTATTTTCATCAATAAAAGCTCCAATATTAATAAAAGAAGGCATAACAACTACATTCTTACTAATGAAAGCCCCTTTTCTAACAATTGATCCTGGAACTATTCTGAATCCAGCTGTAGTAAACTCTGTTTCACTCCAATTAGAAGTTTTAAGTGGTACTTTGTCAAAGTGATTTAAAGAACTACCTTCTAAAGTAATATTTTTATTAAAGAAAAAATATAGCAATACAGCTTTTTTAGCAAATTCGTTAACTTGCCATTTGTCATTTATTTTTTCAGCTATTCTAATTTTACCGCTATCTAATAAGTTGATAATATCATTAATAACTTTTTTATTATCTTCAGTAGGTACTAAAGAATTAGAGTTTTTATCATTCCATAAGGTTTCAATAAAATTTTTTATATAATCAATGTTCATTTTTTCATTCTAATATTGTAAAATTTATGTCATTGGATTATAAATTTTTTTTAGCCTCTTTCAATAAATAACTTAAGTTCATGAATAAATTTATCCATTTACGCGTTCATAGTGCATATTCACTTGCACAAAGCACACTAAAAATTAATGATATTGTAGCTTTGGCTAAGAAAGAGCACATGCCTGCAGTTGGGATGTGTGATCAAGGTAATTTGTTTGGTTCGCTAGAATTTTCAGAAGAAGCAATTAAAAAAGGAATTAAGCCAATTATTGGTTGTAAAATGAAAATACTGAACCCCTTTTATAAAGAATTTGATAGCATTAATATTTTTGCTAAGAATAAAATTGGGTTACAAAATTTAATAAAACTTAATAGTGAATCGTTTTTAAATTTAACAAATACGAATGTTGATCCCCATATTAATTACAATCGGTTAACAGAATTAAAAGAAGGTTTAATAATTTTAAGTGGTGCTTCTGAAGGAACTTTAGGAAAATTATTATTAAAAGAAGAGAAAGACAAGGCTATTAGTTTTATAAAAAATTTAAGTGATATATTTAAGAATAATATTTATATAGAATTAATCAGACAAGATAACATTGATGATCATAAAATCGAAGAAGATCAAATTAACTTTGCTTATGATTTAAATTTACCTCTCGTGGCTACTAATCCAGTATTTTATCCTTCTGAAAAAATGTATGAAGCATTTGATGTACTAAGTTGTATTTCAACAAATGATTTTGTGCAAAATGAAAAAAGACAAAAGCCTAAAGTTCAGGCTTATTTTAAAAGTATTAGAGAAATGAATGAATTATTTTCTGATATTAAAGAAGCTATTGAAAATACAATAATAATAGCTGAAAGATGTTCTGCTGTTATGCATTCACGAGCTCCTATGCTTCCTAAATTTACCGATAACGGTATAGATGATGAAGAAGAATTATTTGCTAAATACGCTAAGGAAGGTTTAAAGGAAAGATTAGAGAAGAAAAAAATAATTGAAAATCTTAATGAAGAACAATTTGCTGAACTTGCAAAAACTTATTTTGAAAGATTAGAATTTGAAATAAATGTAATTTCTAAAATGAAATTCTGCGGATACTTCTTAATAGTATCTGATTTTATAAAATGGAGTAAAAAGAACAATATACCTGTAGGCCCAGGGAGAGGTTCGGGTGCCGGTTCATTAGTTGCTTGGAGTTTAGAAATCACGAATTTAGATCCAATAAGATTTGGGTTGCTATTTGAAAGATTTTTAAATCCAGACAGGGTTTCTATGCCAGATTTTGATATAGATTTTTGTCAGGATAAACGTGATGAAGTGATTAATTACGTTAAAATGAAATATGGTGAAGATAAAGTTGCGCAAATTATTACCTTTGGAAAGTTACAGGCGCGAGCTGTTTTAAGAGATGTTGGAAGGGTGCTTCAAGTAGAATTGGCGCAAGTTAATGATATTTGTAAAATGGTACCTTTTAATCCTGTTAGTCCTGTTACGCTTGAAGAAGCCTTAGATCTTGAACCGAGTATAAGAAAGCGAATGGCTGAAAGTCGGGATATAGATCGTATGGTTAATATTGCGCTTAAATTAGAAGGGTTGTTCAGGCACGTTTCTACTCATGCAGCTGGTGTAGTAATAGCTGACAAACCATTAATTGAATTAGTTCCTTTATATTACGATGAAAGATCAAGCATGCCAGTTGTGCAATATTCAATGAAATATGCTGAAATGGCTGGATTAGTAAAATTTGACTTTTTAGGTTTAAAAACGCTTACGGTAATTCAGCATGTTGTAAATATGCTTCAAGAACAAGGAATTGAATTAAATATTGATAACATAAGCTTTAAAGATAAAAAAACTTATGAATTACTTTCTAATGGTGATTCCACTGGGGTTTTCCAATTTGAGAGTGGTGGAATGAAAGATGCTTTGCGTAAGCTCAAACCTGACGCAATTGAAGATCTTATAGCTCTTGGCGCGTTATATAGACCGGGCCCTATGGAGAATATACCAACATATATTGCACGAAAACATGGTTTAGAAGAACCTGATTATATACATCCAAAATTAGAAAACGCTTTAAAAGAGACTTTTGGGGTAATAATCTATCAAGAGCAAGTAATGCAGATAGCTCAACTTCTTGCAGGTTATACATTAGGAGCAGCGGATTTACTTCGTCGAGCGATGGGTAAAAAAATTAAGGCAGAAATGGATGCGCAAAGAGAGATTTTTGTAAAAGGATCAATAGAAAATGGTATAGATGCTGACCAAGCAACTCAAATTTTTAATTTAGTTGATAAATTTGCTGGATATGGTTTTAATAAATCGCATGCTGCTGCTTATGCTGTAATTTCGTATCAAACAGCTTTTCTTAAAGCAAATTACACTGTTGAATTTTTGATTGCCTCTCTTAATTATGACATACATGATACTGATAAAATTTCTATATTCATTCAAGAAGCGAGAAATTTTAATATTAAAGTTTTGCCTCCATCAATAAATTTTTCTTATCCTTTATTTAGTCTTGAATTTTATAATGGAAAAAAATGTATTCGATATGCGCTTTCAGCTCTTAAAAATGTTAGTAAGCAGGTTTCTGAAACAATTATTGAAGAAAGAGAAAAAAATGGGAAGTTCAGTTCATTAGAAGATTTTGCCAAGCGAATGAACGATAAACCAGTTAATAAAAAAGTTGTTGAAAATTTTGCTAAGGCAGGTGCATTTGATGAGCTAAATCCGAATAGGAATCAAATTTTTGAAAATACTGAAAATATTTTAAATTTTATAACTCGACATGAAAATAGTAAAAATGATAATACAGATCAGTTTAGCTTATTTAGTTCGTCAGTAATAAAATCTTCAATTGGTAAATTAAATTTATCACAAGTTGAAGAGTGGTCGCCTTTAACAAAACTTTCCTATGAATTTGAAGTGTATGGATTTTACTTTTCTGGTCATCCGCTTGATGAATTCAAAGAGTATATTAAAAGATTAGGGGTATCTAACTTAAAAAATGTTTACGAAAATTCGACGGAAAGCTTACAAACCTATTATGTAGCTTCAGTGCCATTAGATGTTAAAATTAAAGCTTCTAGAAAAGGTAGGTTTGGTAGTTTGCTTGCATCTGATCAAACAGGAAATTATGAAATTTCTATGTTTAATAAAGAAGTAATCGATATGTATGATGAAAATAAATCATTATTTAATAACGGAGCTCCAGTAATTTTAAAAATCGAAGCAAAAAAAGATGAGGGTGGTGTACGATTCTTTTTAAGAGATATTGATTATTTAGTTAATAAAATTATCAATGCTACACGTGAAATCATATTTGAAACTTCCAGTCAAAGTATTACAGATTTTATAAATAGATTAAAAGAAATGGATCATTCTACTACAATTAAAATTAAATTCTATTTACCAGAGGAAAAAAGATTTGTCCTTATTAAACTTCCAAAAACTTATAAAGTTGATGCACTTGCAATTGATTTAATACAAAAAAATATTCAGGACCTTAAAATTATTTATAATTAAAATTATTTAACTTTTCTTTTTAATAATTTTTCTAAAATTATTCTCTTTTTAAGAGGAGAAGCTAAATCTAAATAAGTTTTACCTAGTGTATAATCTATTTCATGTTGAATGCAGACCGAAAATAAATCTTCAGCCTGAATTATATGTTCACGTTTTTCTAAATCTGTATATTTAACTTTTATTTTTCTAGGTCGTGAGGTTTTAACGTAAGCCTCGGGAAAAGAAATTGAGCCTTCTGTAAATTCATAAGTTTCTGTAGAAAATTCAAGTATTTCAGGGTTAATCATTATAATAGGGTTTCTTGTAGTGGGATCATTTTTATTATAATTAATATCAACTACAATGATTCGTTTTAGAACTCCTATTTGAGTTGCAGCCATACCAATACCATGTTGAAAATAGACTGTATCTATCATATCGCTAGCTAATTTCCTGATCTCTTCATCTATTACTAATATATCAGTAGATTTTTTGCTATAAATTGGATCAGGAGCTATAATTAACGGTAAAATTGTCATGTTTTTAATTAGAATTTTTATTTAATTCATAAAATGTAATAGCAGCAGCGTTAGAAACATTTAAACTTTCTATATTAGAGTTTATAGAAATTTTAGCTAGTTCATCGCAATTTTCTTTCGATAACCTTCTAAGTCCTTTTCCTTCAGCGCCGAGTAATATTACCTTTTTTTCAAATTTAGGTAAATCTGTTAAGTCTTTTTTAGCTTCACCATCCAGACCTATACACCAAAAACCTTTGTCTTTTAAAAAGTTTAAGCTTCTCGATAAATTTATTTCCTCAATAATTTTTATGCTTTCTAATGCTCCAGAGGCAGATTTTGCAACTATAGGAGATTCATAATTAGAATTGCTCTCCGTGATTAGAATTGCATTAACATTAAAAGCTACAGCGCTTCTGATTATTGCTCCTATATTATGCGGGTCAGTTACTTGATCTAAAGCTACTATAGTACATATTTCGCTGTTTAATTCTTCGACAAATTCATTTACTGAATATGTCTTAGGTAAACTACATTCTAAAGCATATCCACCATGTACAGCGCCTTCTGGTAATAATTTAGATATCTCACTATTACTTAAAAGTTGTGAAGATATAGATTTAGAATATTTATCAAAATCATACTTTTCAGTGGTAAAAAATCTGTAGATTTTTCTTTGAGAATTTGTGATAGCGCTTAATACTGGATGCTTACCATATATTACTTGTTTATTAGCTTTATGTTTTTGCATATGTTTATGATCTATTAATTGACTTTTTAATTTTTTGCATTTATTAATCTATAAAACTAAAATATAGATATTTATTTTTCAAATGTCTAATTAATTTAAGTTGACTTAATTTTTCTAATTGATAATTATATAGTGCTAAAGATATAGGCGGTATGTTCTTAAGATATTGGAAGGGTGGCCGAGTGGTTAAAGGCAGCAGACTGTAAATCTGCCCGCGAATGCGTACGTAGGTTCGAATCCTACCCCTTCCACCATTATTCTTAGGGATAAGCTTTAAAAGAACAAAAGCGGGTGTAGCTCAATGGTAGAGTCCCAGCCTTCCAAGCTGGCTGTGTGGGTTCGATTCCCATCACCCGCTCCAATTGTTTTAAGATTATTGATTTTTTAAGAATAACTTAGTAATGGAAGGGAAGAGATGGCTAAGGCAAAGTTTGAGCGGAATAAGCCGCACGTAAACATAGGGACTATAGGTCACGTTGATCATGGTAAGACGACATTAACAGCGGCTATCACGAAGGTATTAGCGGAAGCTGGTAGGGCGGAG